>NZ_JAUBUY010000040.1:0-57111 GCF_036705565.1 Microcoleus sp. AT8-B5
TACAATCATGAGTTAGCTCTAGCCGATTAAAATTAAAACTTCTGATTATAACATATATCTTTTTTGCAAGAGGTCTAATAAAAGAATGAAAAAGCCCGCACCCACCAGAGAGCAGAAAAAAACCGAAATCGAGCGGTTGAGCCAAGCTGAAAGAGTGGAAATGGTACTGGATCTGCAAAAAATTATTGCACAATTGCAAGAAAAACTAGCTATTGCTGCGGGCAAAAGTCGAACCACCAGTCAGACTTCATCCAAACCCCCATCAACGGCTCCGATCCAAAAACCCGATAAACCAACAGTTAAACCAGAAGCAGACCAAAAAAAGAAACCAAGCGGACAACCAGGTCTTGACGGGGAGAACCCGCAAAGGGTTTGGACGAGTACACAGAACCGAAATTAGCTCACCCCACATCTGTCTCAGGGCTTAAAGAATGGCTATGGACGGCTAGTGGAGAAGGATTCTGTTTGTTTCATGCGGCAAATACTTTTGTGACGTGTGGAAGTAGAAACCATGCTGGGTACAAAACTTGCAGGAGCCTTAAGCTCAGATGATTTCAGCGTTTATAATGTTGGGAAAGTTGCAGCCCAACAGAAGTGTCTGGCTCACTTACGACGGCATTTCAAGAAAGTGCTGGGACTTCCTGGCAACAATAATGCAGCAGTCCCTCAAATATTTCTGTCATTAATAGATGAAGCTTTTACCGCCCCTGAGTCCTGGCGAAAGACAAAGGATCGACTGTTATCGATCGCGGATTCATCCCTCCGATAGGCTGGTCGCTTTTTAACTATTCGAGGGGGTCTAGGGGATCAATAAGTCCCACACCATAATCTTTGATTTGGTGTTGGGATACATGGACACCCCCACACCGATTTTATCCGGTCAATCAGGCGTAAAATCGGTAGCAGGTATAGATTTATAGATTTGCAATTCTGTGTTAGACTTGATTGCATGACTCTGATCATGAACTACTGCTACCGAATTTATCCCGACGCCAGCCAAGAAGAAACGATGCTTCATTGGTTGGAAATTTCTCGCAAGGTTTATAACTACGCCTTGCGAGAAATCAAAGATTGGGTCAATTCGCGTAAATGTAGTTTAGATTATTGTTCGCTGGAGAGAGAATACATCGTTCCAGCCGACAAGCCATTCCCTACCTATTACGTTCAACAGAACGAACTTCCCAAAGCGAAGAAAACGTTCTCGTTGTTGGGCGAAGCCCCTTCTCAAGTTCTGCAAACTACTATTCGTAGATTGCATGATGCTTGGAATTATTTTCAGTCGCGGGGGTTTGGCTTTCCTCGCTTCAAGAAGTTTGGACAAATCAAGTCCATGCTCTTTCCTCAATTCAAAACCAATCCTATTACGGGATGGCAGATAAGCTTGCCCAAACTTGGGAAGATGCCTATCAACTTGCATCGACCTATCCCAGAGGGGTTTGTGGTTAAGCAAGCACGGATATTGAGGAAAGCTGATAGGTGGGAAGTTGTAGTAACAATTGAGTCTGATGTGTCGATACCTGACGCTCAACCGCATGGAGATGGGCTGGGTATCGACTTGGGATTGTCCAAGTTTTTGACAACCTCGGATAAAGAGTTTATTGCTAGACCCCGATTCCTGACATCCTTGTACCGCAAGCTGGAATTGCTGCAACGTAAGTATGCCAGAACGAAAAAGGGTTCTAAGAACCGTGAGAAAGCTCGAATCAAGGTTGCCAGATTCCACAACCACATCGCTAGAGTTCGGAAGGATTGGCAATTCAAACTGGCTAACCATCTGTGTACCAAGGAAGGTATTGGGATGGTCTTTGTTGAGAACTTGAACTTGAAAGCGATGTCCAGGGGGATGTTGAGAAAACATACCTTGGATGCTGCTTTTGGTCAATTTCTCAATCTGTTGGAGTGGGTCGCCAAGAAGCATCAAATCTATTTTTGTCGCGTCAATCCAGATGGAACGTCTCAAACTTGCCCTAAGTGCAACACACATACGGGTAAAAAAGAGCTTTCCGAACGAGTTCATAAATGTGGTGAGTGCGGATATCAAACCGATAGAGATCACGCAGCATCCGAAGTTATTAGGTTGCGTGGTTTAGAACTCATTAGTACGCAAGGACTTTGCGGAATAGAAAATGCCTATGCAGTCGGTCTGCCGGGGATTGATGAAAGTCAGTCGCCGTCAGAGGCGAAATCCCGCAGGGGAAGAACTAGGAAATCTTCCAACAGTGATGTTGGGAAGCCCATACCATAATCTTTGATTTGGTGTGGGAGGATGTCACATTTTGCGCTATAAATGGAAATTGCAACAGCATCAAGCACGCTCCGAACACAGCTTTAAGTTTTAGGAGAATTTTCATGGCAACGCAAAACCAATCTCAAACCTCACAGCAAAATTCAGCTAGCGACGATCGCCCTGAATCTCGGCAGCCGATCCGCACTTCTGAAGATTGGGAAAAACCAGAGCTCGAAGAATTCGATTTGTGTTTGGAAGTCACCGCCTACATCTACAACCAGCAATAGCAGGAAATAACTATCATGCTTTTGTTGATAAAACACTCAATTCTGAGGATTGGGCTGGCAAGTGCTGGAATCACGATCGCAGCTTGCTCTGTCGCTCCCCCAAATACGGCTACTGTTGCCCCTACTGCTGCCCCTACTGCTGAAGCATCCCCCGTTCAAGCAGTATCTCCAAGCAGCACGGCTCAGGGGTTCAAGCAAGCAACGGTCGCGGAAGGGTTAGAACGCCCCTGGGGCATGGCATGGCTGCCCGATGGCAGTATGTTGATTTCGGAAAAAGCAGGGCGACTGCGGTTGCTGAAAAATGGGGTGTTGGAACCAACTCCGATCGCGGGCGTGCCGTCCGTGATGTCATCAGGCCAAGGTGGATTGATGGATGTTTCCATTCACCCTCGATTTGCCGAAAATCGATTTGTGTATCTGACTTACGCCTCGGGCACCGCCGATGCGAATCGGACTCGCATTGCCAGAGCGAGATTTGACGGCAAAGCTTTGCAGGATTTGCGCGTCATCTTCGAGGTGTCTCAAGTCAAGTCGGGTACGCAACATTTTGGATCGCGCATCCTGTGGCTGCCGGATGGCACCATGTTAGTCGCGATCGGAGATGGCGGAAATCCACCGGTGCAGCTAGAAGGCGCTCTGATTCGGAAGCAAGCACAGAATTTAGGCAGCCGTCTGGGCAAAATAGTGCGGTTAAACGATGATGGTTCAATTCCTCGCGATAATCCCTTCGCAACAAATGCCAATGCAGATCCGGCTATTTGGAGTTACGGACACCGCAATATTCAAGGGATAGCCTTCGATCCGGGAACAAAACGAGTTTGGGTAACGGAACACGGGGCGCGCGGCGGCGATGAATTGAATCTAGCTGAAGCGGGCAAAAACTATGGATGGCCGCTCGTCACCCACAGTCAGGAGTATGCAGGCGGCGAGATTTCACAGGAGCGATCGCGCCCCGGTATGGTAGATCCAAAAGTCGTTTGGACTCCGGCAGTGGCTCCTTCTGGACTGGCATTTTATACTGGCGATCGTTTTCCTGCTTGGAGGGGCAATCTGTTTGCCGGGGGCTTAGTTTCTCAAGACGTGCGGCGGATCGAGCTCGATGCAGCAGGAAATGTCCTCCGCCAGGAAGAAATTAGCATCGGGCAGCGGGTGCGGGATGTGCGGCAAAGTCCAGATGGGTTGCTGTACGTTCTCACAGATGACTCGAACGGTAAATTGATTCGGCTGGAACCGACTAATAACTGAGGTCGATTTGATTCTGGCTGCTGAATTCTGAATTCAGAATTCTTATTTTTAACGGATTTTGATAGATGATCGTGAGAATTTTGGGAGCAGCGGCGGGCGGGGGATTTCCCCAATGGAACTGTCATTGTCGGGGCTGTGAAGCGAGTCGATCGGGCCGGGCAACAGCGCTAACTCAATCATCGATCGCAATTCGATCGAACGGCGGGGATTGGTTTTTAATTAATGCTTCGCCGGACGTGCGCCAGCAAATTGAACTAATGAGAGCGCACAACTGTTTTGCTCCGCAAAACGGGCGCTCGCTGCCTTTTGCTGGCATCATTTTAACGGATGCTGAAATCGACCATACGACTGGGTTGATGTTGTTGCGGGAATCATCGCATCCTTTAAAAATTTACAGTTCAGATCGAGTCAAATTCGCCCTGACAACCGGCTATCCATTATTTTCGACACTGCAAAATTATTGCGGTGTCGATTGGTCGCCTCTAGATGCTGCCATCTCGCTGGCATCGGATCTGGAAGTCGAGGCTTTTGCACTTTCGACAAAACCGCCGAAATATATGCAGAACGAAGATCGATCGCCGGATGAAGTTTGGGGCGTAGGATTGACAATTCGCGATATCAGCACTGGTAAAACTCTAACTTATGCACCCGGATTGGCGGCGATCGACGAGACAATGCAGCGCCGTTTAAATGCCAGCGATTGCATCGCGATCGACGGCACGTTTTGGACTGATGACGAACTTCCAGCCTTAAGTGTTGGAGCGCGATCGGCACTGCAAATGGGACATTTACCTTTATCGGGAGAGCGAGGCAGTTTGCGGCAGCTTGAAGGACTAACTGGGTCGCGCAAAATTTTAGTTCATATCAACAATACCAATCCAATTCTAATTCCAAATTCTCCTGAGCGACAAGCAGTTGAAAGTCAAGAGGTTGAAATTGGTTGTGATGGATTAATGTTTGATTTGTGATAGGGCAATCATAAATGATTCATAAATTTTTTACCCCAAAAATTCCCCAAACTCGCTCGATCGGGAGTAAGAACTTCACAAATGATTTTCCGTAATGCCAGCCTTTTTTATTAGGTCGAGCGAGCGGAGGCGAGATATAGCAATCCTGAAAATATGCAATGATAAATTCATCACAAACTAGATCCGCTCGAACCATGCAAGAATTATTGTCACCGATTGAATTCGAGAATTTGCTGCGCCAGCAACACCACCGCTACCACCACCTGCACCCGTTTCACCAACGCATGAATGCAGGAGAATTGACTCCAGAAGAAGTTCGGCGCTGGGTAATTAATCGCTTTTATTATCAACGCAATATTCCGCTTAAAGATGCTGCAATTTTATCGAATTGTTCCGATCGAGAAGTGCGGCGCGAGTGGATTCAACGCATTATCGACCATGACGGCCGGAATATCGATCGCGACGTTAGGGGTGCGGAAGCAGGAGGAATTGAAGCATGGTTGCGATTGGGTGAAGCGGTGGGACTGTCGCGCGATCGACTGTTGGACGATGGAAATGTTTTGCCCGGAGTGCGATATGCTGTCGATGCTTATGTCAATTTCTGCAAGACTAAACCTTGGATTGAAGCGATCGCATCTTCGCTGACAGAGTTGTTTGGACCTGATGCAATTCGCGATCGATTGGTTGCGTTGGAAAAATACTATTCATGGATCGATCCGAGTGGATTTGATTATTTCCGAGTGCGATTGCATCAAGCCCCTCAAGATGCTCGCTACGCACTGAATTTAGTGGTGCAAAACTGTCAGACTGTTGAGATGCAACAGAAAGCTGTTCGGGCATTAATTTTCAAATGCGATCTGTTGTGGAGCCAGCTTGAAGCGATCGAACGAGGAGACACTCGTCCCTCAGAAACATGAGGGGAGAGGGGAAGAGGGGAAGATTTTAGATTGGGGGATTGGGGGATTGGGAGATTGGGACAATTACTAACTGTCAACTATCAACTATCAACTGTCAACTATCAACTGTCAACTATCTTGAAAACTAATGAATGGTAACAGTTATCCCTATCTTGCTTGTGGAGTGCGGCTGTTTTGGGATGAGATCAGGCAACAGCATTTTCTCTTGTTTCCCGAAGGCGCAGTCAAACTGAATAAAACGGCTTGGGCAATTTTAAAACTGTGCGATCGCCACCATACGACCGACGAAATTATTGCAGAGTTATCCGCGCAGTTTGCTAGCCCCAATGTAGAAGCAGATGTCCGCCAACTAATCGCTCAAATTTCGCAGCGAGGTTTTTTAAATGAATGAAATTGCGCTACCTTTTAGCTTGGTTGCAGAGTTAACCTATCGCTGTCCTTTGCGCTGTCCTTACTGCTCGAATCCGATAAATTGGAGCGATAATTCTTACCAGCAAGAACTCCAGACAGAGGATTGGTTGCGAGTAATCCGGCAAGCTCGAAAGTTGGGTATTTTGCAGTTGGGGCTGACTGGTGGAGAACCTTTGCTACGCAAAGACTTAGAAATATTGGTGGAAACCGCGGCCGAGTTAGGACTTTACACGACATTAGTTACGGCCGGAACTTTACTCACAAAAGAACGGGCGGCAAATTTAAAAAACCTGGGTTTAGATCACGTTCAAATTAGCATTCAAGATAGCCTCGCGGCGCAGTCCGATCGCATTGCCGGAACGCGATCGTTCGACCAAAAAATCGCTGCGTCTCAACTGGTAAAAGAGTTAGGTTTGCCGCTAACATTGAACTTTGTTTTACACCGTCAGAATCTGGATCGCCTTGAGGAAATGCTATCGCTGGCCGAGATGTTGCAAGCCGATCGCGTTGAATTAGCAAACACTCAATACTACGGTTGGGCGCTGCACAATCGGGATGCTTTATTGCCGACTCGCGAACAGTTAGCCCGCGCGGAACAAGTGGTGAAAGCAGCTCAACAAAGGCGCAAAATTCCGATGGGAATTCTCTATGTTATTCCAGATTACTACGCTCAATATCCCAAACCTTGCATGGGCGGTTGGGGGAATCGGACGTTAATTATTACTCCCAATGGCGACGGTTTACCGTGCCAAGCGGCAATGGCAATTCCCGATATTGAGTTTGGCAATATTCGCGATCGCGCGCTTGATTGGATTTGGTTTGAGTCTGCGGGAATGAATCGATTTCGCGGCACGAATTGGATGCCGGAACCTTGTCAGAGTTGCGATCGTAAAACCTTGGATTGGGGTGGTTGTCGCTGTCAAGCATTTCTGTTAACCCAAGATGCACGGGCTACCGATCCTGTTTGCCATCTTTCACCCCAACACTCTCAAATTCGATCGGTGTTAGATAGATTGTCCGTGCACAAAGAAGATTTTGTCTACCGCGATCGATCGGCAGGAACAAAAGGATTTAATTAAAAAGGGACAATCTGGAATTGCAACCTCTATTAATCTAATTTAAAACAGAATGGCGATCGCCATTCTTCCACCGCTTAAACAATTCCGGCGTCACCAACTTTTGCGTAAAAAAGATTGTCTCCAAAACTATCAACAATCCAAAAATAATCAACCGCATATCTCTCAAAAATTGTGCCAACCCAACCGGCAATTTCTGAATAGTAGCCAATCAGCCATCTCCGAATCAAACATGGATTGATTTGAATTTCAGCTAGCAATGCTGCAAAAAGAAGCAGAGGAACTAAAGAAAAAATAGCTAACTTTAATACAATTGAGGGATATTGTTGGCGGCTGCTTGGCGAACATCCGAGTTTGGGAGTTTATCAGTTGGTTGTGGAAGTCGAAGGAGATTGAAGGGAATTGATAGCTATATCACACCGATGTATTGTATCCCACAATGGTTTTAAGCAATAGCGAGATAAATGCGTCCGAAGTAATAAGAGTAAGATGCGAATACTTCTCTTGTTTGCACCGTACCATCTAATGCGGCAGAAATCTTGGAATTGATTTTCGGTCCCAATAAAACCCTGCTATTGCTGTCGATCGTACACTCAACTTTTCTCGTAAGCAGGTGGCCGATACTCGAATAATTCTTGCTCTGCCGCCGCAAATTTAGACCCATCCCTCCCAGAAGCAGGCCGAGCAAAGGACGCTTTGTTGCGAATCCCCTGGATATCTTCAGAAGAACGCTCAGACGATAGCACAAACTGAGTTCTCTGATAACGCAGATCGGCCAATTCAATTTTACCAGGTCGCCCTTCACAATAAGCTCGCTGGGCACAGCGTTTAACTGCGATCGCAATTTCAGCACTCGTTGCTCCGGCATAATCAGATAGTAGCAAATACCACTGTCTGTCGCTCCAAAGATTCTCTTTTCCTTCCCCAAACTGCTCTGGGAAATACTTAGCCAAATGCAAATTGAAAATCTCATAGCGAGCGCCGCTGTGCGGCAAATCCACAAACCAGATTCCGCCGTCGTCAAATCTGCGGATAAGTTCAGCCGGCAGCATTTCTAAGCGGTTAACAGTAGCTAACATTAACACGGGGCTTTCATGCTCCTGCATCCATGTGAGCAATTTCTGCGACAGCCGCCTAGCTACACCGCCATCAGCATTTGATGCCCAGCCAGAAAAACCCTTGTCAAAATCGTCAAAGAACAACACGCAGCCGCCCAAATTATCGGCTGTATCCAGCATTTTGTTGAGAGCGCGATCGGGATTAGAAGAACCTAGAATATTGCCCCAACTTGCTGCTAAAAGCGCATAACCTAATTTCTTAGCAGCTAGCTTTGCACTCAAACTTTTGCCCGTCCCCGGCGGCCCCCACAGCAGCATTCCTTTGGGGGGTCTGAGGTGATATTTCTTGGCATCAGCTTCTGACAGCTTTACGACTTCGCTCAAATAAGCGTCTAATAAATCTAAACCGCCAGCATGAGGCACGTCTGGAGAAGCAATGAACTCCAACCCCTGGTCTCGAAGTTGCGATATTTTATGCTCTAATACCAACTGTGCGATTTGGACAACTGAAGCGGTCACAGAGAGCGATCGATCTAACACTAATTCAATTTCAGCCTGTGGCAGCCCTAGACTAGAAACAGCCAGCCGTTTTTTAGCAGCTACCGCATCTGAACCAAAATCAAGGGAACAATTGCGATCGCAAAAATTATCTACAAGAACTTCGACTTCAAAACGATCGGGTAACGGACATTTGAGTAGAGGAATTAATGGACTTAGCTTTGATGGCAGTTGGATGTACTCACCCAGCAGTACCCAATATTGGTGGGCCCAACGCCCTTTCAGTTCAAAGAATGCGTTAGCCAATTGAGAATAACGGCGGATAAGAGGCTGTTCGCTACTCTCTGATTCCAAAATATCCTCTAACAAAAAGATACCGGGGCAGTCATTTTCCAGCAGAAATTGCAGGACATCGCTTTCGACAGATAGCTCAGTTTTGCAGAGGACGCATTCACTATTATACATCTCTGAAAAAGCATCTGAAACGCTTGTCATGTTTGAGTGAAAACCTAAATTTGGGAGATGTTTATCGAAACACTGCACCTGTTGAAGAGTTGACTGCACCTGTTGAAGAGTTGACTGCACCTGTTGAAGAGTTGCATAGCCCGGATTCCAATAATAAACAGGTAAACAACACTCATTAGCGTACTGATGAAATGATGACAAGATTGTTTGGCGATCGGCACTGTAATATTCGAGGGCAATAATGGGAGTTTGAATAACTCTTAAGTTAGACCAGTTATTGGAAATCTTCATGCGTTATACACCACTACTTACAGGAGATTTAACATAAAATTTAACTAATGTAATTAAAATTTAACTTCCTGCTAATGAGCGAAATTCTCCCCCTCAACTGGAGGGGGTAATTGTGCCTAACGGCACTCATAAATTGATGTTATGTAAGTTAAATTGTCAATCATGGCCACAACTAAAAAACAAACAGCAGCCACTCCAAATCGCTCTCAGTCACCAGTGCCTGCTAAATCTAAACCGCCCGAAAAACAGAACAGTCAAACAGTCGGCAGTAACAATGGAGCTAAATCAAAACCTCAACTTAACCTCAGC
Source organism: Microcoleus sp. AT8-B5 (assembly GCF_036705565.1). Lineage (NCBI taxonomy): Bacteria > Bacillati > Cyanobacteriota > Cyanophyceae > Oscillatoriales > Microcoleaceae > Microcoleus > Microcoleus sp. AT8-B5. Next base: position 9,753 of record NZ_JAUBUY010000040.1, read on the forward strand.
TCCGAGCAACTTGCTGTCGAGCTAGTCAAACAGATTCGCAATACAATTCATAAGAAGTACGGTGTGACAATTCAGCGTCGCGATAGCCGTATTTCGACAAAGGTTGGCCACGCAATTCGCGAAAAACTGGGATTGGATATTCAAGCTCAGTTGAATAAGCGCAACGGTAATGGCAATGGTAAAAAGTTCGACTGGCAAGAGTGGAACAATACTGTGTTTCCCAAGCTAGTTGGCCGGCCCGAGGAACTCAAGTATGGTGTCGAAGTTGTTGCCTTAGCGATGAGCCAACTTTACGATACAATTGCTGACAACCCGCAAGCTGCCATTGCCGATTTAATGGAGTTCAATGCTCAAAGCTTAAAGCGTCGCAACGAGTTAGCTAAATCCTCAGAAGAAGATACTGAAGAACTCGATGAGGACGACGAACTCGATGATGAAGATGATGAAATTGATGACATACTCGATGAAATTGATGAGGATGACGAAGACGAAGAAGGCGATGAGGATGAGGATGAGGATGATGACGATGAGGAGGATGATTTTAGTTTAGACGAAGACGAAGAATTTGAGGAAGACGACGAATAATTGCTAAAGTTTGACTAGAAAGCTCTGCTGAAAAAGCAGAGCATTTTTTTGCCTCTATCGAGGCCTTTTCCACGAATCGCGATGCTGGGTAATGATTGTCGCCACCGTCCGAATCAGGACGCTCTGGGAAGCAGACCCAACAAATTCACAATCAAGGAAAATTGGACCTTGGTTGTGAATTTAATTTTACCCACTCACCCACCCACTAAATTTTTTGAATTAATTGTAATTAGCAGACTGCCGTCGCTTTAGTTGTGAAAAAAAACACGCTTGAGGGTTAATCATGGCTAATCGCAAATCCGCTCCAACTCCGATGCAAAAGCAATTTGCAGAAACTCTTGAAGAACAGCGCTTCGAGATGTTTTTGCACGTTGCCCGCGAGTTAACGGGACGTGCCAAACAACGACAGTTACAGAAAGGTAAAGCTCTTGACTGGGAAGCGTTCAATACTTGGTTTAACAAGCAATATGAAGGCTACTCGGCTGACGAGATGCTTGAAGAAATCTTGAGCAACGTTTACTGGCTTTCATCTGAGCAAGCAGTGATTGACTTGCACTTCCGTTATATCGAATCGGCAGTCAAAGCTTCTCATAAGAAAAAGGCAACTGACGATAATGAAGAGATTGATGATTTTGTCAAATAATCAATGACGACCCCCGATAAAGGGGATAAAATCCTGCTCCAAGCAGGATTTGTTTGGCCCGCCCACCCACCGCACCAGTTCGATTTGCGACATTTATGATCGCATTCTCACAAGGATTTAGTTAATAGCACTTATGGAGTAATAACTTGATTATGTCATTCTGAACCCTTGACGGAGTTTACCATCGAGCGTAGGAAAGCTTCCGCAAGTAATGCGAATAATCTCAAACCTTTGCAACACAGTTACAAACCGTAAGTTATATATAGTTAATTGGTTTTATCCGAGAATGTAGGTTACTTAATAAGTCAGCGTAAAACCGTTTTGCAATAAATTAAATAACTGTTCTTGTTAAAAAGCTTTGATATTAAACGCGAGCGCGTTTGAGAGATGTTCCACTTGCAAATTATAATCATGTACGAACCTATTCAGCATTTTCTTACCCTCACAATTGAAACTGTGGTAATTTTTGGTTACGGTGGCTTAATTGTTCACTATCTCGCTACGCTGTTAGCATCGAAGCGGATGAATCATTCTGAAAAACTCTCAGCAGAACTTGCCCCAGATTTTGTGCCTCTTCTCAATGAAATTGCTTCCTTTCCTGCTGTTACCGAATCGGCAGCAACTCCAGAACCCACAGAAGAACAGCGCCTCACCTCTTCGCTACAATTTAAAGCCGAATTTGCTTCTAATATTCAACTCGATACCGATACATTAAATCTACCCTTCATTCAAGTCGATAGCCTGACTCTTCGACAATGCCGCACCGTTATTAGAGCGCTCAATTCCACTCTCCCACGAAGTGAGCATATTCGCGTGAAACTCAACAAAAAAGATGTGCCAGCAGATTCGTTAAAATTTCAAATCAAGAAGCACTTTGACCATCGACCGCAGCAAGTTGTCTCCCTAATTGAGCAAATTTTGAGAGTTAGTTAGCACGATCGGGGAATCAACAAGCCAATTAGTCTTTTATTTCAAAACAACTTATGGTAACGATTTGATAGAAAGTTTTTTTGAATGCACCCTCCTTTTCCTGACCCAGCTATTAGTTACTTTCTTGAGCGCCAAGGGGAATCCGACCCTTGCCAATCTGTTCGCTCAACTCGTTGAGACTCAATCCCCGTTCAATTGTGATCGCACGAATTTCCTCCATCCTACCGACGTTACCTAGATATAAGCTACATAGCAGCATATCTGCCGGCAGCGAAGATTTTTTGTGCGGTTAATTGCAAGTCAGGAAAGATTGATGAAATAAGCCGATCGTCATTTTGAAACAACTGTTTTTGATACTCGTCTTCTCGCAGCGTACAAATTGTAACTGTCGGCTGTTTGGGTTTGCCAATATATTCTCTGCCACCAATGCCCAAATAGTCAACAATCCAATACTCAGGCACTCCAAGCAGGGCGTAATCTTCAACTTTGCGAGCGTAATCGTTCTGCCAGTTGGTGCTAACGACTTCAGCAATCAGTTTAATTGAGGAACCTGATGTAATTACAGGTTCTTGTTGCCACAAAGGTTCATTAATTAGTCGAGTTTGGTCTAATACAAGCACATCGGGGCGAAATGCTGTTGCTGTTCCTAATAGTTTGATGAGACAGCGAGGGGGGATAAGGTAGGGTAGATCCAGGCGGTCAATTTCTACATTCAGTTTTCGTCCCAGAAAACCGGATACTTGTTCGTGCGGCCCTGTTGGTTCCATTTCGGTTAATTCACCATCAATCAGTTCGTAGCAATCGCTGTCGCCGTAGTTTGTAATAAATTCATCAACAGTTATAAGTTTTGGAGGTGATTGAACCATTGTGTTTGTTCCTCATCCGACGGCAATGTACGTCTTTATTCAAAGCCTCCCCATACCTGAAAGATTGGCTGTGGGTTGTTTGCGACTTTGTTCCTCGGCGTCAGTCAAAGTAATCTTGCGCCTGCCAATCTGTTCGATCAACTCGCTCAAACTCAATCCGCGCTCTCTAGCAATAGCGCGAAAACCTTCCCACCCTGCAGATGTTACCTGAATGTTCCTTTGCTTTTTTGGCTCCTCATATCGAGGTTCGCCTCCGCCTAACTTTAAATTAGCTAGAGAGTTGGGGTGGAGCTGCGTTCCTTTGCTTGGGGGCATTTTGCAACATTATCCTTTCGACTTTTTTCTTTATTATCCCACATTACGAGCATAATTCCGTGGTACTATAGGTAATATGGAATCAACCTATACGAGTCAACTTCTTCAATCTGGTGTCTGGCTTTGGGGCTGGCAAGTCAGGGGTTGACTTATCTCAGGAGGCACTAGGAAATGCACCCAACTCAGGAGACACCGGGCAGCGAGCAGCGTCAACCTTTAGTAGTTTTGCTCGGCTCAACCCAAAAGCACCACCACACTGTTGCAGACTCCCTGCGGATTGACCCTGATTTCCAAACGCTCATCCCTCCTTTGAGTGCCAGCGAGTTTGCTACCTTAGAAGCCAGCATTCAAGAGAAAGGGTGTCGGGACCCTTTGGTGGTTTGGGCTGAGGAAAAAATTCTCATCGACGGTCACAACCGCTATGCTATTTGTACGGCGCACGGCATCCCCTACCAAACTGTAGAGATGTCTTTCGACAGCCCTAACACCGTCAAAGTTTGGATGCTCCTCAATCAACTCGGCCGCCGCAATCTCACGTCTGAGTCAGTCAGCTATTTGCGCGGCACTTGGTACGAACTCACCAAACAGTCCCGCGGCGGAGACAGAAAATCAAGTGGTCATTTTGACCACTTGAAAACAGAGACAAAGTTGGGGGCACAGTTCAAGGCATCCCCAAAAACAATTCGCAGAGACGCTCAGTTTGCTAAAGCAGTAGATACCCTGAGTTCTATTGGAGGAGAGGATATGAAGTGGAAAATACTGAATCGCTCTGCGGGGATGACCAAGAAGCAGGTCATCGCTTTGGCGATTGATGCTCGCAGCCGTCCGGCTAAGGTTGCCAAAACTTTACAGGGGCGCGACCAAAAAGTAAAGCCTGAAGGTGAACCTACCATCGCTCATCACCTGACGCTCAAAATTGGTTCGTTAGTAGAAGTGTACGCGCCAGATCGCGAAGATGTTAACGGCAGGTTAGGCCGCATTCAGTCAGTGGGCGAGAAAACGGCCACTGTGTGGATGCGACACATCCCCACCGTTACTATGCAGTCATACACCTTCAAGCACTCGGCTCTCACTGCTGTACCGCTAGACAATCAACCCGGACTTCAAGAAATTTGCGATCGCACTGGCCGACTTCACCAATTAGGAAATCTAGACCCGTTTGAAGTCGAAATTCTGAACTTGTTAGAAAGAGCAACGGTTCTTACTCCCACCGAATTGCAGTATTTAGAACAGATTGAGGATAGACACAAACTTGATTGAGTGCCTCATGGTGTTGCTGAATCAAATATTCGGGGAGATTTGCAGGCGGGGCTTCGTCGTAATAGTAGATAAATAGACAACCGATGATGCTGTCGCTGTGTTCTAATAACCAGCAGAAAGAAAGGGGTTTTTTGATTTAATTGATGACGTATTTTTCAAATTCAAAGTTAGGTTTGACTAGCATTGAGGGGTCGATCGATTCGCGTTCAGCAGCGAATGCTTGCCAGAGAGGGGCGAGATCCTTTGCGTCGGTTGCGGTGGCTAGACGGTGGCTGTAAGGGGCGATAGGGGCGATCGGCATAGTTGTGGCTGTCATAGTTTTTGGGGAGTGAATTTGCTCCGAAGGTGAAAGCCTTCCATTGTGTATTGGGATTTCGCGGGGTATTTTTACGCAAAATCGGAGTTTTTATAATAAAAGTTAATATATAGGACTCAAAGAGGGAGGCCCAGAAACCGGGTTTTTTACGAAAATACTGAATCGCAGTGTTGAATCTGCTGAAAAACCCGGTTTCTTTAGTTGGCGGGTGCAGGAGTGGAAAGCAGGCTATCTACTCAATCAAGGAGAGGATGGAGGAATAGAATCAATATTTGCCAAAGCAAAGTTGAGCATTTCTTCTGCCCGATCTATTGTTTGCACTGCGTCTGTTTGTGAGATTTGTATATCAGCGTTATAGTCAGCTTCTAATCGAGTTTTTTGGGCATCTATTAGGTAACGATGGAACTGCACCGGAACGCGGCCCGAACGAGCAAATTTTTGACCGAAACCGGCGATGACAGCGGAGTGGCGAGAATAAGATAATTTCTCTGACTCTAAAAATGCAGTGACTATGTAAAACATCACATAATAAGCGCGGGAAGCGGCAGAATCAAAAAAGCCTTGCTCACATAAAACCCGTGCAGCCTGCAAAGTTCTATCAGCTTTATCAAGTAACCTTTGTTGCTCTGGGTTCATATTGGGACTCCTTCGCGACGGATATTGCGAAAGAAACCGCTTTCATACTCTTGGTACTTCTGAAGTGTGGCAAACATACAGCTAATCACGACGGTATGTTCTAAGCATATATCGGCAATCAAAACAGAAATACGCTCGCTTTCTTGGGAGTAATTGAAGGGTTGTTTGAGAAGGATTAATATATCAATATCGGAGTCCGGTCTAGCATCGCCTCTGGCTTGGGAACCATAGAGAATGATTCGGATTAACTGTTCGCCATAAAGATTTTCTAATCCCTGGCGAATTTGGGCAATAATTTCTTTGAGTTGAACATTGATCGTTGAAGTTGGCATAGTTGTTTATAAGCCAATCGATGATGTTTTTAGCTAAGATGTTGGCAATATACCAATTATACTGGCAAATGATGCTCGTAGTCGTCCGGCTCAAGTTGCCAAAACTTTACAGGGGCAATGTCGTTCGGTAAAACCTGAAAAGCAACCTGCCATCGCCCACCACCTGACGCTCAAAATTGGTTCCTTAGTAGAGGTGTACGCGCCAGATCGCGAAGATGTTAACGGCAGGTTAGGCCGCATTCAGTCAGTCGGCGAGAAAACGGCAACTGTGTGGATGCGACACATCCCCACCGTTACTATGCACTTGTACACCTTCAAACACTCGGCTCTCACTGCTGTACCGCTAGACAATCAACCCGGACTTCAAGAAATTTGCGATCGCACTGACCGACTTCACCAATTAGGAAATCTATATCCTTTTGAGATATAAATCCTCAACTTGTTAGAAAGAACAACGGCTCTTACTCCCACCGAATTGCAGTATTTAGAACAGATTGAGAACAGACACAAGCTTGATTGAGTGCCTCACAACTATTCTTCCTTTTGAGAACAGCAATAACTTCGGAAATTTTAGTGGATTCACTTGACAGTTCAAACACTGAGTCAATCAATTTTTGTTGAGCTGCTAATTGTTGCAGTGAATAACAAGCTACCGCTCGCACTCGCTCGGGAGACTTGCTAGCATTTTTGGCAGCAAACGGCCCCCAGAAAGCACTCAGTACAATCTTAATCTGTTCCGATATTGGGTATGTTTGACTCAAACAGTAATCCCAAACCATCTCATCGAATGGGTCGTTTAGTGCAACTAAAACACCCGATATTTGCGACTGTACTTGCTTCTGATTGTGGTTCGATAACGGCTGATTGTTCAAATTGGCAATCATAGATTTCTCCTGTTAAGCTAACTTCTTTACATCCCATCCTCAATTTTAGTATTTGCCCTCAAGGAACAAACTCTCGTTCTTGAGGGGAGCGAATCCACAAAGTACAAAATCCTTTTTGTGCAGGTTTACCCTCTACTGTCAGCGTCACCCCCAATCGATTTATCTCAGTTTCACACAGTTTTTTGCCACCTTTCTCGCTCAACAAAGCTTGATTCCAGCTCATAAATTGGCGAGCATATTTTCCTTCATTGCTTGTTGCCCACTGAATTGTATCCGCGTTCTTGCGAGCAAACTGACCCTCTTTGCTCAGCCCCCATTCGAGCGCTACGGCTTGTTCTAAAGTGAGCTGGCGCGGCCCTTTTGGGTCGAGTTCAGGCGGTGGAATGAACCGGGGCACAGCTAACCCGATAAAAGCGCCGATCGCCATTGCCCCTAACACTACCCCGCTCCCAAAAATCACCGACCAAATATCGTGAGCAACTTTCTCTAAAGCTGCTTGTCGCACTAGGGTGGAAACTGAGTTGGAAATGTGGCGATGTTGCACCTTAACAGCCGCTTTTCCCTGCCGTTCTAAAAACTCCCTGCTTTCTTTTTCCCAATTTTCAGTAAGCTGGCGAACTTGTTCCAGTTCTTGAGAAATAACAGCTTGAGAATCTTTCAAATCACCTTGCCATTGAGATTGCCAATTCTTGAAAAACTGGTCAATCTCTTGTGGTTTTTTTTCTAACAGCAGTTCGAGTTGACCTGTAGCCAGCAATACGATAAAAAGCGGGTCATTTTTATTGAGACCGTATCGGTAAGCTGTCTGAATGACATGAGAGCGAAATTTAGAGTCTTTGCCCTTGAGTACCTGGCTGATTAGTGACTCAGTATCTCTCTCGTACATGGGAGGGGCAGATAAAGGCTCTCTGTTCAGAGCTTCTCTTTCCCTCGAATCATCGTCTATGAGTTCCCAAAACTCCTTTTCATTTAGCTTACTCCCATCTAATTTCAACTTTTCTTCTACTGCATCTTCTGGAAATGTATCTGGAGAATCGGGCAAATTTTGCGAATTTTCAGTGGGTTGTAGGGAATTTTTTTTGGTATTATTAAGTCTGCCCTGTTCCCTTGGCGTTTCCAATATCTCGCCAAACTCTTGAGAGTCAACTTCGGAAAGTTCTTCTAAAAGTCGATCGGACATTTAACCTCCTACCTAATCAAAATCCTAATCTTTATGCTGTTCTGCATCGCGCATTCTAGAGTCTAATAGGCTTGGGATAAGAACAATCTGACTTCCTTTCACAAGTCTCTATATCCCAAAAATTAGTGAAATAAAATTCGTCTGAAAGCGCTAACCCAAGCGTATTGTTTTATAGTCTGAATTCACATTTTTTCCCTCCCATAACGAGTGCATTATACATCGACTGTAAAATTTACCCTCCTGGACGTAAAATCGGTTTAGACACTACCTGTAGTAAGATGCGTTTCGGCACACCCAGCCCGTTCAGGAGTGGTGAAGAAGTTTTTGAAACCCTGGAAATCTCGTAGCGGGCGATCGATCAATCTTCTTATTTTCAGAATTTAAACGCAATAAGCAACGTTTATTGCTAAGAACCAACGCCTGGGATAACACAACTGCGTTGATTGCACTCAGCCAGCGGGCTGGTTTCGGCACACCCTATCAGTAGAGTGTGTGTGTAAGCCCTAATTTAGATTCGTGAACTACCAGACGCTGACCACTTAGGCGGTACAGCGCTGGCTTCCTGATTCAACGGGGCGGGGCGTCTAGCAAAACCGAAGTTTTACCAGATCGACTTACATCCCCTCCACAGGCTGAAGCGCTAGTTCCTAACGCCAGCATCCGCAAGGCTTCATTTCTAATATTGATCGCTGCATTTACATCACGGTCATGGTGAGTGCCACAATGCTTACAAGTCCATGCCCTAATATCAAGAGCGAGATGATCAACTCGATTTAAGCAGACATGGCAAGTCTTTGAGCTAGGAAACCATCGATCGATCTCGATATAAGTTTTACCTTCACTTTCAGCCTTGTACTTGAGCATGGTGCAGAACATACCCCAGCCAGCGTCGCTAATCGATGAGGCTAGATTAGGATTTTTGACCATGCCTTTGACATTGAGATTTTCCACTGCAATAACTTGGTTTTCGTTTACTATCTTGCGGGATAGTTTATGTAGAAAATCTTCACGACATCTAGCAAATTTGGAGTGGACTTTTGCCACTGCCAATCTTGCTTTTTTACGGTTTTGACTACCCTTCTTTTTGCAAGACAACTTTTGCTGTTTGCGTTTTAGGTTCTTTTGGCGTTTGGCAAAATATCTAGGACGATCAAACTTTGAACCATCGCTAGTAATTGCCAAGTGAGTTAAGCCAACATCAACCCCAACAGCTTTGTCAATTGGCAGTGATTTGGGATGAGATTTACCATCATTAATCAGAACGGAAGCAAAGTATTTACCGTCGGAATTGCGAGATACGGTGACAGTTTTAATGCCCCCTTCAAAGCTTCTATGAAGCCGACAATGTACTAATCCAATCTTAGGTAAATTGAGAGAGTTGCCTTCAAACTTGACATTTTGAGGATAGCTAATTGACTGCCTACCATGCTTCGATTTGAATTTGGGCAACATTGCCCTCTTGTCAAAGAAGTTTTTGTAGGCAGTGGATAGATTCAAAGCTACTACTTGCAAACACTGGGAATATGGTTCTTTTAACCATTCATATTCTTTTTTGAGTGCAGGAAGTAAGCCTTGTATATACCCCCTAGACAATCCCTTGCCAGTATTCTTGTAGGTTTCTTGACATAGGTTTAGGGCGTAGTTCCAGAACCATCTCGCACAGCCAAAAAACTTTGCAAGCAAGGCTTCTTGTTCACTCGTGGGATAGATTCTGTATTTGTAGGCTCTATACATTTATCAAGATTATGGAATACTGATCAGATTATAGCAGATAGAATTTCTATTGATTCGCTATCGCTCCATTTATTTTCTGACTCACTTTCATCCCGCCACTCATCCGATATCGCTCCATTTATTTTCTGACTCACTTTCATCCCGCCACTCATCCGATGCGGATAGAGTGCGGGACTTCCCGTTCGCATTAGTTAAAAGCTTACGATATAGCCTTTCTCACCCTAGTGAAGTATGCTGAATCCCTTGATTGTCAAGATTTTGAGCTTCAAGGATATACCTCACCTGACCAAGAACCGCTATACCTTTTTTACAAATTACAGCCTCCTGAGACTTTACAACCTGTTGCTTATTTGGTTACTCATTTTGTGGCTCATTTTCTATCTGCATTTCCTCATTTTTTTTAGTTCATGGGGCGCGATAACTTCTTTTTTATTGCGATTGGGTGCGTTGTTAAACAAACCTACATCTTCTATCAGACGGAAACAGTCTTCCAGAAAAGTATGCAATCGCTGCTGACTAATCAAGAAGAATTCAGAGTGTTTCATTGCTTGAGAAAATGACAACCGCTTCGTATCAATAAACTTGCGCTCTCTTGCACTCAGAGCCGGCAAATCTACCACAGGAATTCGGTAATTATTAATGAGCTTGTTCATTTCTTTATGGCTTTGTACGTGCGACCAATCTTTGCAAACTCCAAAATTGCGGACAAAAATGTGATTGAGCTGACCTTCAAAGTAGTTGAAAGAGTCAATAAACATTTCAATGCTGTCCGTCGTGCCCCCGCAAATAAACCACTTGCATACATCAACTCCTGACTGCTCTTTAAAATCGGGAGAAGTTAAATTAGCTTCATCAATCCATTTGTTGATAATGCCGTAAACCCGAGCTGGTAAATTGACAATTACAGGAGTTTCTACTGCTGTTTCAAAAATAATATCGATATCGAAAAACTTCTCTTCATCCTCAACTAAAGCTACGATTTTTGCATTGTGTTCAGGATAGCGCTGCTGCACGTCAGGATTTTGAAAATCGCCATCAATTAACGTGTACAGCAGTTCATACTTCTGATTGAATTCAACCAGAATCCGAGTTAGCATCGACTTGCCAACGCCACCTTTCTCGCCGTCAACCAAGTGAATCATGTTAGTCATTTCATTCCTCCTTGCTGGATGTCGATTTCTATTCAAGACTTAATAATTTTTAACTAAAGCTAGGCCCGACCATTGCTGGATCGAAACCAGCTAAGTTAAACGCGCTGTTTTCAAACTCAACTTCTCCCGAAAATTCCTCTGCTTCTTTTTCTTCGGGCAAACTTGCGGGATTTGAACTCTCAGGGGCAGTTAATTCCGTAGCAATAGATGTACTTGGATTCGACAAGTGAGAGAAAGTAGCTAAAGGAATTAAACCCGAAGAAATACCAGGGGCAATTACTCCTAACTCGGTACAGTTAAATCCCGCATCTCGGCAAACTTCATCTATCTGCCTGAGCAAAAAATTAATGCTTTCTCGCCTCAAATACTCTAAGTCTGTACTAGAATGACTACCGCTATTGCGTAAAGCTGCTAACAGCCACCGCGCTTTTATCAGAGGTAAAATCGTTTCTTTGAAGCTAAAAAAAGGATGATTTTGTAGGTAAGACAGCAAGATAGCGTCTTCGGAATCTGGCAAAACTTGACAGCGCCAGCAAAATTCCTTGTAGCGTTTTCTAGGCATAATTCCTCACCTTCTTTCCAGCACCTCGGTAGGGCCCTCCCAATAAGAGAGCTGCATCTAAGTTTGCTTCTGATTCCTCTAATGAAGGTTCTGTATTGGACGACGGCTCATCACTCAATTTGTTAGAATCATCTAAGCAGCTATGTTTGATACTTGAATCAGCCTTTTGTTGAGCGCCAATTTCAGTGTTTTGTTCAGTAATATCTTCAGTCTTTTGTTCAGCGGGTTCCTCAAATTTTTGTTCAGCGGGTTCCTCAAATTTTTGTTCAGTAATATCTTCAGTCTTTTGTTCAGTAGATTCCTCAAATTTTTGTTCAGTAGATTGCTCGGATTGAGCGTGAGTAAATTGCTCAAGTTTTAATTTAGTAGGTGGCTCGGATTTGGGGTGAGTAGGTTGTTCAGATTTTGGCTTGGTAGATTGTTCAGATTTTGGCTTGGTAAATTGTTCAGATTTTGGCTTGGTAGATTGTTCAGATTTTGGCTTGGTAGATTGTTCAGCGCCTTCTTTTACACTCTGTAGATCGGTTGGAGGGAGTGGAGCATCTCCTGAAGTGGAAGTTGTATCTTCTGCCCTCTGAGAAGTTGCCGCAACAGACCTTTGCCTCAGTACCTCACACTGAGATTTGAAGTAAGAAAATAGTCCGTAAACATCAGCTATGCGGCAACCTAAACCATCAGGGTCAAGTGTTTTTGGCACTGTTATACCTGCGTGCCAAGATAGCGAATAATGAGAAAACTGATTTCGCAGTTCTGGCTTCATATATTCAGAAGTCCCCCCGCAAAATACAATTTCATCTAAATCGGGCGGCAGCACTTCATTAATCCAATGAGATAGCATTCGAGCGTAGTCGAAGCGAGACAGCTTGACTGCTTCAATCAATTGGTCAACTTCTCGATCTTTAGCTGTTTCCTCTCGATTCCGAGCAATTCGGTAAAAGTAAGGGCGGTTGTAGCTTACGCCCGAAGAAGCGATTGATAAAGCCAAACGGGAAGCATCGTAGTTAGAGGTTCGCTCTTGAACTAGATCCACCAACCTTACCATTCCTAAGTCTGAAGTTTTGCCCTTACCGACAGCACCGCGTGCCGAAACTATTACCGAAGCATTGCTCCATCCTACCATAACAAAGGCAGTTACCCGCTGCTTGAAGGCTGAACCTAAATTACTGTTGTGGATCAAAGCAATGCCGCCACCTTCTTGCAAAGCTTGGGTTTTGTCCAGGGTGACGGATAGCTTGCCGGTGGGTGTTTCAAATGAAGCAGAGTATTGACTTAATAGCTCAAAAAATTGCTTGGAGTCATTAAATTCGCCTGGGGGCAAGAAAACGGAGATCGCAGCGCTAAATTGATTGCCTAAATCTAACTTCCGCGACACTACCCACAAAGCTGAAGCGTGCTTTGTACAAAGCGCTACTGTACTTCAGTCCCGCTAAACCGATGTGAGCATTGAATTGCGCTGCTGCTAGGTAGCCAACGGCTCGGCATTCATTACCAATTGCCACCCAAGCAATATTTTCGGGAGATGCTGATGCGAGGTTGGGTTGTGTGAAACAATTGGCTATGTCTTGGCTCACTGGCCCCACCTGCGATTCCATTACAAAGGAGTTTGCTTTACTGCCTGCTTGCGAGCTTTGGCAGAAAACTCTAGTAGATAAGCCGCCAAAATCTATAGCCAGAATCGCATCTGGTATTGAGGATTTTTTCTTCATAAACGCTGGCTTTTATTACGTTATAAAATGATAGTATTGGCTTCAGTTTAAGTCTGACCTCACCAAATCCGGTGGTTTTGGATAATTAAAATAGCCCCCTCCAAATGGCGGGGGACAGGCTGCCTTGCAAGGAAAACATCTCGTTTTTTGCCGGTTGCTTTGCCCTCCCTACAAAGAGCAACTCTGCTAAGGTTGCGCTAATATGAAAGGCCAAAGATGGATTTTGATAACTATCCTGTCTTCGTTTAACTCAAGTTGAGCCTGGATTTCTGGAGCTTCAAAGAAATAAATTGGGTACGGTAATCTTCGGGCAGCTTGATTTGATGTTGCCGCTCGAAACTTTGCAACTCGGCTTCCGCAAGCGTTTGCCTCAGTTTGTATTGGTGAGAATCGGCGCGTGTTCCGTGCAGATTTTTATCTTCTTGCTGCAAGGGTTGAAGCAGTTCTGCTAATTCTTTAATATTCTTTGATATTTTCAATTGCCGATTCCAGAGAGCAATCCATCATATCCCAGTCAATGCCATCATCGGGGAACAGCGATAATTGCCCGGGTGATACGTTGGATTGCCCGCGGTTGTGATAAGAAAGGTGACACGCAGTACAAAGGGCTATTAAATTTTCTGGACGGTTGTCCTCCGGTATCCGGTTGCGGTGGTGCACTGTCAAAGTTAGGGAACATCGTTCGGATTTGGTTAAGCCACTTTTCTTACCGGGTCGGAGGCATTGTTGATTGCACTTAGCGCAGCGCCAGAGCGCACTTTCTTTCACGGATAACGCAATCTCTCGCCAATTTTTTGGATACCTTTTGGGTTTTGCCATAAACGTCAAAGCTCATCTCTCTATAGGGCGATCGCTTTTGTTGCCATTACTCAGAATACCGTCTCATCCGGGCATAAAAGCGATCGTATTCGGGGAGGCAAGGGCATGGCGGGCTTGGGGTTTGGGTTTTAGTTTGGCTCGAAATCTGGGTTGGCGGCGATCGCCAATGGCGCTACAGCTCAAGATCCTATTAGTTTTTTCACTCCTTCAAGATAGAAAATCCTGATATTACCGAAACTCCTGTAGGCTTAAATACACTTGACTATCTAAGTAATTAATAATCTCCCGGCGTTGCGCTTGACTTAGATATGCTTTTGACCCTTGATACTTCAGTTTTAATTCTTCAACTCCATTTTCGATAAATTTCATTTTGCATTGACTGATAAATGTTGCTGATACATTTAATATTTTTTGAATTTTAGAACAAGGCATCCCCTCAATCCACATCATTACGGACATTGCTCGCTTCAGTTCTCGCTAAAGGAGGGGTTGCTATCGATAAAATCACTTAACTCTTTTAAAGGTTGTTGCTCACACATATTGTTTTTTTCACTGAGATTCAGTATGCAAGTATTATACTCCACAACCATTATAAAGTATAAATTTTTGTGAATTCTTTAGGATTGCTATATGCGGTCAAGTGATTGCTGCTGTGACAGAAGACGGCGAAACAATAGGGCTGACAGAAGCTCAGTTTCAATTAGTTGCGGCTAATCTGACTTTGGTTATCATCCTGTAATAAATTCTGCCTCAAGTCCGTACTTGGGGCAACTTGATTATTTTAAAAACTACCTAATAACACATAACTAATAACTAACACAACTAAAACGAAATGGCTATCGCAATGGGTGCAAACAACAATGGTGAGAACATCAGGCCCAGAAAGAAGACGCAATTACCTGCCTCCCAGGAATCTGTTACATCGACTGAATCTACGCGCCCAACACCTCCTTATTGGATGCCATTTGCACTCAATTGCTAGCAGCATCAGAACAGGGAATAGAAGCACTGACCGCCCTCAAAGCTCAACTAACAGCACAGCACGACACCCCGGATACTCCTGAATCCTACTCAATTGTGCAGCAAGCGTGGCAACACATGAATCCAGAGCAACGCGCTCTTATCTCCAGTCGCTGCGATGCTCACCGAGAAAAAGAACGAGTGCGCGGTAAATCATTACACCAACTCACCGCCGAACTGGAGGACTTTGATGAGCTAATCGACAGCATCGAAGGTGAAGAAATCACACCCGAATTAGAAGCAGCGGTGCAACAACTACTCGAACAACGCGATAACACCCACGACCAATGGCTCATCAAAGTAGACAATTACTGCGCGGCCATCACCAACCGCCACGCTCTGAGCAAACAACGGAAAGCTGAAGCAGAACGCCTGAGTAAACTAGCAGCATCGGATAGCACACGGGTTGATTGGATGAAGCAACAACTCAAGAAGTGTCTCGAATCCCAGGGTGTGAAAAACCTGAGCTTACAGCGTTTCCACTTAACTATCAGCAAGAATGGCGGAGTGTTGCCCATCAAACTCGCTTGTGAAGTAGCACAACTTCCTCCCCAGTTTCAACGCATTGAGGTATCAGCCGATAACTCCGCTATCCGCAAAGCTTTGGAATCAGGAGATATCGAAGCTCAGGAAATTGCACAATTCGGAGAACGTGAAACCCACTTGAGAGTCCGCTAGACTTAGCATTAAAGCCTAAGAATATCCTGGGTAACAAAGCTAAATTGTCAGGCTTAAATGTTAAAATAGAAACAAAAATAATGGCAAAATCATGGCTACCGCTAGTGTAGAAAAAATAGTAAGTTAGAGGTGACACCATGCACTTTAGGTTTAGATTGCGCTCAAATGGGTTTAGATGAATGCGGAGAGTGCATCAATGAAGAAAGTTGCCACCACTACACAGAAGCTTGGAATTTGTACGAGATAGTGCTACTCAAAGGATTACCATGAGCGGTGTATATATGCTGGCCTGGCAGAGATGCGAATACCGAATGGAGGAATGAGCAATGGGGATTTAAGCACCTCAATAACTGCGATTGGTTACACTACACAGCATCATTGAATACCTTTGCCCAGTGGCAACACGCCTATTACAAACTTAGCTCTAGAAAGAACACCAAGTACGTTCGCAGTGACTTATTTGATGAGTTTGAAGCGTTGAGAACGCAGGTAGATACGGAGTACGGGAAACGCCAAGAAAGCAGCGCTCTCATCCTATTTGAATAACAGAACACATAAAAATGACCAGAAACCTTCACACATTCCTCAGAACGGCTTGCTTCGTGAAATGCCGTCACCCTTCCCATCACGGACGATGATACACATTAAAGCATCATAAACTTGAGGGCATCATTCAAGTTTGGTTCAACTATTTTGAGCTGTTGGATGAGGCAGAAAAAGTTTTGAGAACAGAAGGGCTTGAACTAAAGATAACTTTGGCTTATCAATCTAACGGCTGTTTTCTTTCGCTCGATTGTTAGATAGCTACTACACTCTTTGATTAATGGAGTCATAAAATATGCAGATTTTCTCCGAAGAGAAAGTACAATCCCATGTCTCATTCCAATCGGATGGTATCGCGCTATGAGTATCCCTACTGCTATCACGACAATGTGTATAGCTTCAAAAAAATGATTTATCCAATCAACCCGTTTGATGATGGGGTATGGATTGAAGCTAATCGGGTTCCGCCTGAAGTGTTCGTGCAGTCTATTAAAGTAGAGTTGATTCTGAGAGATGCGAAAAATCCTTGGCTGAATGCCATCAAAAATGATTCATCAGAAATGATGGTTCGTGTTGATGCCCAATGGATTCAAACATTTAAAACACCCCGATATCTGGGAGGTAACTCAAATGAAATAACAACAAAATAAAGAGCAATTCGTTGGTGAGAATTGACTGAAACAACGGTAGATATTGAATACACGAAAGGGCAAAAAACCAGCGTTTCCATGCCCTTTTACTTGAACAAGGAGGAATCATGTTAGGAACACACTTCATCGAATTACCCGTAGCGATGCCACCCATGTTACCGGGGATGGTGGGAGTCAACAACACTCAATACTTTGCTCTTTATTACCAAGGAAGCAAAGCCACATGGAGTAATGGCAGAGCAATGGCTACATTTAGCTACTACGCCGTGTATGCGCCACTGATAGAACACATAACTCTAGCAATTCACTTAGAGCCTTACAACTTAGGTTCCGATGATGAGTTACCAGAACACGCTATTTTATGCGACTGCGTTCGCAATAAGATGTATGTAGGTGCGTACAAAGAAATCGATTACTTCTTGTTACAGCAGCATTCCGATGAGTTACCCACCTTCTCACAACAAGAGTTTGAAGCAGCCATAAAAGCGTTGGAAGATATGAGCTTCGAGCAGATGCAGAAGTTAGGAATGTTCGAGATGTTCGGCAATACGAATCCACAAGCGCGCCAACAAACCGTAGAGTTAGTGCATTGGCTAGACCAACAAGTCACCGAGGAATTGATACATCGCTACATAGAATTGGCTAAGCGGGGCAATTACACAGCGATGATGGCAATAGAAACTCTCAAACGTAGAATTGCGGAAGCTAGGAAGCAACAACAGGAATTAGAGAAAAATTAAATTATCTATGCCGAGGAAGTATCAATATTACAGCCTCGGCATGGGTATAAAAAACACTGATAGTGTAGCGAACGCGGAGTTAGCCCATGAAACGCTCAACTTGGAGAGATGCTGCCATCCATAGCATTGCCAACGCTCTTTTAGAGTACGAAGCTCAATGCTTACTCCTGGGAGAATCAATAGAAGGGAAACTAGCTAAAAAATGGGTATCAAAAGAGCGCTATCCCTTTGGATTTAGAGAATACACACCGTACAGGATATGGCTGCAAGAAGTTGCCAAGATTCCCTATTTCATTAGCACGGGATGACCTGCTGCATCTTATCCGGGGTGGCGTAACGGACTCTCAAGGCGCAACCGAAGATGCAATGCAGTCAGCGACGGACAGCTCAGCTTATCCTAAGCAATAGTCTCGCTTACTGCATTGCTTCGCTCGCCAGACGCAGCAGATCGCTAATCTTGTCCTACCGCTACATCACAACCTTTGTGTTTTCTACGTTTACGGCGTTTGCACCTACCGCGGCGGGGATTGCAGATAGGGCAGAGCAAGCGGTTGTTGTGGAGCTTCTTTAATTCCCGTTCCCGACTCCACCCCCCGCGCCAAGTCCTCACCAACACCAACTCCCGCCCTTGTTCCACCGCCGATGCAGGTGATTCGCGCTCCCACTTTGGATTTGTGTTCCCTCAACCGAGCGCCGATGAGCAACGTATTTTTATAAATCCTGGGGATCTCAGCCAACTTGATTCTGAAAGAATAGTTGAACTGCTCCAAAACTTTCTAAATCTACCTAAATCTTGAGTAAAGTCTGAGATGGAAAACAGCTTTTCTAGATACCCCTCCTTGAGGCTGTGAGCTATCCACCACCCATGCTGGGGAACTTGCGTTGGCCAGGTAATGATGGATAGCAGTACAAGAATAAAGTTGTAAGTTTTAATGTTAGGGGTGAGGAAGTTCACAGCTTGAGTGGCTGCGGCCGCCATCTCTCAATCACGAGGAAAAGGGGATGGATCGGGCAACTTTAAGGCAAATGGCGATGGCTACGCTTTCACAAGTTGGCATCCAATTTGATGAAGCTAACGTAAAGGCGGAGATTGACGATAACTGGTTTCTTGGTAGCATTGAGCCAACCAATCAACTTTACTTTGTGCATTTGCTAGTTGACGGACAAGGGCGGGAAGAACCGGGGCGACATGGTTGGGTAGAGTTCAATTGGAAAGGAGAGGTGCTCCCGTTGGGCTCTGGAGGAACAGGATGAATATGGTAACCAAGAAATTGCCAGCAGCAATGATGGGATTGAGTACGATCGCATGAATCCCCCTATCCGTAAGCCCATGCCCATTCGCTATCCACCACTCTTACCCCCTGCCAGCCGCACACCATAAGGGCGGTAGTTAGTGCATATCGCCCTGCCCCAGCGAGTCTCCATCAGCCACCATTTCTGAGAGAAATGTCAGGGGATTGCTCATATCAGCAGCGAAACCAAGGATGGCGCGATCTCGATGCTCGTAAATTAAATCTCCCTGAGCATTAAACAAGAAAGTTGCGCCTCGTTGAGTGAGATAAGCAGCATTTGGAACATAGGTTTTCCAATGACTCAGCACTTCTGTCATATTCCGCAGCCGCATAGTTGCCAATTCAAATGGACGCTGGAAACCCTTACCACCTGCCCACCGGAAAGTAGAGCCTCTGAGAGTTGGAAGAGGAAAAGCCTGGATAATTTCATCATCACCAATTAATTGAGGTGCTCTGGCGTCGCCTCGATATCCTCTCCATACTTCTGCCAGAGTGCCAGGGCTACCAATCCCGGAACACATGAACAATAGATTGAGGTAAGCATTCATAGCAGCCGATAAACCGGGTAGTTTTAACGATAAACCTGGATACAGGTCAAGTTGTTGGTGCAGTTGACCAGCGGGATCTACAAACAAACAGTCGGCAGGAAATCCTGTATAACCACAGAATCGCTGACCCGATGAGAGTGAGCCAATTCCCACAGCTCGGATTGCTATCCCTTGTGCTTCAAGCCGTTGAGCGTCCCGCCGCAACCACCAAGCATATTCAAGGCTGTCAAAATCTCCCAATTGTGGCAAAAGCAGCACCAATTGCCTCATAGAGGATTCGCAACCGCTCAAGATCGGTAAAACGGCTCCATCGCTCACCCGTTGGCGTTCGGTTTGGCTCAAGAGGGTATGGATATTCATCGGCTAATTATCTATTGAGGAATTGGGAAAGTAGAAAATCATCAGTTTTTGAACAGATGCTTTACTCACATCAAATCGGGCGGCTGCTTTCCGAATTGATGTATCACCTGATTGAGAGGCTTTAACTCTTTTTTCACGAAATTCGAGCGAATCAGGGCAGCACCGGTGGAATTTGCCATAGCTGAACAGACACCTCCATTCTCTAACGACCCAGTGCCACCTGCTTGAGAATGGCGAGTAAGGTGTTATGCAAAAACAAGAAGTAATAGATACCGAAAGCAGCCAAGCCCCCTAAAAGCATTCCTGGATCTCGCAGAAGCTTGGCTATACCAATGAAAGCACCAAGGAAAATTGACACAACGATAGCGGTTTGAGGGTCGAACATGAGGAAAAAGACTCCTTTCTCTGAATGTGTTGCAATCCAGCATAGGTGGGAAGCCCAAGCGTCAGAGGCAATGCGATCCAGATTTGAAGTTTTATTAAGCTTTGCGGTAAATGCCGCCTGCCTTATGCGTGCAAAGCAATTCCCCTTTGTGCCACGCCCAGCCGTGCAAATTACCGCTAGCTGACACTCCTAAACGAGCGTGCTTCCCACAGCGATTTGTTGTAGGCAACCAATTGCTTTCTGAGCAATGGGTCATTTTTTGCCTCCATTTGGCACGTCCACAGAACCATCCCAATCCAAGAAAAACCCACTTTGTGCCAAACTAAGTTTGTTTTTAATCTCTGCTCTTCTGCCTTCTTAAGTTGTGGGTAAGTGCCATCCAACTTGGCTTGCTTCAGAAGTTGAGTGTACTGCTTACCTACTTGCCTCCACTTTTTCATCGGAACCTCATAGTAGGGTTCCAGGCATACAGAGAAAGAACCATCCACATCTTCTTTTAAAGTTTCTGCAAATAAATCATAGGCTGATTGAAATGGATATTGTCTCAGGCTACCTTGGTGAAAAAATTTGTACGAAGAATGGGCGGATGCCAGGGGGAAATGCTCCACAGAAATCGTGTTTTGAAGTTCGGTGTGGAGTCTTTTGACATATTTTTCGGCAACTTCGCAAAGCTCCCACCGGGCTTTGTACTCATTAACGCAGCAGCTCATTAACTCCGCTTTTCGTTGAGAAATCTCTTGCCGTTTTACAGCTTCCTCAACTGGGTAATAGTCCTTAACAAGCCACTTTGATTTCCAGCACTCAGCCAAAAGAATCTGGGTTTGTCTTGCTTTGTGCCATTCCTCTATCTGAGCTGGTGTCTTAGCTTGCTGTAGGAGGCGATCGCTGGGTAAGCTAGCTATAAGTTGGGCAATTTGCTCATCTATTTCAGGGATTTTTTGATTCATTAGGTAATTCGGGATGAAGTGGAGGACTTCGGACGGCACAGACTAGGGGGGGATTGCGGGCGAGCGAGGAGACAGCGATGGCTCCGCCTCGGCTTACGCCTACGCATTCGGGGAGTTGGGGCCTGGCGTGTTGGGGTTTTGGTTTGGGTTTAGTTTCTCGCAAATGGGGGTGTTGGTGGCGATCGCACTCGCGTCAAGACACGGTTGCTTTACCCGCATCAAGGATACCTCGCAAAAACTGGACTAATTCAGCAAAGCTATCGGGGTTATTTTCAAGCAACCATTCTGTAAGCATTACTGAGTGTTTGATTTTCCTAAACTCGACCCGCGCTTCCGAGAAATTGGCAAATAGTGCATCTAGAAGTTTTGCTGCATCAATATTTTTGTCAACCCATTGGGAATCGGATAGATCCTCTTCAGTAGAAGTTTTTGAAAAATAATTCTTATTTAATTTATTGCTTTTGAGCCATTCTCCAATTTCTTCCCCGGTAAGAGATTGTTTTTGCTCATTATCTTCTTGATTGAGTACGAATGCTATGGCATCTGGATGCAGCAGAAAATTTTCATACATCCGCCTTTTGATGAATTTAATCGGATGCGGCTTCCTTCTCTCTAAATCCTCAATATCCGACTCCGACAAACATTCTTTATCGAAGACAAAACCTACAGCAGGAGGGTACAAATTATTCCCACCGCTGATGCGCTTATATAAGTCAAACATAACATCAGCAAAGTGAGCTTTCTTTCCCAATAAATCCCCCGTGTTTTTGATGCTGACAATTTTGGTTCCTGTCAAGAGTTTTGGAACTAGCTCGGACAATATGAGCGGAAAGCACTGCTCCTCGGTGGGCCCTTCCACCCAGAGAATGCTGTCGGCACCAAAAACATCAGACAAACTCACCCCCTGTTCAGCTAAAAGAGAGCGCTGTTCCCTAATATCTCGCGCATTCATCGTTGATGCTTGGGTTTCGCCATCCTCATAT
Organism: Microcoleus sp. AT8-B5; assembly: GCF_036705565.1. Taxonomy (NCBI): domain Bacteria; kingdom Bacillati; phylum Cyanobacteriota; class Cyanophyceae; order Oscillatoriales; family Microcoleaceae; genus Microcoleus; species Microcoleus sp. AT8-B5. The sequence goes on from NZ_JAUBUY010000040.1 coordinate 31,818, forward strand.
CGAAGCTTCACGATAGTTGAGGGATTGGCAGCAGCAATAATCTCAGCCGAATGAGTGGTAATAAAATACTGGTGTTGCGGAAACTCTTTGAGGATTTCTATCAGCTTCTTAGCCGCCCCTGGATGTAAATAAGATTGGGGCTCGTCAATTACGATGGGTCTGGGCTGCGGCGAGGTCACTACCGCGTAAAGGATTGCCAACACCTGACCAATACCAGTCCCGCAGTCCGACAAAGAAAATGCCAAGTCTTCTCTCTCACTTTCGACAGATTTTGTGGGCCAAATTAATATTTCAAGGTTCGGCCCATGACGGATCTGCTTCTCCAGAATTCGAGCTGAAACCAATCCGAACTGTGGAAACATGGTAGAGACGTACTGATTGAAACGCTCGTACAGCTTTTTTTTAATAATTCGTGACTGCAATAAATGGATAACTTCGGCCAAGTTTGAAGCGTTTGAATTGAGCTCTTCATTGTCTCCGACAGAGCATTGTCCAACGAACCGCTGGGCTTGAAGTTGAGAAACCCAGCTTCTGAATTTGTGAAAAAGTGTTACGAAAAAATCTTCTCCTCTATAGCTAGAGTCTGTTTGATTAGTTTCTGGATCGAATGTAAAACGACCGCTTTCGTCTTTTTTGATAAAATTTTTGTTTCGGTGCCTTGAAAATCCGAGCGGCATTTGGTTGGGTTGATAGTACGTTAATTCAATAGCCGGATCTAAATCTTTTATTGAAATGTCCTTCCGCTCTACTGAACTTCCGGTCGATTTAGGAACAGTTAACTCTACATCGTTGGGATTGTCCATCCAATTTAGAAATAAAGTAAGCAGTTCGGCTGCAGGTAAATACGAATTGCTAGCACAAGATAATTCTACATAGTGGTTAGCTGGCAAATCATCGAAGAGGCGATGGATTTCTGCTTTTGTGAAGATTAAAGTTAATTTAGCGGTAGATTCTCGGATCGGCGTTGAATTGGGTTGCGGAAGCGTTGCGATACTGCGGTGCGGGCTTGTCTCAAAGCTCAGGCTCAGAGCTTCCAGCACCGCTGTTTTTCCTGAATTGTTGGCTCCCACAATAATATTGATGCCGGGTTGGAATTCTAATACCCCAGAATCCCGGAAGGATTTGTAATTAAGTAGCTGGAAACGGGAGATGTACATAACTGTGTTTCGGGGCAAACTTTAATCAATAAGCTAGCGTAGTTGTAGGAGCGATCGCACTTTTGCTCAGTTAATCCCATCTGGCAAGTACAAGTCATCACCCGGAAGTCGCCGCTCGATAACTTCTTGCCGGTTCTCCAACATAACCGAATCAACGAATTTACCAAACCGCACATTGTACTCTCTTTCAGTGCGCTTGTGGCTGAATGCTGCGTCAGCCCGCCGTTCGATGGATTCTGCCATGCTGGCTTGAACCAAAGCTTGAGCTTTCACGTTGCATGAAGGTTGCTTCATTGAGCCAGTATGCCGTAGCTAATGCAATGGGAATAGGCTTGATTAATTGAGCGTTACCTTCCACTGGAATGCTTTGGGCTTGTGTAAAATTGTATCTGCCAAAAGGCAAAGCTAAAGCCGATTTCCCAGCGAGAAACTTAGTTAATGCGCTGCCCTTTTTGTCCACCGCACCCATAACCCCAATCGCATCAACCTTGTAGCCGCCGTCGGGTAGCTGATAAACATGAAGCCCAATTGCACCTAGAAGGATGGTGGCGGAAATAGCTTTAACTGTCATTTGTTACTTGATATTAGTAGTTCTAAGTGCAAGGAAAGTGTAGAAACCGCATTGAGTAGTTCTTTAATAGAAGTGAGGAATCTGAATCTCACTCTCTTTCTTCTACCCGAAAACCAATGGGTTTTTTGGGTTCGGTCGGATACTGACGAGGTAACTTCATCAAGAGAATGCTAATTTGATTGACGTGCTGGATTAACTCCACGGGTTGCCCCTCTTGAGTGCGACCGATAAAAGATATCAGAGAAGGATCGCAGTACCTCATGTCTTCGAGAGAAAACACGACTGTTTGACCAAAATTAACGAGCCTAACCCCAACTTCATGCTCGTTATCCAACAAAGAAGTCAAAATCAATAATCAAATTAGCTAGGTGTTCGTAAAACTGGCTGGCATAATTAGCCTGGGATAATGCTACCAATTTTTGAACTTCTTGTTGAGAACTCTGTGTGTTAGAAAGCGCCATCTATTTCCTCTACTGTCACCACAACTATAAGTCAACCTGTACTGTGATGTTGACTAATCAATCAATTATATCTGTGGTGAAAAAATTAGTTTGCGGACTACCGAACCCAGAAAGTACGGTTTGCAGCACTGTTTTGGCAAGCGCGTCGGGAAAGGAATAGGCGGTATTGGGGGAAAGAATGCACCACCACTTTGAAGGGGTAAACTGCGTTATCGCAAGATTCCTCGCTCATTCGCTGTCGTCCCAATCAAGTTGCCAGGGATAATCAAAGAGCTTCAACAAAACTTGTTCCAGGTAATTCAGGCCCAATTGCCACGCTTGATATTTGGCACTGTCAGAAATACGGCTTGCCTTCTTGCGCTCTTTGCTTCTGGGATGAACTATGGCGTTTCGCAATTCGGTAATTGCCTGCGGCCCATCAACCCAGTTGTATTCCTTTGACTGCTGAACCAAATCAGTCCAACGGTGGTGTATTGACGAGTCAATCCCCAGTTGCGAGAGCAACAATCTAATTTGATCGGCAGCGGGAATTTTTTCAAATCCATGCGCGCTGATGCTCCTCTTTTCTTCTACCAAAAACACCCACGCTAACCTTTCCAAAGCTGTTTGCTCCAAAACAATTGAACCATTTATGCCACCCGCTTTCTTGTTGCTTTCTAAATACCAGTGAATTGACTCTTGCACTAGCTCGCGCCAATTATCATTTTGCCAGCGGCGCATAAACCCTGGGAATATATCAACCACTTCTGTAGAATCAATGTCAAACCAGATACAGCCATTTTGCCAAGGGTCTGCTTCGACCAGAGTGGGCCACTCTTCCCAGACCTGCTTTCCTGCTTCATCATAACCGGTCAAAAATATGGGAGCGACTCTTATTCCTCGTGCGAAAGAAAGATATTCTGAAAAGGCTTCTAAGAGGGAGCGGGCTTCATCCAGGCTATACAGGCTTTTGTCAGTTCGTTCCAATTTGCACACATGGGTGAAGGCATAACCTCCTTGTTCTTCAAGCAGTTCTTTTGTCTCTGGTGCGTTGTTCATTGTTACCAGCACTATCCGCCACAGATCGGTTTTGTAAACAAACTGCCCGAACCAAGTGTCTAAATCCCAATCCCATCCGGGGTCGTCTTCCCGTTGAGAACAAGCATGGGCGGTAAAAAAGGGAATATTAGTTAAATGAAAGAGCAAGGATTTTATTTTTACTTTCGTGCCAACAATAACTGGCTCATTAAAAAATCCAGCAATCTCAATTCGGCTGCGAGTTCCGTTACTTGTAATTTTTGAAGGGTAGGGTTTTGTTATGACTCCTATTTCTCTCAGATTGAGAGTTACTTGCCCAGATTCTAAGTCTGTTTGATTTGCATAAATAAATTCAAATTTGGTATGTGGGGCGGGAAACCATGCAAACTTTACAGTTGCTTCTCCCTCAATAACATTACTTTCTTGAACAATTGTTGCAGCACCTTCATACAATAGTATCGGCTCATTAGGTTGGTGTTCTTCGTAAAGCTTTGGATTCTGTAAATAGTTGCTTGATAACATATATTTGTTTCCTGAGTAATTTATGTAGTGTACCATGCTACAATAGATTTTTGGTTTTTAAATTACGGTGTAACGGTTAATGCCTGTACTTGGGGGCGATGGCTACGCCTTCTACGCACTTATCTAACCATCAAGGTAAGCACTGACCTTGTTTCCACTTTTTTGGGGCGATGGCTACGCCTTCTACGCACTTATCTAACCCGCTGCTCTCTCAATTTTGACTCACATCATCTTCCATCCCGATCGCCGAGCGCATCCAACTCAAAATCACGCTCGCACTTTGGGTTTCATCTCGTACAAACCCTGCAGCACGACCTTGACATTGGGAAACGCGAAATAATTACTTAGTTTGCCGATGCAATGGGGGCGCAGGTTGCGTGCATATAAAGTGTAGCGACCGCACTCTTCGAGATTGGGGGCATGGGGGGCGTGTTGGGTTTGGTTCGGTTTCTCCAAAAATTGGCGTATTAGTGGCGATCGGCAACAAGTTTGGTAATAGATTGGTCATGGTGACAATAGAGCTTGCTAAGCCTGACACTCCGCTTATTTCCGAATATGTTAACCGTGGATAAAAACTTGAAAACTTTGTCGGTTTTCCTACCGATTCTAGCACTGGGCATGGTTGTCACACCTGCACGCGCAGGCCGAATTGAGGGAGCATCTGTTTCCTGTTGGTTGCTTCGCCGAGACCTGATAGAACTTAAGCTTTCCCTGCATCTATGAGTCAGTTTCTTGGGCTGGAGGCGGAGGAAGGACTTTGCGCTGGGAAGATGGCAGGCAAACAAAAATGACGTGGGGATTACAAGGGCGCGGAGAAAAACCTTGTGCCGAGGATAGCACGAGCATAGATGGTGTCTGCGGTGTGGTATATTTCCGCCATCCCACCACCTTACAACGGATTTCTGAAGAAGAGAGCTACAAGCGCGCCATAAACCGCCAACTGGCCGTGACCTGTGTCCAAGTACAAGATAAATCAATCTGCTGGCTATTTAGATGAAATTAATAACAAAGAGAGGTGTGAGTGTTAAAATTACCTTCGCAGAAGTACCAAAAATAGAGGAAATCTCAATAGCAGCTTTCATTCTTATTGTCGGGCAGCAACTAATAATAAATGTTGTAAATAGAGGAAATCTCAATAGCAGCTTTCATTCTTATTGTCGGGCAGCAACTAATAATAAATGCTGTACCTGTTTCAACCTTGCTTGCTCCTATTTATTTTTAGAGATGCTTTTTTCCCGGATGTTTTTTGAGGGCGATCGTACAAGCTGAAAACATCGACCTCAACCTCACTCAGCACTTTGGCTTCCATCCCGTACAAATCATTCAGCACAGCCTTAACATCAGGAAACGCAAAATACTCCGTCAGCTTGCCAATGCGGTAATTAAAGGGTTGATATCGGTGTTTGAAGTACAGTTCCACATTCCCCCGGTGTTCCCACAATCCTAGCAAATTGACAACCACATCCGAGTAATGCGCTCTGACATCCCGCTGCACTTCGGCGATGCGTTCGGAGATCGATCGAGTTGTTACCCCAATTTTATAGAAGATGTTGCCGCTCGCTTTGACCTCAAGGAAGTAGAGCGAGTTCACCAGAATCCGACGAAGCTGTGCTCGATAAATTAGCCAATCAGCTCTCCGTTCTTCTAAACAAGATAACCTCGCAGATAAAGCAATCTCTACAGAGCCTTCCAATGAAGCCAGCTCCGATAGCAGCAGCGGTTCTTGGACTTTGTTGAACAGTCCCAGGGGAAGCGCGCCGACGGGGATTTTACCCAAGTCGGTAAACTGATAAGAGCGAGATCCCTCTGATTCCAACAATCCTTTCAATTGCCATCGAAAGTTTACCAAGTCTTTGGGAATGCCGTAATTTTGTGCGCCGTATTCTTTCCACAGCACTTTTAGTTGCTCCAATTCCTCACCCTTAAGCTGGATGTTAGAGTCGATAAGGGCATTGCTACCCCTATCTCTCCTTCAGAACGGAACGTGAAACTTTCGCTTCATTCCGCTCCTCAATAATTCCATCCTTGTTATGGATACGATTTAAAACGGTTTATCGTCATGGTTCTTGTGGAGGGAACCATCTGATGCCGTCTTTGTGTCGTGACAATGCTTGTGTAGAATTTGAAGGTTATCATAGGTATCTTTTCCACCTAATGATGTTGGTTTAATGTGGTCAAGTTCTACAATATCTATACTCGTAAAGTACAAATCACAGTGAGGACAAATACCCTTTTGCTGCTTGATTAGTTTTGACACCCTGGTAGGTGTTTCTGGGTATTCTCCTCTTCGCTTACTCCAATAAATCCAGTCTCCATTGTACGGAGTAAAATTACCCTTGACTTTGACGTGCCTTACAATTGGCGTGTCTGAGTGTCGGTTTAATTCTAGTCCATCTTCGGTTCTGAAACACCAATTTCGGTTGCCTACTGTTCGCCAGTATTTGTCCTTGTTGATGTTACCTTTCCCCCTGCTTCTTGCCCAGGCTCTTAATTTCTGATAGGTTAGCATATCTACCTTTGAGAAGGTTGCCTTGCTAACTTGTGCGGAATAATAGTTTGACCAACCCCTAATGATTGGGTTCAGCTTGCTAATTAAAGCAGCTTGTGGGGCGGTTTTATGGGAATCTATTACCTCGGCTATCTTGGCTAGGTGGGCTTTGACTTTCGGTTTGGAGGGGGTGATTAGTGTGTTAAATCCTAGCTTGGTTCCGTGTCCGTTTTTGGCACATCTGTAGTTACCTACTTTGTACTGTTGAACATGGAACCCTAGAAACTCAAACCCAACATTTCCATTTATTTCGTTGAGGGTGTGGGTTAGTCTTGTCTTACTTGGTTTTAACTCCAGTCCTATGTCACTTAACCAATGTGCAATTATCTTTTGACAGGTTTGTACTACTTCTAAATCTTCGTGCATTATCACGAAATCGTCGGCGTATCGGATTAAACTAAGGGATTTACGGTTTTTCACCTTATCCCCTCTTTTTGCTTTTAGTGTTTCCGCATATTGCTTAACCCGTTCCTCCATACCATGTAAGGCAATATTAGCCAACAGTGGCGATATGATACCTCCCTGTGGTGTACCCTCATTAGTATTGGAGAAATTGCCGTTTATCATCACTCCTGCCTTGAGCCATGCTTTCAGTTGCCGCCTCAGAGTAGGGTATGTTTTTACCTTGTCTAAAAGTGCTTTATGGTCTATGCGGTCGAAGCAGTTGGCAATATCAGCGTCTAGCACATATTTGGTTTTCTGTCTGATATTGTTGTATATTGCTCCTATCGCATCGTGACAAGAACGCCCTGGTCTAAAGCCGTATGAGTTAGGCTCAAATTTTGCCTCCCATTCAGGCTCTAACGCTATTTTTACAAGCGCTTGCAATGCACGGTCGTCTATTGTGGGTATTCCTAATGATCGTTTTTCATTACTTCCGGGTTTAGGTATCATTACCCTTCTAGTGGGTTTTGCCTTTCCAGTAAGTTTCAAACGACTAACTAAGGTTGTACGTTGCTTTGAGGTCAATGTTTTCACACCATCCACACCAGCCGTATTTTTACCTTGATTGTCTTGTGTTACCCGACGTACCGCGAGACATTTTGCTGACCAAGACCTAATTAAAGTCTTTTGAAGTTTGCGAACTGCTTTAGCATCGCCACGTTCACTCGCTTGATAGATTCTCTTTTGCAACTTAAAAGTTACCCTTTCTAGCTGGCGCCAGTTAAGGTCTTTCCATTCCACCGTCTGATTATTCAGCGTTTTAGACATATTCATTGCTACTAAAAACTCCATCTTTGGAATTACCGTGTATCTGTCAGCATATCTCTACCATTACGGTAAAGCCTTCGCTTCTGATACAATCCCGCCCCTTTAAATCATTCATTAGCTACTTACTGGATTTCGACCTCTCCAGAGATTTAAAAGGATTACTTCGTTCCGATTACACACTCTTGAATCTTTAGCGTGATACTATCCACCGGGTTTCTGGGTAATGCTTATAGGTCGATTCAACAATCGCCTATACCCTATCCTTACCTTTTGGCTTGGTGTTAATCAGTCTTTACCGTGTTTCTCAACGGGTTTATACTTGATGAGAGCCGTTACACCATTCGACATAACGATGGTTCAAACATATCTTTGCTTATGCTACGCATGGATTCTTACTCGACAGTTACCGGGTTCGGCTCCTAGTAGTTCTGCCTTTTATTCCCGCTTTAATCTATTAGTTGCTACCCAATAAACTAGGGAATATGCTTTCACCGCTGCATCTGCGGGGTAGGTTTCGCACCTACTTGTATAATCAGTTGTCAGAAGCCTTACTGGGTAAGACTTAAGCTAACCGTCCCCAGGGGTTTACTACCCTTTTAGGTTAAACGAATCGCACGTTGAAATTATCATAGAGAGGCAGCGAGGGAAACGCTTTTGTCTTAATCCGCTGCAAGACTGGTTTACAACTTTCCTCAGTATGGGCAAAGTGATGTTCTTTCACGTTCCCCTTTTTTGCTGTCAATCCGCCGCCACAGTAGAGACAAGTTAGCTGAGTTTTTCCGCGCACAACCTCATCAATGCTCGTCAGTTCGCCACTGCGAGCAACACCAAATTTAAGCCACATCGCCCTTCAATTCTCCTCAATGCAGGTTTGAAGATGCACCCGCTAGATGAAGAATTGTAACAATATTGCTTGTTTATAGCCTCTGCCTTGGGCGAGAACCAACCTCCAGGTGCTGCCGTGTGCGACTCTTTTGAAAGGTAAATTTTGGATAAAGGCAAGTCTAAATTAGTCTAAATTAGTATTTATAACAACACTTTGAAAGAGTAAATGCTCGATCTACTCCCAGAGCAAGAGCCACAAACCTTGAAGCTGGCGTCACCGGTGCCGCTGGCGCTTCATCCCGCGTCGGTGTACCTTGACAGTTTGGGAAGCGATCGCTCGAAGGCAACGATGGGGGCGGCGCTGGACATCATGGCGAAGTTGCTGGCGGGCTCGGAGTGCGACCGGATGACTTTGAATTGGGCCGCTTTGCGCTACAAGCACACGGCAGCGCTGCGCTCGGCTCTGGAGAAACAGTACGCGCCAGCATCGGTCAATCAAATGCTATGCGCCCTACGGCGGGTGCTCAAGGAGGCTCTGCGGTTAGATTTAATCGACCCCCTGGATTACAGCAAGGCGGTAGACGTGAGAAGCGTCAAGCAATCGGGAAAACCAAGGGGGCGGGCGCTATCCCCGGATGAAATTGCAGCGCTGGTGCAAAGCTGCTCTGGCGAGAGTACCCTTGATGTTCGAGATGCAGCTTTGATCGCTATCTTGCGGGGGGGAGGCATCCGCCGCGCTGAAGCAGTCAGCCTTAATTTGGACGATTTCAACCGCTCTACGGGAGCATTGGAAATTCGATTCGGGAAAGGGAAGAAAAACAGGATGGTTTATCTCCCAGAGGCAGCGATGGCGTTGGTGGAACAGTGGCTCAAGTTGAGGGGAGAAGCACCAGGGCCGCTGCTTTTTCCCATCCGTAAGGGAGGAGAAATTCAATTTCGGCGGATGACTCCTGATGGTGTTTTGAAGATTTTGCAGCGACGGGCTTTCCTCGCTGGAGTGGATTCTTTCTCTCCCCATGATTTCCGCCGCACGTTTTGCTCAGACCTCCTCGATGCTGGAGTCGATATCGTGACAGTGCAGAAGTTGGCAGGTCACGCTTCCCCTGTGACGACCGCTAAGTACGATCGCCGGGGCGAAGAAACGAAGCGACGGGCCGTGCAGCACTTAGGGTTTTGATTTTGAGGATGGAGAGCTCTTCGCAGATTTTCTTGAGCAATGCTAGGCCGTGCCTTCTATTTTCATAATAAGCGCGATTGTGTCCACGTCTGAGAGTCTGGCATATTGACGGAGATACTGTATCGGTCGGGGGTATTTCTTAACGTGGTAGTCCAGCTCACGGAGGGCGGACGTAGAATATACAGCATCCGTCGCTTGGTTCAAGACGGGACTGGACAAAATTAGCCCGTTCCTTCGCTGAGCATTATACAGCGCGATCGCTGCATCGGCATCCGCATAAATGCAGGCGCAAGCCGAAGCATTATTGGCTGTCTGTAGCGATGAGGGAAAGGAGGTACAGGCGAGTGTGTGGAAAAACGCAGGGTGTCGGTTTTTCCAAGACTTTAGGGGCTAAGCTTTCATCGGGCGTTGCTGGATCGAGGTAGGATAAATGCGATCGCGCGAGGCGAATATTGCTGAATACGACTTGGGTTGAATTGGTTTTTATGAATTGCTCACCGCCTCAATCGTACCTAAATTCAGCAGCGCTAAAAGTTCTAGTTGCTCCACACTTCCACTAGGTTACTGTGATTTCCATCACTGGTAACACGGACGTGGCTTACCCAACACCTTCAGTATTATCACGGAAAAATAGCAGCACTATCACTTGCTCTTAAGGGAAACAAGGAGATGATTAAGGTGTCGAGTTCAAAGCAATCCCATGTCTCCACTCAACCTTCTCCCCGGCGCTATCAACGAATTAATCGCCACTGTCACCGATACTCACCGCCTCACTAAAGCTGACCGCTACGGCATGATGGCCGCCATTCTCGATGAGTCCATCAGCGAAGAAGAACGCGGCTCGCTCGATCGCCTGATTCGCTCCCTGGTCAAAGGTCGGATTCAAATCACTGATGAACTCTCCATCCTCTCGTAAGCAGAAAGCTCGTTGAGAACTCGACACTCTACAGCGGCTTTCCGTTGGGGAAGTTTAAACAAGTCACTGATACAACTCTCTAGAGATAGCTATTTGTATAGAACCCATTTGACATCTTTGAGGCTGCGAGTCGATCGCCCGTTGTCTGTCGATCGTCCGTTGTCTGTCGATCGTCAAAATATCTCAAATGGGTTCAAAAGAACCGCTATTGACAGGATGTTCCTTTATATCTTGCCCTTTTTGTCAAATACAATTTATACCAAATTAGATGACCTTACCATGCAGATCTAAATTATTTCGGCTTATACTAGGTGCACTACTACAACGATGGGTTATCGCACTAAAGCCAAGTACGGTAATCACTACTTTATTCATGTAGGATACCTATAAGTTTTCAACGCTAAAATAATAGACAAGACTCATTTTATAGTATAAAACTACCAACTTAAAATGTAATATTATTTTCAATAATGCAAGTTTTATCACCTTCATGTTATTGAGCAATCACCTATAATACTAATCCTAAAAATTCTATTTAAATATAAGTATATTTATGAGTAAATTGGATATTCAACTCAACGGTTTCAAGGTAGCACTCTCTGCACAAACCTTCAAAGGATATGTGCAAAACCTACCGAATAGCCAGGAATTAAAAAGTTTTATAGAATTACTGGGAGATGAGTGGTTTTTTCACTGGCGAAAAGGTAAACTGTACGGTATTCCCAAGGTCACAAATCCCCAGAAGTCTTTTGGTCAACTGGAGGATTTGAGCTGTAAGGAACATTTACAACTTATAATCAGTAGGATAAGCTATTTACTACCAGATATTTTCTTAGAATATAATCCTTTAAAGCGCAAACCTTTTACTTTCCTTGCTCAAAAAAAAGAACTTATCCGTGAAGTTATTAGCGCTGTCAAAAATTTACCAGACATTATTTCTAGTTTCAAGGTCTTTCCAAAATACATTCTTGAAGCAAAAACTTTTGAGATTCAGAACGATGAATCTGGTATTGGATTATTTCTTCGTCTCAAAACTAATTGGCAAATTCATGCCTCCCTAAGCACACTTCAAAATGAGGGTGTTGAACTTCGGGATTTATATGTGGTTCGCCGTCAATGCGCTCCGGGTCAGCGACGCTTAGTTGGGCGGATAGATAGTCTTTCAACACAAATTGTTTATCTTTCTGAATCCTTTGACAAAATAGATTCTATTCATGAGGAAGAAGTTTGGCTAGAAGGTTCTAAAGCCTCGTTTAGTAGTTGTCTGAAAGCAATACTTGGCGATAAGTACAAAAATTTTGAATCGGCGCTTAATAACGAGCATAGTAAGCTATTGATTGGACCGGCAGTTGATGCAACTCTGACTGAAATGCATAGTTTTCTTACTAATAAAGCCCATAAGTTTCTTGCCAATAAAGCGACTTTGAACATCGCACCCGATCTACAAGCAACAATTGGCGCTCGCATTGAAGCTATAAATACGAAAGAATATCAGTCTGTAATTGCAGCATCATCAGTTGAGTATTGCTTTGATGCGGCACGGACTAAAAAATCGCTTTATCCTTGGGTTGGCATCGATCAATATGGACCATTCAGCCGTCAAACTTTTTCTAAAAAGACTCCAGAAATAATTGTCTTTTTCCCAGATACAGCACAAGGTGCAGTTGAAAATTTTCTCGTTAGCTTACGTGACGGTATTAGCATTAAGAAGAAAAAAATTGATGACGATAGAAATGTAGAGTGGCAAGAAACATCCCGGTACACTGGTGGATTGGCAAAAATATTTGGTCTTGTTAATCCGAAATTTACATTAGAACCCCTTCCCTGGTTGAAAAATACACACAATCCACCCGCCATTGTTTATAGGGAAACAATTGAAGGAACTTTAGCTAGTCGAGAGATTATGCCTGATGCCGCAATGGTGGTGCTTCTGGATAGCCATACACGGCTACCAGATTCGGAGAATCCCTACCTCCACTCCAAATCACTTCTATTAATGGCAGGTATTCCCGTTCAAGAGGTTCGTTTAGCCACAATTAATCAATCGAAAAATGAGCTGCAATACACTTTACAAAATTTGACGGTTGCACTTTATGCCAAAATGAATGGTGTACCTTGGACTGTAGATCACGATCTGACTATTTATGATGAACTGGTTATTGGTGTTGGCACCTGCGAATTATCAGGTAGTAGGTTTACGGAACGACAGCGATTTATGGGAATTACCACAGTGTTTCGAGGAGATGGTAATTACCTTTTGGGGAATTTGTCTAAAGACTGTACTTATGATGAATATCCTAGTGTATTAAGGAATTCCACTCTCTCTATCTTGCGGGAAATAAAGAATCGCAACGGCTGGCAACCAGATGATACGGTAAGACTGGTATTTCACGCTGCGAAACCACTTAAAGATGTTGACGTTGCTAATATTATTGCTGAGTGTGTCACTGAAGTCGGTAACGAACAAAATGTTGAATTCGCGTTTTTAACGATCTCCCACGATCACCCATTCACAATGCTCGATAAATCTCAACAGGGTGTTAACGTAAAAGAAGGCGAACGCAAAGGTATTTATGCACCAGAACGAGGTACTATTTTGCAACTTGGGCGCTACACTCGCTTGCTGAGTACAAATGGATCGAAGCTGATTAAACGATCCAGCACACCTCTACCGACGCCGTTACTCATTAATCTTCATCCTCAATCGACTTACCGCGACCTGACCTATCTCACCGAACAAGTGCTGAAGTTTACTTCGTTGTCTTGGAAATCATTATTACCCGCATCCGATCCTGTAACTATCTATTACTCTGAACTGATTGCGGGTTTACTCGCTCGTTTACAGAATGTTCGGGGATGGTCACCTGCAATGCTCAATATCAAACTTCGTGCAAGTAAATGGTTCCTATGATAGATGTAATTAGGAACTGTTTCAATTCTCAGTTAGAAAGCATTGCACAGTATTTACAGGCGAACTATCACAGTGAATCACCCGAAAGCGGTTTTGCTAACTATGTTTTTCATCAAACAAACAGTCATATTTCCTTTGAAGTAGCCAACGATATAGACATAACACAACTCTCACCCAACCGCTTTAGTGAAGCACCTGTTCTGGCAGCCGTAGGCTATAGTCTTGCCTGTGGCAGACAATTTAGTGAAGATTTTCTCGAAAGCTGGGCAAAGGGATTAACTAGATTATCTGGTCGGAATCATTTTCCGGCAGATCGGACATCGTTTTTCTATCGTCCTACAGAATTGCTTGGTATTACTTTAGGCATTAGCCGCTACTACAAAACTCAGCCCGATCATTCAAAATGGTTGCAAGATATCCTCACCAAAGGAGAACAACGATTAATCAATAGCGATATTTGGACATTTTTGCTCAGTGCTTATACTGCAAGCATCCTCTCAGTGACTTGGAGAGCAAGAAGTTGGCCTTTAGTCAATGAGATGGCTGTTGATGAACTTGCCTTAGCCAAATGGCTTTGTAGTATAGAACCTACTCTTGCCAAAACTCTCGGATTAGCTCAATTAGAACTATCGCTCGATAAAGCCTTATTGGAACACTGTATTGAATTTTCTGACTCCTTACAGGATAGCGCACGAGCAGCTCTCCTCTTCTTTGCCCTAAAAAGAACGCTCGCTCAAACTTTTCAGTTAATATGGAATGAGTGTGAACAAATCCGTGATAATCCCCAGAAATCTGTAGAATGGCTCCAGGCTACCTGCGACAATATTCATACAGTCACTCAGCACCTGCAAGCTCAACTTGCTAGGCAATCTGATATTGGAGCATCTAATAAACACAATATGCAGATGCTTTTACAAGCTTTGTCTATATTGCGTTCTGATACTAACATTCTAGAAGTAGAAATTCATAAACAAATCCGGAGAGACTCTAGCTTATACATAGGTAATAATAATAAAGGTACTATAATCACAGGAAGCAATGTTACTATGACTCACAATCAAAATGAATCTATGACTAACGAAACAACAATCAATGCTCCAAATTCAAGTATTGGTTTTGTTCAAAGCGGCAGCGGTAGTGTTTCCAATTTCTCCCAAAATATTGGACAGAATGTTGATGAAATTACTAGGCTAATCAATTCTCTCCGCGATATGGCTCAAGAATTCCCCGAAGCCAAACGTGAAGAAGCATTGGTTCATCTGGATGACTTGCAAGAGGACATCAATACTCCTGACAAGCGAAAACCCCAGAGAATTAAAACCCGCTTAGTTGCCCTGCTGACATTTGCTACGATGAGTGCTGGAGTTTTAGCTGGAGCGGCTGACTTTAGCAATAATGTTCTGGAACTTTCTGAGAAACTAGGAGTTTCAATCGAGTTAAGTCACCCACAGTCAACCCGGCAATTACCTCCATCAGTACCCTAATCAGCCAAGCTATCACTCTACTTGTAGGAGACCGCAATCATAATCACTCAAAACCGCAATCAGGATTTTTTTCGAGACCACATTAAATGCAACTGAATTAAAACTTCAGACCAGATTAAATGAAGCACAGACCAGATTAAATGCGACCAGACCGCAATCATCCAACCGAGACCACATTAAATGCAACGCCGCCGGCTATGTCTGTGAAAACTTTTTCACAGCCGGCCGAGAGCAGAGCGTCTCACTGTAAGTCAAGGTTTTGGTCGAGGGTTGAAACCCTTGCGTAGCCAACGAGCATATACTCGTGCCTCTGTTTTCAGGGCGAAGTGTAAGGGAATGTTACATAACTAACTATCGGTCTACGTTTTTGAGACACAAATTTTGAGATAAGTTTTACAACAGTTTTTGGTGGCGCTAAGCCTGTTTCTGGTTGGTTGGAGTGGGTGTTGCAAAAACGGTCGTTTTTGCAACAGTTTCTGAGGGGAAAGTTAGATCAAGTCGTAATGTTGGATTTGTGAAGGGTGAGGCAATTATTAAGGAGCCTCAGCTTTGACTCTCTCGCGTTGCTTTCAGTTGGTTGCATTTAATCTGGTCTCGTTTACATGATTGTGGTCTGGTCGCATTTAATTTGGTCTGAGTAGCGTTTAATTTGGTCTGAAGTTTTGGTTCAGTTTCATTTAATGTGGTCTGGTAAAAATCCTGATTGCGGTCTTGAGTGATTATGATTGCGGTCTCCTACAAATAGGTAGGGGTGTTCGGGATGTTTGTAGGTTTCTAACAGCAGCCCCAACTCTTGAATGAGCGGGATAGTGCGGGTGCCGAGCTTGCCTTTGGTGTTGCCTTTACGGATGATCATTTCGGAGCGGATGACGCCCGCCGGGGTGAAAACATCGATGACTTTCAAGCTGCACGCTTCGGCAATGCGACAAGCGGTGTACAGACAAACTCCAAAGAGGGCGCGGTCGCGATCGCTCTGCAAACCTTCGTTAAATAAAAGTTCGATTTCCTCTTGGGTAAGTATCTTGGCTTGTCCGTGTCCCTCTATTTTCATCTTGGTGTAGACCCGACCCGATACCAGAAAGTTTGCCGCAAATACTGCATTGCTGCATCCGTCGGGGGTATTTCTTAATGCGGCGGTTGAGGCAAGGCGAGGCTGAGAAAAGGGCAGAACTCAGCACTCTCCAGCGGGGGCGATCGCAGTCTGGTTCGTTGATATTGTTGGTATTGATGCAAGCGCTGCGCGATCGGTGAAGCAAAACCGCCATCGAGCATAACCTCACTGGTACTATTCACCAATCGGCAATTTTTGCGATTGAATTCGGAACAGCAGAGTACCAGAATTGATAAAAATTACTCAGCAAGTTGCCTGCTAAAATAATGAAGTACATTTATATCCAAGCTTTTCCAAATTTTTCCAATTCATCAACTCAATAGTCTCCAACTCAGTAACACTCAACTCATCTTGCCAAGCATTAATTCTGTCACTCCCAACCGGCTCTAAAGTATTGGGATGCCACACCATCTGACTCGGCGGAACTAAACCTGACTCGGCATTTTTGTGATAAAATTCCAGCATTGATTCCTGAAAATCTACTCCAACCCACTTGCAGATTTTAGCTAACTGTGCTGATGGCTCCCTTACCAAATCTTCGTAAGAAACTAAATAAAATTGCTCCCATTTTTGATGGTATTTTTCAATTATTTTAACAACTTGATTCCATTGGTGCGTCAGTCCCGCTACCGTTTTTATCCCCGGCCACACTTCCCCCCTTTCTTGCTCTTTTGCTACTAATTTTTTGATAGAACTGTAACAAGCCCGAAAATCTCGCACAATCAAAATCACCTTAACACTTGGAAAATATCTCCTGATTTTTCCTAATTGATAAATGTGAAAAGGATTTTTGTCTCCCCAAATCGAAGCTGTCGGGTCAAACTGCTGGCGGTAAGTTTGATAAACTGTAAAAACTGCTTGAGCGTAACTCAATTGCTTGTTATTTGTCAAGTTATCTAATAAAAGCTGTGGGTCAATATTCCACTCCCAAAACCTGTGAAAATTGTTGTTGTAAAGGTCATTTAAAAAATCTTCAATTTGAGGCAGCAAGTCGTTGACAGCACCGTATTTTGACTCTAGGGCAACAAAGAACAGACTTTCAGGGGGAATGCAGATATCTGGATGCGCTGTTAGCATTAAACGCAGGAGAGTTGTCCCCGAACGTTCGGCTCCTATTACAAAAATCGGACTTGATACGGTCGATTTGTTGCTGGGTGAATTAGCCTTAGCGCCTAAAAAAATATTTGACTGGCTGTTGGGTGAATTAGCATCCGCGCTCGAAAACTTGCTCCTATCTATTTTATCATTAACTTGCTTCGGGCGCAAGCGAAATTGACCGACAAGTTCTACTCCCAACTCCAATTTGTCAGCAAGTCCGCGACGTTGAAGCGCCTGTTCGACAGCGGTGCGGCATAATAATATTTGCTCTGCCCGATGCTGGCGAGAAACGGTTTGCTGGTGGATGCGGTAATAATAAAGCGGTTTGTTGATTTTTCTAATTTCTGTAACTTCACTCAGCCGCAGGCACAATTCGTAATCGACAGCACTGGCAAATTTTGGGTCAACACCGCCACAATTATTGTAAGCTGAACGGCGGATTAAGCGAAAGTGAAAGACGATGGGATCTACTAACAGTTGCTCTGGCGAATAGGGGATTTGGCAGAGAGGGCCTTCGCCGCCAACGCAGTCGTTTTCGTCGATGAGTAAATAGTTGGTATAAACAACTCCTACTTGAGGATTTGCATCTAAAATAGGAACTGTTTCTGCTAGTGCTTTGGGGGCGAGCAAATCGTCGCTATCCACGCAGCCGAAGTAAGGAAATGTGGCTTCTCTAATGGCGGCCATTAGGGAATAGCCCGAACCTCGGTGTTCGGCGGCGAGGGCTTTGATTCTGGGGTCAAGTTTGGCGTAGTTGCGGGCTATATTGAGAGAGTTATCTGTGGAACCGTCGTCCCAAATTAAAAGTTCAAAGTTAGGGTAAGTTTGGGCGAGAACGCTTTCTATGGCAGCTTTGAGGTAGCGTTCTCGGTTGTAGACTGTCATGACAATGGAGATGGGAGTCATAAATAGAAGGAAGAAGGAAGTTCGGCAACGGATGAGTGTAACAGATGTTAGAAAGAAGGAAGAATACCTATATCGTAAGCTTTTCAGTGATTCAGAGGTCGGTTTAATTAAGTGGACTTACTTACCTGCTAAAATAATGAAGTGCATTTATACCCCAGCCTTTCCAAATTTTTTCTATTCATTAACTCAATAGTTTCCACCTCAGCCAAACTCAACTCATTTTGCCAAGCATTAATTCTCTTAATATCAATTGACTTGAAAGTATTTGGATTCAACACAACTTGGCTTGGAAGAACTAAACCTAACTCGGCATTTTTTTGATAAAATTCCAGCATCGAGTCCTGAAAATCTACCCCTAACCATTTACAGATTTTCGTTAACTGCACTGAGGGTTCCCTCACCAAATCTTCATAATAAACTAAATAGAATTGTTCCCATTTTTGATGGTATTTGCCGATAAGCTTAACAACTTGGTTCCACTGGTACATCATTCCCTCTAATGTTTTAGGTCCCGACCACACCTCTTTCATTTCTCGCTCTTTTGCCACTATCTTTTTTACAGAACTGTAACAAGCCCGAAAATCTCTGACAATTAAAATCACCTTAGATGCAGGAAAATACCGCCGGATTTTTTCTAAGTGATGAATGTGGCAAGGATTCTTGTCTCCCCAAATCGAAGCTGTCGAGTCAAACTGTTGGCGGTAAGTTTGATAAACTGTTTCCACTGCCAGGGGGTAGCTTAATTCCTGGTAACTTTTTAAGTTATTTAATAAAAATTTTCGGTCTACATTCCACTCGCAAAACTTAGGAAATTTTTCATTGTAAAGGTCGTTTAAAAACTCTTCAATTTGAGGTAACAAGTTGCTGACATTGCCGTATTTCGGCTCTAGTGCAACAA
Organism: Microcoleus sp. AT8-B5; assembly: GCF_036705565.1. Lineage (NCBI taxonomy): Bacteria > Bacillati > Cyanobacteriota > Cyanophyceae > Oscillatoriales > Microcoleaceae > Microcoleus > Microcoleus sp. AT8-B5. The sequence goes on from NZ_JAUBUY010000040.1 coordinate 50,632, forward strand.
AGAAAAGACTTTCGGGGGGAATGCAGATATCTGGATGCGCTGTTAGCATTAAACGCAGGAGAGTTGTCCCCGAACGTGGGGCTCCTATTACAAAAATCGGATTTGAGGCGGTCGATTTGCTGCAGCATATTTCTTTTTGCTTGCGTTTGTACAGAAAAAATCGACTGACGATATCTACTTCTAGCTCAAATCTTTCGCTCAATCCTCGCCTGTGAAGCGCTTGGGAAATTGCTGACTGAGATTCAATAATTTGGTCTAGTTGCTGTTCGACTGTATGCGCGGAATGCTGGCGGTAGTAGTAAAGGGGTTTGTTGAGGTGATAGAATTGGGTAATTTCTGAAAGTCGCAGGCAAAAATCGTAATCTTCGGCGCGGTTGAATTCGGAGTTGATGCCGCCTATCCTATCGTATAATTGGTGGCGAAACAGGCGGAAGTGGAAGGTCATAAAGTCTACTAACAGTCTATCTGGAGAGTAGGGTATTTGGCTGCGGTGCCCTAGTCCTTTTACTTGAGTTTTTTCATCGATCGTTAGACAATCGGTGTAGACTATTCCGATTTCTGGTTGTGCGTCTAATACGGCTGCGGTTTCTTCGAGGGCGGTGGGTGCGAGCAAGTCGTCGCTGTCTACCCAACCTATGTATGTTCCTTTGCACAGTGTATGAGCCGCTTTGAGGGCTATTCCTCGGCCTTGGTGGGGAGCGGCTGTTACTTGAATTCGCGCGTCTTGCTTTGCGTATTTGCGGGCGATGGTGAGACTGGAGTCGGTGGAACCGTCGTCCCAAATTATGAGTTCAAAGTTGGGGTAGGTTTGGGCGAGAATGCTTTCTATGGCGGCGCTGAGGTATTGTTCTCGGTTGTAGGTGGTGGTAATGATGGAGATTAAGGAGGTCATTGGGAAATAACAAGCGATCGCAATTTGACCGAACAAAAGTAAAATACTTTGATATTTTTATGCAGAGGTTTGAATCCAGATTTTATGGTTAAGTAAATGTTAGCAGACATTGAGATAAATTGACACATCTCTTAAATTTATCAATTAAGTAAAACAGTTAAAGTCTAGTCAAAGGAAGGGTCTGTATACCATTTTCTCATGTTTTCGTACCATTTCATTACTTGCTCGTGTTCCTCAATTAACTCAGGGCTGGCTCCTGCTTTTTGGTAATCTAGGTACGAATCATTGTGCTGAAATTCACAACTAACGTGATAGCCTTGCGGTAAAGTCTTCCAATAAGTTGCTTCCCAGGGTTCGAGGACATTCCATTTTTCGGTTCCTGGGATGTGTCGCTCCTTAAAAATCAAGTGGTCTAAACTCAACAATTGCTCTATAATTTCTCTCTGGGTACTGAGAATTCCATATTCATAATAAGGGAACGCCCCACGAAAATTCACAATAAAAAACTTATTCCAATCAGGATGAGCCATTGCTTCCCATCTAGCACCACCTTGAGGAGTTAAATAGTAGCTTGCTACAAGTCTTCCAATTAAGTGGTCTTGAATTCCTGCCCTTGTTAAGACAACATCGGAAGCTGGCTCGGTGTCGTATTCATCGTCAAACACCATTGCTTTAATGTCACCTCTCTGAAACAAGGAATCTGCAGCAAGCACTACTTCAGCCTGAGATAGATGCTCTGAGTGTGCAAAACTGATTAGTGCCTCCCATTTGCATATTACAAACTTAAGCATCAAGTATTCGATTTTGAGATTCGGACTTTTTGCTAATGCTGTGGAATAGTTAAGTTCGGCTTCACACTGCTTAAAGTAGTTTGTATACCATATTCTAGTGCTAGAATACCAGTTGTTTGCTTGTTTTTCTCGTTCAATTAACTTAGGATCGCGCTTAGCAGATTCATCAAATTCAACGCTTCTACTTTCATACCGAACTTCGTAACCAATAGGAAGTGTTTTCCAATAAGTAGCTTGCCAAGGAGTCAATATTTCCCATGATTCAGTGCCAGGGATAATATAGGCACGGGTATTTCCATGATCTATTAAATGGTATAAGGCTAAATATGCTTCTAATAATTTACGATCGGCGCAGCCAAGGAAACCATTATATCCTGTCCAATACAAATCCCAATTAGGTTGAGAAAACGACTCCCATCTTTCTCCTCCTTGAGTCGTCAAGAAATAGCCCAAATTTATTTTTTGATGAATAGCCGACTCAATTTCTGATTTGGAAGGTATAAAACCTCTATTGAGAAAGTCTTCTAATTTATACAAAGGTGTATCGGAGGAAGTAATTGCTAGCAAGTCTCCTTTTTGAAAGAGATCATGCAATACATCAGTAATTTCGGCTACTGTGAGATTGAGGGGTGCGCGATTGATGGCCAGGTCTCCGTATCGCTCATCAGGAACAATCCAACTGAAACCAATCACTTCCTCAACAGCAGTATCTAGAAACCAATACTCTAATTTGTTCATCTTCCTTTGTTGTAGTATTTAGTCGGTGGGTCATATTTATCTTTGATGTTCAGAATAGCAAATCGGCTTACTAAGTCGGGAGGATTTCCTTCTTTACAACATGTACATTCAGCTATAGAGCCAGCACTTTTCTTTGGGAAAAGGTCTTTGATGTAAACGTTGTAATGATTAGCACCTGTAGGATTTTTACATTTAAATTTATCCCCTGGGTCGCCTTTTCCCCCTTGAGGCTCAAGCTCTCTAAAATCTTTGATCAGAGGATGATTTCCCCTAAAGTTCTGCATAGCTTTAACAGCAGATTTAATAGTTGTATCTTTATACCCTTCAAAAGGCAAATCATTTGTCACCAAATCACTACACTTATCATATGAGCTGAATGGGGGATCGTCACAGGTTGGACAATTGCTACCTTTCTTTTTGGGTGTTCTAGTTGGAGAGGCTGACTTTGGTGCTGACGCAGGGGCTGGCGCAGGGGTTGGTGAAGGATAAGGCTTTGGTCGATTAAGCGATGGAGTAGGCTGAGTTTGTCCATGAGGGCGAATCAACCCTCTCCGCAGTCTTTCCTCAAACAGTCGATCGTCCTGACCCGCAGGCAAAGGATTCAACAATCCACCACCACCAGGAGGCGCAAGTAATATACCCGCACCACCCAAACCAGGTATACGTCTCAAAAATGGAATCAAACCTCCCCCAGGTGGTGCAGCCACAGGCGGTGCAGCCACAGGTGGTGCTGTAGGTATCAACTCTCCTGTTGGGTCTGTATAATTAGTCGAACTATTCCCCACATACCGATACAAATTAGCATCCCCACCCGCAAACCCGATCGTATCCTCACTAATAAACCTCCCCACCTGCGGGTCATAATACCTCGAATTGTAATAATAATTCCCCGTCTCAGAATCCAACTCCCGCCCCGTAAAACCAAAACGGAAACCCACACTCGGATTAGTTTGACTCCTTACTTTCCCAAAACTATCATAACCAATCCGATTCTGAATCGCCCCATTACTATCAACCAAATCCCGCACAGTACCCAAATTATCCGTCAGTGGCCACAACACGCTACCGCCAGCACTTTCATCCGCCAAAATTTCGTCAGTTTGCACCCCGTGCAAATAGCGGTGCGTTTGATTTCCACCACCATCAAAAGTCAAAGCAATATGCTGCCCGTCATACACCAAACGCTCAACTTGAGGCGCTGCACTACCAGCACCATCCGCATCAACTTCCCTAACAATGCGGCGATTCAAACCATCATAACTATACTGAGCCGACTTAATTACAGAACCGCCACTATTCTTACCAACAACTTGAGTCAACCGATTCCGATAATCCCAACTGTACTCAGTCACCTCACCCGTCACAATATCAGTTCGCTTCCTGAGATTTCCCTCACCATCGTACTCGTAATTGTAAACACCATCAGAATTCAACTGATTGTTACTTCCCCTCTGATATCCAGAATTAGTTCGATTGCCATTATCATCGTAACTGTAATTCTCATCACTCTGAGTGGTGTAATCTGCCCCTGTCAATTGGTCGAGTTTATCGTAACTGTAACTGGTGCTACCCGAAGGCGAATTAAATCCAGTCACTCGATTGGCAAAATCGTAAGTCCAAGCATAATTAGCTAACGCCACATTCCCCTTACCGTGACTCAAGCGAGTTAAACGACCAACACTGTCATAAACATACTCGCTTTTAGCCACCAAATTCGTGCCATTCAAATCGCTGTAACGAATAACATCCTTAGTTTTACCCGCAGCATCATAACTCATATCCACCCGCTTGGAACTTACTCCATTGCCGCTTTGAGTAATTCGAGTCACCCGGTTCCCATCATCGTAAGTAAAGGATTTGGTGCCGCGCAATTGACCGTTAATTGTATCCGTCACGGAAAGCGGATTGTTAACCTTATTGTAGGTGTACTTCAACAGCACATTTGGTATGTTGGGAGTTCCCGCATTATCGACAGTTTCCAAATTGCCAGCCAAATCGTAAGTCAAAGTGTAAGTTGCATCGGGGTCGCTAATAGTTTTAAGCTGACCTGCTGCATCGTAACTTGAAGCAATCGTGCGAATCGGAGTATTAGCTGAATTGAGCCATTGTTCTTCGGTTGGGCGGTTGAGTTTATCGTAAACAAACTTGCGAGTGCGGTTGTTGCCATCTTTGGCAGTTATCAAATTACTTGCGGTATCGTAAGTGTAGCTGCGAGTGCGGTTTAGAGGTAGATTGGTTTCTGTTTTCAGGCGATTTAATTCATCGTAAGCGTAAGTTGTTTTGTTGTTTGCAGGGTCGGTAATAGAAGCAATATTGCCGACATTATCGTAAGTGGTAGTTGTGACTTTGTTGAGGGCATCAGTGACAGTTGTTTGACGGTTTAAAGCATCGTAACCGTAGCGAGTGGTGTTGCCCAAACCATCAGTGACGGCACTCACGTTGCCGTTGGCATCGTATTCTGTAGTAACCGTGTTGCCTAGCGGGTCGGTAACAGCAGTAACTCGGTCTTTTTTATCGTAAACGTAGGCAGTTTCCTCTCCCAATTCGTTGGTAAATCTGAGGAGATTGCTGTTAGCGTCGTAGGTGGATTTTGTGGTAGAAGTTAGGGGATTTTTAGTGCCGATTTGGCGGTTGAGATTGTCGAAGGTGTATTCGGTGGAGTGGTTGAGAGCGTCGGTGATTTTGGTGCGATTGCCTGCTTTGTCGTAAGTGTACGTAGTGGTGTTTAGCCGGGGGTCGGTGACAGTTTTTTGGCGGTTTAAAGGGTCGTAGGTAAAGGATGTTTTGCGCAGGAGAGGGTCGGTAACTGATAAGACATTGCCGACTTTATCGTATTCAGTGGTGGTACTCCCCGATGGAGTTAAAGCATCAATGACGCGGGTTTGTCGGTTTCTGGCATCGTAAACATATTGAGTCTTGTTATTGTTCCCGTCAATTTCTGCAGTAACGTTGCCAACCTTATCGTACTCGGTTTTGCTGGTGCTGGCGATCGCAGTCGTTGCCCCTTCAGTCACATCGGTTCTTCTTCCCAAGTCGTCGTACTTGTATTCAGTGCGGCTATTATTCGCATCAACTTGAGCCACCATTTGATTAGCAACATCGTACTCAAATCGAGTAATTTTATCACTAGGGTCAACCTCCCGAATTAACCGACCCCGTGCATCATAAACCTTATTTGTCCGATTCGCCTTAGCATCAAAACTCGCCGTCTGATTGTTATCCGAATCGTACCGCATCTTTTCCTTAGAACCGTCAGGATTAACCGTCTCAACCAACCGATTCCGACTGTCATACCGATACTCAGTTCTCCGACCCAACGGGTCAAGCATTAATACCTGATTCCCATTTTTATCGTACTCGTAACTGGTTACAGGAGAGGTGAGCGGCCCGCTGCCATCCGGGTCAGGAGCCTTAACCTTAACCAACTGATTCATGATATTATACTCAGACTCAGTACGGTTCCCATTCTCATCAATTGTTGCCGTCTGATTTCCCGCACCGTCGTACTCAAACTGCTGGGTTGCTTCCTCGATAGTTCCTTTAGCAAAAATCGTCTTTTTCAACTGATTCATCGCATCGTATTCGTACTCAGTGCGGATGCCATTTTCATCAATTACCGCCTTTTGATTGCCCGCAGCATCGTATTCAAATTGCTGCACCGCTTCGTCAACTGTTCCTTTGGCAAAAGTAATCTTAACCAACTGGTCTTTATCGTTATAATCGTAATCTGTCACCCGTCCGTTGGGGTCATTTTCAGTGTCTATGAGGTTTTTGTTAGTGTAGGTATAGCTAGTAACAACATCATCGCTGCCGCCAACAGCGCCTACTACATTTGTCACTTTCGTTCTGTTGCCAGTAAGCGGGTCAATTTCGTAAAGAGTTTGGCGGCCTAATTCATCAGTTTCGCTGGTTACTTGATTGAAAACAGGGTCGTAAGTATAACTCCGCTTGCCAGTACCACCTCCCCCACCAGCTTGCACATTATTGTTTAAACGAACATCAACTCCACCACTAGCGAAGATTAAATCCAAATCGCTATCAAGATCGATATCTGCTAAT
>NZ_JAUBUY010000003.1:0-93958 GCF_036705565.1 Microcoleus sp. AT8-B5
CAAAGTTTTCAATCGATTCATGCCGTGTGTATTCAAGGAATTCAGCAAGTTTCTAATTTGACATCAGAACGGTTAGCCATCTTAAATTTATTTCCAGTCACCTGTCGGTCTTATTATTTTTTGTTGTGAAAAGAAGTCTATTATTGATTGGTAAAACTGACTTACATTTAAATAATTGTTGATTCAGCAGTGATGTATTATTGTCATAATGCGGGCGATATATGCTGGGAATTAATAGTTATTAATGGTCTGATTTTTGACTTTTAATGGGCTAAGAAGATTGAATTAATGCCCTCATGTCAATTTTTAGGAATTCCTAACTGAGTGATGCGAGCGTTGCACAGATTTTTGGGTGTTTTTACTCACTATTATCTCGGATGATTCACTTTTATCCCCTCCATCTGCCTATGTGCCAGTTGGGGGTGCGGAATGTGGGATCAAATCCTCTAGGTCGGGGGTAGGCAAAGAAAGGCACTACAAGAGTCAAAATTCATGTTTTTGGTGAGAATGAAACAGCCTTGCCTTAAGAAGGGGAGTAGGGGTTGACTTTGAGTAAGTTATTGTCCCCCCCTCTTCTTATCCCGAACTCAGGTTAATTAAGATTTAGCCATTTTTGAGCGTTAAGCCGCTGGACGACGCCAAACACCATGAGGTCTAGTGTTACCTTGCGCTCATCTATCAAAAAAGGCTCTAAAGTGCTGGTTTTGGTATTATTTTCAGCGCAGGAAAACGCCCTTTGACTTTGAATATTTTCTTGAGGAAAATACAGGTTAAATTGGCGCTGACCTTCTTGGAATTTGCCAATTACCTGCCAGCAATCTCCGGCGGAACTCATGCCAGCAACTGGGAGTTTTTGCTTTGCCAAACTCACCTCTAAATCCTTAACGCCCTGCTTAGTCAAAGCAGTTTGCAAAGCGGGCAAATAATCTTGTTGAATAAATTCCGCAAAGGGCTTGTCTTCAACAGCAGGTGCTTTTTCCTTCTTAGCTTTAGCTGGGGGCTTGTCGCCTTCGGCCTTGGCTGGGGGCTTTTTAGCAGCCGCTGGAGGCTTGTCAGTGCTGGGTAAGTCGCTTGTGTCTGGTTCGTCGGAACTTGGGGCGTGATCGATCGCAGCACTGGGAGTTTCGGATTCGCCAGCGGTAGGATTTTTCGGTTCTTCTGACATTAACGCTTCCTGGTAAAAGTGATTGGGTAAGGAGTTGGGAGTTGAGCAAGCGGGCGATCGACTTTCTTGAGGGCACACATTTTATCGAAAACCAACCTGAGAGAATGGCTAGTCAAAAAAATTTGAACTCAAAACACTCTCACAGGGCGATCGTCCGCCAAGATCACAACTCCTTTGGTTATTCTAAATCTCAGCGACAGCTCGTTCAATCAAGCGGCGGGCGAGAGTTTGAACACCAGTGTGTTCGTAGTAGTTGGTAGTGATATCGAGGAATGCGCCCACGTAGTCCACCTTGTCGGCAGAAATGTCTACAAAATTCTGCAATTGGCCGAGTACGTTTTGGGGAGTCAAACCTCGATCGCTCACAAAAGAGCTCATCCAGCCAGAAACCGAGTTAAAGCTTTCGCCGATAAAGCCGAGTTGGCCTGCGGGAGAGCCCCCAGGAATCATGCCGCCGATCGACTTAAATGCCTGATTCTCTTGCAAATCGCTGGGGGAGAGCCTCTGAATCCAAGACTGAGTTGCCATGATAAAGTCTGGGCCCAGGGGAATCAAACCATCAAAACAAACCAAAGCAGCCATCCGCATCAAGGATTCGCCGCCGTAGTCGCCCAAGGAAGCGGCAAAATCGCCGATGCTGTCGCCGGGAATACCGTTAATTTGGCAAAAAGCGAGCAACTCAGTGACTAACTTCAGAGAAAGGTCGATCGTTTGAGCTTTTTCCGGCTTGGGAGTGAGATTGCCCAGAAGGGACAAAAACGGCACATTTTGGGAGACTTTGTTAGCGAGGGCGGCAGTACCCAAAGCCTTGTCGGCGTTGTCAATAGTTTGGTAGAGCCAGAGAGCGCGCTGGTAGCCCTCAGATTTATCGTTGTACAGGTAGATGGCGCGCTCGCCAATTTGCTGGATCAGTTCTTCGTCTGTTTCGCCAGTAACGGTGCGAATGGTATTTTCAAAGCCAACTAAATTGTTCCACTCGCCGGGAACCACAAAGTCAAGCGCTCGCAGGGCTTTGACAGTCATGTTGTCTTGAGGCAGTTGATCGACTAATTCAAAGACTGTTTTGCTCACAAAAAAACTCCTTATGCTGAAACGAAAATCAAAGGTATTACTTTTGGCAGATTGCAAAACTTCACAGTCTCATAGTGGCCGACTTAGTTCTGATAGCGCCAGACTTGAGTCGGGCGCCGAGTTGGAAAAAAGACATGGCTACTTGAGGCGGGCGAGGCCGCCCAGGTTAAATTTTGACAGCCAAGCTTCGCGATCGCTAGCGGTAAAAGAGGAAGTCCGGGATTGAACTTTCACCTGATAGCGATTTGCCACTAAAACAGCAGTGATATTAGCACCTTGATTAACTGCGGGATAGCCGCCTATTTTCTTGGTACTTTGCTGGAATTTTGCACCTGCGCTGGGGTTGCCGGCGATGTCGTTAATTGAGAGAACCGCGACATTTTTACCGTCTTTGTTCAACTTAGCTTCAGCAAAACCGGATTTTTCTTGAGCAAAAACGCGATCGAATCCACTCCCAGAAGACGGGAAGTATTTATTTAACTTACCGCCTGCAACTGCCTTTTTGGGCAGGTTTTGATTACTAGCCGTTGATTTGTCAGCAGTTGTCTGCTGTGCTTTACCAGGTTTTTGGGTGCTTTCCTCCTGGGCTTTGTCCCAGCGTGATGGGGCTTGGGTTTGGCCGCAGGCGGTCACCAGCAGCAGTACCGAGATCAGGAATGGAGCTAAGATGCGGCGTGCGGGGAAAAATTGCATCGCTGTCTCCTCATTAGTAGGTTTCCATAACAATTGTGGCTTAGAATTTGGCAATTTGTGTCCTCTGAGCGGATGATTTGTCTTCTTTGTAAAAAAATCCTCTGCCTGCAGGCGGAGGATTTTTTTGCAATTATGAGTTTTGAAGGAAGAAAACTGAAAGATTGCTCCACAGATAAATTCTGGGGATGGGAGTAAAGAAACTAAGTTTTCGGATAGCCAGCAATCTCAAAACAATTTTTGCTGATTTTCCCTAGATTTATCTAGAAATGTCAGAGCAATTGTTCGTCAATCGTCTTATTACTTCGGCTTTCCAACTTAGGTCTTACTTTAGAGGTAAGGATCAGGCGTCGCTTTCAATGTAGATAAACAACAAACCCATTACCACAACTGGCATCACCCAGGTAATTAGGGGAATCAAAATCCAAGGCAAGAAAGAGGCAGCGTAGGAACCTGTCATATCAAATTCTCCAAACTAAAGTTAGTGTGTTCCAACAGGGATATGTGGGAGTCGAGTCTAATTGTTGACTAAACCCCGGAAAATGGCATCAACGCCGTTAAAGTTTTCGAGTAAGAAGTAGGCAGCAAAGACACCACCCATTCCACCAATAAAGAAACCAGCGGTAAACTGGCTCCAGCCTTCAGCATTTCTGAGGGAATCGGGAGTCATGGGATTAGCGCTAGGGTAGCTGGTGTTGTCTTGCTTGAAAGAGACCAAACCGTAGGCAGACATACCTGCTGTGCCAAGCAGAACTAATACGAGGGCTGTAATTAATCCGCCGAGATTAGCTGCTTCTGGATAATCCCGCAGGGGCCCGAAGACGATTTCAGGGCCGACGAGGAAATAACCATGTGCCAAACCGATTTCTAGACCTCGAACTAGGGGTGAGAGTCCTTTGCGGTAGGCCGGCAAGTTCCCAATAAATGCTTTTGTGAAATCAGAAGCACTGATGGGGGTGGCTAGATGACCCGTGAAGGGGTCGCCGTTAAAGGGTTTAATAAGCTCTGCATCTCTGGGATCTGCCATATTCTGTGTGTCCTCGCTGTGCGTAAAAGTTGAGGCGTTCAAGTCATATTTTACGCAGGGACGTGTTTCCTATTTACATAATTAACGGCGAGCTTTAGAAAAGTTCACTATTCTTTAGTTTTTGGAAGAATTTTTCTTTTGCCTCTTATACCAGAAAGCGAGTCGATCGGGCGACACTCCCAGGAAATAAGCGATGATTACTATTTGATTAATGGCGGTGGTGTGGATCACCCCAAGCTGCTGCCAGCGACGGGCGGAGGTCAGGACTGGCTGGGGTACTATTTCAATGCGACCTTGTTTTTTCAATCGGCGCACGAATTCAAAGTCTTCCATGAGGGGCAAGTCGGGAAAACCGCCGATTTGGTCAAAAGTAGCTGCGTTGAGGAAAATGGCTTGATCGCCGTAGGGCAGTTGCAGAAAGTTCGATCGCCACTTTACCCCTGTTTCTACCAGCCGGAGGCCCAGGCTGCGGGCGTCAATCTGGAGTTGAAAGGCCCCCGCTACAGCAGACGGGTTAGCTAGTACCCGACGCGCGCTATCGTCGTACCCGCGAGGCAACAGAGTGTCTGCGTGGAGAAACAGCAGGATATCTCCAGCAGCAGCGGTGGCACCTGCATTCATTTGAGTGGCGCGGCCTGGGGGGGTGGAGATAACTCGGACGCCAAAAGATTTTGCTATATCTGTAGTACCGTCGCTGCTGCCACCGTCAGCGACAATTATTTCGACATTTTGGGCCTCAAGGGCGGTGGAGATGACTGAGGCTATTGTAGGTGCTTCGTTTAAGACTGGAATGATAATGGAAATTTTGAGATTGGGATTTTCTGGCGACATACAGACTTAAGCAACCCGTGAGAGAGAGGGCGGGTTTTGTACAAAGCTGATTTTTCCCATTTCTGACCCCAGGCTCGCCCCTACATTTTGCCTTAATTAAGGTGGGAGAGTTTGGTAAAAAACCAAGCTATTAGTTGCTCATTTTTTACAATAGCCTCGCACCTACATTGGGCTTTCCTGTGGCAGGGCGGGTTTTGTACAAAGCCGATCTATTAGTTGCTAATTTATTTGCTAATTTTTTGTTTTTTCTCGCGCCTGGGACTATTGTCCCAAGCGCTGTCTAACTGCTACTGAGATTCAGCATTTGGTTAGACAAATACACTTACTATATTATGACCTTATGGTTTCACAATCAAGTAGTTTTATTTAATTAAATATGACAATTACTAATGATTGAAAGAAATTAAATATAGTTTAGTTATTTCAACATATTAATATCTAAACCGAGGAGGTCTTCAGGTCGATCGATATCTGCAAGAGTGGGAAGATAAGCAATATTGAGAGCGAGCTTTTGGGCGATCGCCCGCGTACAAGCAAATACTTCACTGGTTCCCCACTGAATGCCACCGAATAATTCCGGAATCGATCGCCGCAGCCCGATCAGATAATAACCTCCGTCTTTTGCCGGGCCCAAAACTAAATCGTGGTGGCTCAGTGCCTCAAAAGCTTGTGCCATGATTTCTGCTTTCAAACCAGGACAATCAGTGCCGATAATTGCTGTTTTCTCAACCCCTGAATTAAAAGAGTTTTGAAACGCTGCTGTCATTCTGGCGCCCAAATCACCGTCTATTTGATTTTCACAAAAAATATCACTTCCCAACCACTCTTGCATCAGTTGTTGGCTGCCGCCGGCTCGGTGAATTTCTACCGATAATCCGCGGGTTTTTTCGAGAGAGAGCGCGCAGGCGATCGTCCGTTGGGCCATCAAACGGTGAAGGTTAGCAGCGCCTGTTTTTCCCAGCACCGGAATTAGTCGAGTTTTGGTTGTTCCCGGTTCGGGATAGCGGGTGAAAACAATCAGTTTTTCCGACATCATTTATTGTTCATGAGTTTTAAAGGCAGGCACCGCAGAGGAAAAGAAGAGAAAGAGTGGACAACTGATTCACAGATTGCCGATCGAGCTTGGTGGGTTAGGCCAGGACTTAATTTAATCGCCCCGGCCAACCCAGCATAAGCTGTGGAGCATTTAAACCAGTAACGAGGCTAGTAGGGTGCGTCATTCGCGAACCCTTACGCTGAAACGGAAAACCTTAGATGCTGACGCACCTTACGCAAGTCCTTTAAATGCCGAACAGCTTACAATGTATTTACTGAAAAATAGCCAGCGATTAGCTCATTTCTAGCATTCGCTGGATCGGCTGCAAGGCTGCTAGTTGAATATTTAGGGGCATGGTAATTTCAGGGGTTTGATTTTTCATAGCTAGATACAATTTTTCCAAGGTATTTAATCTCATGTGCGGGCATTCGTTGCAAGCACAACTATTATTGTTGGGAGGAGCGGGGATGAAGCGTTTGTGCGGAGCTTGCTTTTGCATTTGGTGAATGATTCCCGGTTCAGTCGCGACAATAAAAGCTTGGCTGGAACTAGCTTGAGAATATTTGAGCAAAGCAGTGGTAGAGCCGATGTAATTAGCGTGGCGCAGCACGGGAGGTTCGCATTCGGGGTGGGCGATTATTTCGGCTTCGGGATTCTCGATTTTGAGTTGAACTATCTTTTTTTCTGAGAAGTTTTCGTGGACGATGCAAGCTCCTTGCCAAATCTCCATGTTTCTGCCAGTTTGTTCCATGACGTAGCGACCGAGATTGCGATCTGGCCCAAAAATTATCGGCTGATTTTCGGGAATTTGGTTGACAATTTTAACCGCGTTAGAACTGGTGCAAATTATATCGCTCATTGCCTTAATTGCGGCGGTACAATTAATGTAGGAAATTACCAAATGTCCGGGTCGATCGGCTTTGAAAGCTGCAAAGGCTTCGGGAGGGCAACTGTCGGCGAGGGAACACCCAGCATTTAAGTCGGGCAACAATACTAATTTGTCAGGATTGAGAATTTTTGCGGTTTCAGCCATGAAATGAACTCCGGCAAAAACTATGACATCGGCGCTGGTGTTGGCGGCTTTGCGGGCAAGTTCTAGGGAGTCGCCAATGAAGTCTGCGATGTCTTGAATCTCGGAGTCTTGGTAATAGTGGGCGAGAATGACGGCGTTTAACTCTTGTTTGAGGGCGTTAATTGCTGCAAACAAGTCGTCGGGCAGTCGGGTTTGAGTAAAGTTCGGAGCAGGTGCGGTGGTAAACACAGTTAGAATATTCCGGGGAAGGTGCGGGCTGGACTCAAGTGTATTTTGAATTATAGTTGAATTCACCAAAAACGGTGGGCAGTTGGGCCAGAGGTAGAAAATTTGCCATAGGTTAACCGACTGACTGGCAATGGGAGCAAGATTTTGCGATCCAAGAGTGGACTCAGCTAAGTTTTTACCTGACTCTAATTAGACTGAAAGCTTTATCCCGCAAGATATTCACAGGTAAATGACTACCTTGAGCCACGAGTATTTTGAGTAGCCTCTATTGACATCCTTTATTTACATCGTTTACTGTAATCAGTATACGCTGTAAAGTGGTTGGTTTTATACATCTATGTACTTTGAAGACGATCGCCAGTGGCAGGGAACTGCTGAGTTTCTGACAAAAGAACTAAAACGACAGATTGAGCAGCTTGGGCTATCTGTGGAACCACCAGCCTTACGAACTGTGCGATCGTGGAGAGCCAAGCAACTCCTGTCACAGCCGAAAGGTCAAGAATTTCGGTTTCGGCAGATTTTAGAAGGACTGGCAACAGCACTTTTGCTCAAGAAAGGCTGGACACTGGCCGCGATCGCTCAAGTTTTACCCTCATTCCCCGACGCAACATTGGAGCAACAAATTGTTGCCGAGACTGATGGTCAAGACCCAACCTGGTTGCCACAAATGCAAACAACGACATTGCCATTACCCACAGGACACGCCAGCACGATCGATCTCGCTGAAGATACTGTTATATTGCTAGCCCAGGGAATTCTGCGACAATACACAAGAATTCTCAATCGAGACATCGTTCGCCAAGACGATGATAGTATGCCATCGGAACTTTATCGGGCTATGTGCAAGTTGGGCAGGCTATATATCGAATCTGGAAAAAGCGATCGCGCCGCTTGCGTGCATACGGTTTTGGAACGTGCTAGATATCCCCTCGATCAGTGGGAATTAGATATTTTTTGTCACGCCGATTTTGACTCTGGTCAAGTAATTCTCATCGATCCAGACTTGCGAGTGCCAACCCCAGATTGTGCAGTAATTGCCAACAGTAAAGGTACTTTTGGCGAAGATAATATCATCGAACACCGCCTGTACCAACGGTTGCGCGACGCAACTGAACGATTGGGAATTCGCCGCCAGCACAAAGCTTATACGGCTTTGCGATCGCTATTTGGCAGCCGATCGCTCATCGGAGAACACCAACTCTTAGAGTATTTACGTGACAACGATTTAACACCTTTACAGGGAATGATTGTTGACACCTTTTTTGATAGCGTGCCGGATGTCTGGTTAATTGACGGACACGCTCATCGCTGCGCGTATTGCGGTACGCTGATGCGCCCCTATCCCAATAAAGAACTTTTTCCCGATGGGCGATGTCCGATTCGCCAATGCCTCGGTCACAACTCCTCAACAGCAAAAGTTTCGGAGAAATCAGACCCAAACCAAGACCGATTGCTGATTGCCCAACCGCAAATTTTAACCTATTGGACTGGGCCGGCGATCGACGAATTAGCAATTTTTAAGGCAGCCATAAAAAACGGACTAGATGCCGAACTTTACCCAGAATCAGACCTATGCGATGTAGCAATTAACGGTCGCAATATCGGCATTGATGCTAAGTCATACACCAGTCCTGTCTCCCTTGCTTTGCGCCTCAACCGCACTGGCATCGGAGGGCTGATTCACTACCGCCGCCGCATCATTGCCGTCAGCGACCAATTAATTGAGGAGCGGCCAGATTACCTCTCTACTTTCCGGTCAGCGATCGATAAAAAAGGCGATCCTGCTACTCTCGAAATTCTGTCTGTTTCACAAGTCATACAGTTGTTAAAGAAAATCAAATATGAGAATTAAACCAGATTTCTGGACGGGAATAGATCGCATTTGCTGGCTGTGTGTCTTGATGGCAGAATTTATCGAAACTAATTCCCTAGAATATGCCCCTTTAACGATATCGGGAATGGCGAGTATCATCAATGCACCCGCGTTGGCAAAAGCCCGCCAAGCCATTTTCAATATGCGCCTGATGTCGCTGGCTTACGTAACAGAACAGTCAGTGAAACACGCCGTTGCTATTTATAACGATCGCCACTACCGCAACAAAACTCAAGGAACCTATAAAATTAACTTAGAAACACTTCACTTTCAACGCACAGACCCCCTAGAAGACCCTTTAATTGCCCAAGCACGTCAAATTCTGGGTCAGCCTTTAGCACACCAATTTTACAGCGCCACCTTTGCCGATCCCCGCCAGCCAATGGCCGTTGCTTTAGGTGAAGAAACAACAGCCGCGAGAGTGCCAATTGGGCCGATCGCAGCCCCACTTGCGCCGCGCCGCACCCATTCCCTCGATCGCGCCCCGAAAGCAAAAATCCGCATTCCCCTTGCGGAACTGTACGAGTTAGCAGTTGAGATGGATGAACGCGAAGCAAATCACCCTGAAAAAAGACGGGGTAGCTGGGTACAACGGTTTCAACATTTTGCACTTAAGGTGCCAGAAATTGGCAAGGGTTTGCGGGAAGAAACAGTCATCGAATTAGAAGGCATCAAGCACTTAATTGGACTGCCTGGATCGGGCAAAACAACTTTGCTCGTATTAATAGCTGTGTGGTTGGGAAAACGCGGTTATAAAGCGATGTTTGTGTTTCCCTCTATTGAAGTTGCCAGACAGTACATGGCAGAACTAGCATTTCATGAAATTAAAGTGGGAATGCTAGTCGGTCAAAGCGATGGAACTCGCCGCCGACACGCTAACAATATTGCCGAGGCGATCGCAGCATCAGGGGGAAATGGCGGCTTTGGCTATAGTTTGGAACAAGCAGAAGTTTTTGGCTTAAATTGCGTCTTACCTGCGTTTTCTACTGCTGATACTTCGATGTGGGGATTTGGTTATGCACCCTGCAATGAAATTTTACAAAGCGGTGGCAAAAAAGGGCAAATGAAAAAGTATCTTTGTCCGGTTTGGACGATGTGCGGTCGCCACAAAGCACCCCGCGATTTGCTAGATGCCGATATTTGGGTCGGCCACGTTCTTTCAATGGATACGGAAGTACCACCCCATGCTATTCGCGAGCGCATTCGTTATTTTGAATTAATTGCCCGGACATTCGATGTCGTAGTTTTTGACGAAGCAGATATGGTGCAATCAAATCTGGATGCTTACGGTGCTGCAACTTTAAAACTTTCCGGGGCGAAAGAATCTATCCATTTAGCCATTCAAGAGCAAATTCACAATCCTTTTGCTCGCGGAGAAAACTATCGATTGTTCGACCGCAATGTAGAACTTTACAGCCGCAATTTATCGGAATTTGGCGATCGCAATACATCATTAATTACTGCCGTTCAAAATATGCCCTCATCGCGAGTGAGCCAACGCTATGAGAATCAGTTATTAACCGTTCTGAGAATAGTCAGCGATTTGTTGGATGGCTATGAGAAAACTTCTAAACGCGATCGCCTTGACGAAGAGGAAGTCAAACAGGGATTTAGCAAAAGTCGAGCCTTGAAAGAATTCTGGGAAACGGCTGCTTACCATGCTTTTTACGATCGCACTGGCATTGAACCGCACGATCGGCTAAACATGGATCTGTGCGCTCAAAGGCTGGGAATAAACGCCGACACGCTCAAACAGCAATGGGAAACTCAAATTCTTTATTTTCGTCGTTATTTAGCGGAGAATCTGATCGAACGGCGCGATAAAATAGTCAAAGAAATTGCCGAATTGTTTTTGCCTTTGTGTTTTAAGGATGCCACTGCATCAGGCGAAGCTCAGGATACGATTACCTTACTTGTTTGCGTTACTTTTGTGATTTTAGGCTATCAGCGTATCGTACCGCAAACTCGAACAATGGTAGCAGAAGGACTGCTTCGGGAACCGATTGTCGAATCAACGGCAACACCCGAACTGCGACAACTGATTCCTGAGAATATTTTGGGGTCTTTTTCGGGCGTGAAATACAGTTGTGAATCGGCACAAACTACTCGCTCTCAAGCCCGAAATGTGGAACTGTCTTATATTATTTTTGTGGGCGCGCCTCGGATGTTAATGCACCGTTTTCATCAGTTATTTGAGGCAGATGGCGAACTGACAGCGCCGGCAGTTTTAATGACTTCAGCTACCTCATTTCTCGAAGCAAGTCCTGCTTATCACATTAACTCTGGGCCGGATTATCTGCTGAAACCGCGGCAAACAGAACACGAACCCAAAAAGAGCTTTTACCGCTTCAAATGGCTGCCCGATCGCGAATCGCGCGATGAACCTCTCCGATATAGCGGTGCAGGCGAATTGCGCGATCGTAATTTAAAAAAAATGGTAGACGCGCTGGTGCAAGGAGGAACCAAGAAATCTGAAATTTACAAATCCATCCTCAACTTTGACGTGCAACATGGTATTTACCGCAAAGCTGCCTTAATTGTTAACAGCTACGAACAAGCTCGGAACGTTAAGAATTTTATCAACGATTACCATCCAGAAATCGGCAAAAGAACCAAAGCAGTTGTTAATTTTCTCAAAAACGGAGAGCAACCCACAGATTTCGTTACCACGGCTCAGTGCGAGGCTTTAGGAGATGATGAAACTTGCGATATTATCATTTTTCCGATGTTGGCGATCGGTAGAGGCGTGAATATTGTTTTTACCAAAGGAGATAGGCAACTCGATGCAGCGATTGGCACAATTTATTTCCTCACCCGTCCCCACCCCACCACTGACGATACGCAACTTTTGTACAGCCTCGCCGGCAAAGCTACCCAAGAATTTGACAGTCGAGTTTTTACTGAAATAGAAGGCTTGCCTGCAATTTCTAATGCTTGGAAACAGTCGAGAAAACAACTATGGAAAACGGCGAATCGACTGTTGCGCGAACCTCTCATGGCTAGCCGTTTGGGTGAAGATTTATTTAAACCGTTTACGGCAAATCAGATGGTTGGGATTTTGCAAACTATCGGGCGCGGGATGCGAAATGGGTGTCCGGTACAAGTTTACTTTGTCGATGCAGCTTGGGCTATTAAATCCACTAAAAATGAACCTGACTCCGGGCGGGACAGTATGCTAGTTCAAATGCGAATTATTTTAGAAGAATGCGTCAAGCATCCCGATCCAGTGATTCGAGAAATTTATCAAGAACTTTACGGTGCATTTCTGGAGCCCCTGCGGCGCATTAATGGCATAGTTTACCCGGAAAGTTTACGCGATTCAGAAGGTTTGACAGAGGAAGAAGACGATTTTAATGATTTTTCGCCTTTATTGGAGATGTAAGCATGAACGACGAAATTTTGGACGAAATTGAATTCGATCGCGACGGCGAAGTAAAGCACTCCTGGACGCACTCAGACCAAAGAAACCGGGTTTTTTACCGAATCTACGGGCTGTAACGAAATATTTTCGTAAAAAAACCCGGTTTCTGGCCCCCATGCGTCCAGGACTATAAAGGAAACCACTATTATTGGAGATGCAACCATGAACGACGACATTTTTGACGAAATCGAATCCGATGATGACGAAGAAACTGAAGCTACTGTGGTTTCAGACACTCTTTACATTCCTCTTGCGAATAAGAGTCTGAAAGAAATTACCCTAGCTTTTACCGTGCCAGATAATATCGAGCCAGTAACAGTCAAAGGCTTGACACTAGGTTGGACAAAATCTGCTTTACATGAGCTTTCAACTATCCAAAAAGCTGCTTGCAAGGGCGATTCAGCCATCAAAAATCTCCCTTATGCCTCGCTGCGAGGTTTGTTAGAAGTAGGACTTGACAGTGCCGCACGGATTCAGTCAAATGTAGGTTTGAGTAACTATTCGTTGAATTCTAAAAGTGTAAATGAGCCGGAACCATTTGCTTACTTAAATTCCGAAAGTACACAAGATATCCAGAAAGCGTTACGCCCAATTATCAACGAGTGGATAACAAATTTCCTAAAACCTTTTGCTGAAAAAGAAGATGGGCTAGTGGAAGTTATCGACCGTTTGGAAGATTTGCACGATCGAAAGGAGTTGTTAACAATTACTCCGTCTGAGTCTCAAGTTTTACCTTGGAAATGGAATCCAAATACAGGAACTACAAAACACAGCAACAATTATGATTATCGCGTGTTAGTCGATTATGCAGCTCGTGCGATCGCGGGAAAAGAGATTTTTCAGGAGCTAGGAACAATGAAGCGGGTTATTTCCAGCAGTGGTAGCCTCACAACTGGGATGGCAGAATTGATTACCGATCCCATTACTCTACCCGACACTACAGGAACATTCAGTCTGGTGGTACGCTTAGAAGTTGTAACCTATCCTTCTTTGCACCAGCCTTTATTGAAGATAGATGTTTCCAAACGCCGCTGGTTAAGTGGGTTACAACCTGCACGCTATAACTCAGCAAATATTAGCGGCTTTGTCTTTTCTGATGATTATAGCGATCGCACCTTTCGCTACACGGTGCTTTCCGATTCCGAAAAACCTGAGAAAAATCAACCCGACAAAAAGAAAAATTGGTTTTGGGCGATCGATAAAGATTTTGAAGCCTTGCGCGGCAAGCTAAAACTCCCGCTGAAAACCCCTAACGGTCAAAATATTGATGGTTCCCAAATTGCTTTGGGGAAAGCTTCAACGGATAGCTGTAAAGTAGTATTAACTTACCGCAACGGATTGCAAGAAGGGAAACACGGAATTGACGCAGGCGTACCGGAGATTGATAAATTAGAAGCTTTTGAGTCGATAGCCAAAATTATTGAACCTATCGGTTTTAAAGCTTTTGATAATTACTATCCTGTAAATTTTAAGAGAGGTGAAAGCCACAAATTAGATGATACAGCTTCACGCATGATTAATTTGCCTACTCTGTTAGGTGCTGCTTTAGAAGTTCTCGAAAAAGACGACTGCTATGATTTGACTCCCAAATATCTAGAAAGCTTTGAGGACAATGAGTTAAACAGCTTGCTCACTAAACACCTTGATATCAATTTAGATAATATTGCAAAAGGCAGAAAAGCCCTTAAATTGGTTTGTCAATTAAAAGAACTCAAGGCGATGATTCAGGCAAACCAGGAAGCTATGCGTCGGCTATATCCTAACGAAAGACTGTTGCTTGTTGTCTTTTACGAAGAACAATGTCAAACCGAAGTGAAACTGCTGCAAGCAATGATTCCAGTTCTGTGGGGTGGTGCGATCGAACTCATGGCTAATCGTTTGCCAGCAAACACTCACGGGCCGAGAGAGTCATTGCCCGGTGCAAATTTGAAAGCGAAAGAGCGATCGCAAAACCGCATAAAAGCCTGGGAGTCGATCGTCCAACAACTTGCTTTACGCAAACAGCGAACTTTTTGCCTGGTAATGGCACGGGAATGGTATCCAGACAAGAAACATGATGATTCGGTGAATAAACCCTCCTCCCGTCAAGCACTGGCTAAAATCGCTGGTTCTTGCGTGCAGTTTCTGCTACCGATTGAAAAAACTAAGGACAAAAATATTCTCAACCTCGATAATTTTTCCCATCGAGTGCAAGCGGCCCTAAAAGACTTACTTTGGGCTCATTCTGGCCGCATTGATGATGTCAAGGAAAAGGTTGACAAATGGCTAAAAGATACTCCTCAAGAAGCCAGACCCAAAGAAATTATTGGGATTACGATCGTCCGCAAACAGAAAGGTCGCGCTCGCGGCTCTATTGAGAAGACATTTTTACCAATTGCTATGCGTCTCAACGTGGAGACAGGCGAGTGCGAACTGTGCTGTGCTTATGATAGGAATAGTTTACAAATCAGTCCTTGGAGCAAGTTTTCTGATGCGATCGCCTTCATTTCCCAAATCTCCCCCGTGAAACTGGCTGACAAAGAAGATGTGCGTCGGAATCGTTTCATGGAATTTGTCAAGCAGATTATTTCCAATTCTGTAGAGGAGGGAAATCAACCATTAGTTACGATCGATTCTTCCAACTGCGTGAAACTTTGGTCTTGGCTTGCCGATTCTAAAATGAATGCAAATCAGATTAATTTTGAAACCCAGTCGGGAAGCCCCTTGCACGAACATATGGAGCAAGAATGGAAAGGCGCGCGGATAATTCGGATTCGCCAAGACCTCGCCCCTGGAATTATAGATAAAAAAGTCCGATATTTAACAGAAACTTCTCTGGAAGATACGCGGACAAAAAAAGAACTGACTTCAACCCTTGAAATTCCTTCAGCCTCTAGTGTAAAGGGATTATTTCGACTAAGTGCAACTAATCAAACGGGTTGTGTTGCTTATCTATCTGTAAGAAATGAAAAACCAGGTAAATTACGCGGTCAAAGTTGCTATCGCTCAACAAAAATTAACGTAGCTGCCAAGAAAGCTGAGGATTCTCAAGACAAACTTTTAAATAATGCTGATTTAAAAGTTGACGAAGCTGCCAATAAATCTGATGATTCCAAAGGCAAACTTTTAAATAAAGCTAAATTAAAAGTTGACAAAATCGCAAGCAAACCGCCGTTTTTGGGTCAGTGGACAACTCCCAATCCCCTTGAGATTGTTGTTACCTTGCGACAAGAAAATGACAAGCCCGATCGCCTTGCTGCACTGGTAGAATCTCTGCGCTATGGTTTCGGTCACTACAGCGACTGGTCGAGCTTACCGGCCACCCTGTTCTTCGAGCGTGTCGTGCGAGATTACATCAGCGAATTTGCAATTGAAGATGAAGAAAGGTCGGCGGAACCTGATAGGGAGGAATAATTCAGTCTAGGGGTTCTGTCCCGACTCGCTTGAGTTTTATAGCGTTGGAGTCGGTGATTAACGGGCTTAACTTCAGGCCAATCGCTTCTCATGTCAAAGGGGGAGAGAATTTTTGCGCCCTGGAGTGAAAGATGAAGAAAGCTGAGCAAATCTAAAATCTAAAATCTAAAATCTCAAATTCCCTGGGAGAGGCTGCACTGTATAATTAGTGAAGGCTGGATTTGCCGAAAATTGGTAAGTTTAGTAGGAATTTTTAAGCGGTAAGGGATCGATCGAACGAACGCAAATCACATGAATGAGGCTAAATCTATCAAAATTGCGGTGGTTGGGGATGTTCACGATCGCTGGGAAGCTGAAGACGGCGAGGCCCTGAAGCATCTGGGCGTTGATTTGGTGCTGTTTGTGGGGGATTTTGGCAATGAGTCGGTGGAGGTGGTGCGGGCGATCGCCCAATTGGACATTCCGAAAGCAGCGGTGTTTGGGAACCACGATGCTTGGTACACGGCGACAGAGTGGGGCCGCAGTCAGTGTCCTTACGATCGCACTCAAGAAAATTGGGTAAAACAGCAGTTAGATTTAATGGGAGAAGCTCACGTCGGTTACGGGAAACGGGATTTTCCCGAATTGGGCGTAACTGTGGTGGGAAGCCGCCCGTTTACTTGGGGGGGTTCGGAGTGGAAGTACGGGGATTTTTACTCGGAGTGGTTTGGGGTAGAAAGTTTTGAGGAGTCGGCGCGGCGCATTGCAGCGGCTGCGGCGGATGCCGATTGCGAAAATGTGATTTTTTTGGGTCACACGGGCCCGACGGGGTTAGGAGAGGCTCCTGAAGACCCCTGCGGGCGAGATTGGAAGCCACTGGGAGGGGATTGGGGCGACCCGGATTTTGCGGAGGCGATCGATCGAACTCGTACCACAGGAAAGCACATACCTCTGGTAACTTTTGGTCATATGCACCACAAACTGCGGCACACAAAGCACGAGTTGCGGAAGTCGCTGGAGGTGAGTGCAGAGGGTACGGTGTATTTGAATGCGGCCAGCGTACCGCGAATTGTGGAGAGAGAGTGCTCGAAATTGCGGAATTTCTCGATCGTCCTGCTGGAAAATGGAGCAGTGTCGGAAGTGTCCCTGGTATGGGTAGGCGAAGATTTCGCGGTAGAAAGAGAACAAATTCTTTATCGGCGCACTGAATCTGCAGCTATTTGTAGTTAGAGACATTTGCTGGTATGATAAAATTTATGCGCCGGGAGAGGTGGCAGAGTGGTCGAATGCGCCTGACTTGAAATCAGGTGAACCGCAAGGTTCCGTGGGTTCAAATCCCACCCTCTCCGTTTAACAATTCTCTTGTCCGTTAAGGGTTTCAGGTTGACTGCATAGCAAGAAAAACCATTTTCCGCTCAACTTTCGCGCCAATGGTTTTCTAATATGTCCAAAACCACCTCCATATCTGCCAAGTCCGCCCTCGACTTTTTACGCTGCGCTTTTAACTGATTGAGCAAGTCGGCCGGCTCTGGAAATTCTGCGACGGTCGGAGCCGAGTTTTTACTTTCTTCCCGATCGCGCTGCACTTCCTTGAGTTCTTGCTCCAGCATTTGCACCTTCAGTCCTAAGTCACCATTGCGCTCATGCAACTGGTTCAGTTCCTTATCCCATTCTGCAAGCTGCTTGTTGGCCGCTTTCAATTCCTGCCTGAGTGATTCATCTTTGCCATCACTCAGGCACTCAATTTTCCCAGCCGTTCCTCAATGGCGGCCATCCGCTCCATCACCGGGTCAAGGCGATCGGCTACAGCCTTGTCTACAGTGTCTACAATTTCTGTAGACACGACGCTATCATTACTTTGTGTAGACAAGTCTGTAGACACTGTAGACACTATAGGTGTAGACAAATTAGACAGCGCTGTAGACGTGCCTGAGACTTCCTTGAGAATGCGTTGTGCAGCTTGACTAAGCGACTCACTGTCTAGCTTCTGAGCTTCTATCCAGTTCAGAAAATGACCAGAAGCCCTGAATGATACGACTTGACTTTGACTCATTGTAGACACCTGTATACAGTATTTGTCTACACTAACTGATATCTGTCTACACTGTCAACATATTGTAGACAAAACTTGTAGACACGAAAATCCCCCAATTAAGGGGGATGGGATTCAGTCGTTAGTTGTCAGGCAGTGGGTAAGGATTCAGGTCACTGAACTCCTTGCTGGGCAAAGACTTTAGATATGGAGCTTGATACTAAATCAATCTCTATTCTCAATAAACCACGAAAAACTGTCACTTATCCTCGTTTATTGACAATTAACCACGAAAGACAAAAACCCTTAGTTTGCCCTAAAACCCTTGCCAGACAAGCGTTGGAGCCGCAAGTTTTTAGACCTGAATCCTTACCTTTAATCAAGAATACTATGCTAATATAGAGCAAGGAGGAAAACAGAATGTATGGATGCCAGCAAAATCTAATTAGTCCAGACAAAGAATTGAAAGCAGTCTTAGAATTCTTGTGTAGTGAAGCCTCAAAGTTAATTAATTGTGGAAATTATTATGCCAGACAACTATTCTTCAAAACTGGCAGGATACCGAGTAGAGCCAAGCTGCATAAAGTTTTAGAAACGGACAATCGAAACATTCATTATAAAGCTTTTTATTCAGATACCGCACAGCAGATACTGACTAGCGTTGCTGAATCTTTCCAATCCTATTTGGGCGGGCTTGCTGGAATCAAAGAAGGGACAGTGACGCAACATCCAAGACTTCCTGGATACAGACAAGGTGGATTAGCCCTTGTAACTTTTACAGGTAGATCAGTCAAATTAAAAGATGGAATGTTGCGATTTCCTTTAGGGAAGCAAGTTAAAGCTTGGTTTGGCATAGATGCGTTCTATCTGACGATGCCATCTAATAAGGAGCATTCTTCGATTCGAGAGTACAGGATTTTACCCAGAAACGGATGTTTTTATCTAGAATTGGTTTACCAAAAAGAAGCTGTTCAATCCGATGTCAACGTTGATTATGTATTGATGATCGACCACGGGATGGACAACTGGATAACTTGTGTCAGCAATATTGGAACTTCATTCATCGTAGACGGAAAGCATCTCAAGTCCATCAACCAAGGCTATAACAAACGAGTGGCAAGCTTGATGTCTGGAAAAGACAATGGATTCTGGTCGAAAAGACTGGAACGGCTGACCGAAAGCAGAAATAGAACAATGCGGGATGCAGTTAATAAAGCTGCTCGTAAGGTTATCGATCATTGTATATCATCCAAGATTGGTACAGTCATATTTGGATGGAACAAGCATCAGAAAGATTCGCTAAATCTGGGTACAAATACCAATCAAAAATTTGTTCAGATTCCCACGCGTAGGTTAAAAGATAGAATTGCTCAACTCGGCGAACAGTACGGAATTAAATTCGTCGAAACCGAAGAATCCTCTACTTCAAAAACTTCTTTTCTCGATGCTGACGAACTGCCTAAAATCGGCGAAAAATCCGAGTGGTGGAAAGCTTCGGGAACAAGAATTAAACGTGGATTATATCGGACAGCGAAGGGGTGGCTAATTAATGCAGATTGCAATGGTTGTGCAAATATTGGTCGTAAAGTAGCAACAATACTTGGACTCGATCTAAGTGGAGTTGGTAGAGGTGACTTTTCAGCACCTGTAAGACTTAAATTGTGGTCTTATGAATCCCCTCGCCTTTAGGCATGGGGAGATGTCAAGATAGGCGGGTGTACTTCATAAATGTGGAATCTCCTGTAAATGTAAATGGAAAGCAATAGCCATAGACCTCAAAAAATCAGGTCATCTTCTCAATCAGTGGCTGCATCAATCCTGTGGGATGAAACTGAAGATAAAAATACAATTTTTTGGGAAGAATGGCAGGCGCATCAAGATTATCTTTCCCATTGCTGTCTCAAGTGGATGAACTCAAACCCACTCGATGCCGAAGAAGTATTGAGTCAGGCAATGCTTAAAGCCTGGAATGAATGGCAAAACTATGGAATTCAAATTAAATGTCCTAAAGCTTGGTTAACTCAACTTCTCTATAACTTCTGCATAGATTTCCATCGAAAACGAAAACGAGAAACATTAATAATTGAAAACATAGACGAGATTAAACTGGAAGATTATCCCGCACTTTATTCTAACTTAGGATTTACTGAACCTAATCTTATAGACCTGGAATTGCCGGCATATATCTACCACAAAATTGACTCCTTGCCTCCCAGACTCCGCGATACTTTTGTCTTATACCACTACCAAAATAAATCTTATCAAGATATTGCCAAGCTCTTTCTATGCTCTGAAGAAAACGTCCGCAAATGCGTGACCAAAGCCGGACGTATTCTGCGAAGGCATTTAACCAAATATCTGGCCGGTGAAGATGATACTCCTCTAAATTCTTCCTCGCCCGCCTTAAAGTTGGTAATTCCTTTGCCAGAAAAGTCTCAACCCCAATGCAATTGGGAATCACTAATTCCCCCAAAAAGCCAGGATGAAGAAATTAGCTATCAAGTCACCGTACTATGTCTGGAAACTTTACCAATAAATTGGGTCTAAAGCCCCGTCCTTATAGGACGGCTTTAATTACAGAGACTGTGAAGATTCGTTAAAGATACAGACTTGCAAATCAAAGTTTCTGTAATAGTGGTAGACTATTGAAATGATAGTATTAGAGTTTAAGTTGAAGGGCAAAGCGGAGCAGTATCGAATCATCGACAACATGATTCGGACGGCTCAATTTGTGCGAAACAAAACTCTTAGACATTGGATAGATAATCAAGGGATTAAGCTAGTAGACCTGTACAAACAATGCGCCGTTATGGCAAAAGAGTTTGAATGGGCAGGCAAGCTTAATTCGACGGCACGTCAGGCTTCCGCCGAACGTGCCATTTTTGCTATCCAGCGTTTCTTTGCTAACTGCAAAGCTAAGAAGCCAGGAAAAAAAGGATACCCGCAGTTCAAGAAACATACTCGCTCTGTTGAGTACAAGCAGTCCGGTTGGTCGCTTTCTAGTGACAAAAGATGCCTAACATTTAAAGATGGATTTGCTGCTGGGAGATTCAAGTTAATCGGTAGTCGGGATTTGCATTTTTATGCGCCTGATGAGATTAAACGAATTAGGATTGTGCGCCGTGCCGATGGCTACCACGCCCAATTCTGTATCAACGTGGAGCGGAAAGAGGAACTTGTTCCGACTGGTAAGGTTATTGGAATAGACGTGGGATTGAACCACTTTTATACTGATAGCGACGGCGAAACAGTTCCTAATCCTCGCTACCTCCGAAAGAGTGAAAAAGCTTTGAAGAGATTGCAGAAGCGAGTTTCTCGGAAAAAGAAAGGTTCCAAGAACCGGAAAAAGGCGATCAACAAGTTAGGAAGAAAACACCGGAAAGTCAGCAGGCAGCGTAAAGACTTCGCCATAAAGACGGCGTTGTGCGCGGTAAAATCTAACGATTTTGTAGCCTACGAAGACCTTCAGGTTCGGAATATGGTTAAAAACCACAAGCTCGCTAAATCAATCAGCGATGCAGCCTGGTCACTAACTTGATCATTATTTGGAATATTTCGGGAAAGTGTACAGCAAAACAGTCATTGCTGTTCCACCACAGTACACCTCTCAGAACTGTTCAAATTGCGGCAATCTAGTCAAGAAAACCCTGTCAACTCGAACCCATATTTGTGGTTGCGGTACGATATTGGATCGCGACCACAATGCTGCGTTGAACATTTTGGCGAAAGGGTTAAAGCAGGCAAAATTTAATTTAAATACGGCGGGGCACGCCGGAATTCACGCTGGGGGACAGACCGATCTCTACTCGCTGGTGGTGACATCAACAAGCAAATCGACTGGATGATCCAAGAATCCCCGCGCCTTCAAGGCCGGGGAGTGTCAACCCATCATTCCTACATCTCTACTACCCTTCCAGTCTGGAGATGAAAGTGCGTTGAGTCAGCCGTTGTTTATCCCGCATGTGGGGAAGTTGAGAAGATGTTGCAGCAGCCAAAAGGTAAGATGAGCAAGGGTTCTAGGGGTTGAGGGGAGATTTTTGGAGAGAAAATTTGCCTGTAACTCGAAAAATTCCCAAATTGGGGTGGGAAAACGTCTAACTAATAAATAAGCGGTCAGATCAAACCGCTTAGAGTCTAGGCATTAGTTACATCTTTCTTAACAAAAAATGAGTACATCCCGCAAAATCCAGATCGCACTCGTGGCAAGTCTCCTGTGGTCATCTACATCAGTCAGCGGCTTTGCTGCTACCAACTCGATTACCTCTGAAAAGTTTCAGTCAGACACGGTAAAGCTTCCTGTGGAAAGTATTCCGTCTAGGCAGTTAAATTTAACACCAGATACTTATTTAATTGCTGGTCAGTTCAGGGATATGCTGAGTAAAGTACCTGGGGGATATGCCACGTTCAAATCATTTGACGAGATATGGAAGAATCCAGCAGACAGGAAGACAAGATTATTTGATTACTGCAACACTCAAAAAGTGTTATCAGTTAAGCTATGTTTTAGAATGCTAACAATTTGGGCAGACGATACAGGGGAATCTGCCAACCGTAAGGACTCCGAGGAGCTAGACAAGATATTTGATGAAGCCAGAAAAATGTAAAGGTAAAATAATCCATAATGCGTGAGAGTGAAATCTCTTTGACTTTGGGGACATTACCAACTTAGTGCTGCTCCATTTCAGTGTTCAAAAAATTGAAGAAAAAGCGATCTTGCCCACTCGACGAAGGGCGCGATCGCTTTTTTTCGGAGTGCGTAGGCAACGCCCGTTGTAGATATCGCTTTTTGTTTACGAGAGAGCCATTGATTGACGCGATCGCATTGATTTTCCTTGCTAACAATTAATCTTTTATAGCTTGTTTAGTTTGAGTAACTAAGACATAATCGGATTAACGTAAATTATTTTATTTCCCCTTATCTATAGCCAGTCTAAATTATGTCTGGATACTTTGCCACATCATTGGTGCAGTTCTGCCAATCTTCTGGGCTAGAGATGAATGTTCACTTTTTCTTAGAAGAAAAGCCAATTAGACAAGAGCAGAAATTGAACACTTTAAGTAAGTATGTTCAGAAATATCCCCAAGGATGGAAAAAAAGGTTAGAACTAGCTAATTTGCTTTACCAGATGGGAGACTGGCAACAAGCGGTTGTCGAATATCATCAAGTGATTGAGCGACAAGCGCAATTAATGGGTGTGCGGCTGCAACTAGGGAAACTATTGCAGCTAATGAAACGAGAAAAAGAGGCAATAGAAGTCTATGAAAAAGCCTTGTCGTGTTACGAAAACGAAGCGACTCAGCATCATATCAAGGGATTGATTGCAGTTTGTCGGGGTGAGAGTGACAAAGCAATTATTGCCTTTAATTTAGCAACTCATTTAGAACCTGAAAAAGTCGTTCACCGGCTCGCTTTGATACAGGTGTATCAGCAGATAGAAAATCATCTTGGCGTGATCAGTGCTGTGGAGCCAATTTTGGCAATCAACCCAGATGATGTTGTGGCGTTGATTTACAGCCAAGATGCGAATCTGGCGGTGGGGGATATGAGCGCCGCAACAGAGCTGTTGAGCGAGCTTATAGCTCTATTTCCGAATGATTTTAGGGTACTGCAACGACAAATTGAGCAACGTCTTCAGATGAGATTAGTTTCTGGTGAAGAGGGGAAACTGACGAAAAAGATGATTACCTCTTTACTGCTACAAACTCCTCATGGGGCTGAGGCTCACAATTCTCTGGGCTATTATCACATCTTCCGAGGCGATTGGCGGCAAGGTGTGGAGGTGTTAGCAGAGTTTACCGCCCAACACCCCAATCATCCTTATGGTTGGTATTACTATGGCAGGTGCTTATACGACACGGGAGACTATCAAAAAGCAGCACAGATGATGGCGAATGCTTATCAACTGTATCCCGATAATTGTGCAATTTATCAGGTCTTGTGTGAAATTTTACCGGCTGCCAAACGCTGGGAAGAATTGCGTTTTGTGGTAGAACAGATGCTGAAACGATTTCCTGAACGTTGGAGTGTTTGGGCGACTGCGGGGCGGGTGTTGGTGGAACACTTCAAAGAGATTGAACGAGGATGTAGTGTTTCTGAGCAGGGCACAAAACTTCAGCCGCAGTTAGTTGATACTTGGTTTCGTCATGGGCGGGTGTTGGCTTTGGCTCTTAAACATCAAGAAGCGGTGGAGGCGTTGGAGAAAGGATGGAAGTTGTTACCAGCGGGAATTTCTCTGCAATTCGTACCGACGGCGCTGTGGCTGGCGGAGAGTTACCAGGTGCTGGGGGATGTTGGGGCTAGTCAGCGCTGGTGGAAAGTTGCCGGTGAGGGATGTCAGGAATTGAGAGCGTTTAACCCGGCTATGGCTGACTACTGGTTAGGGAGAGCCTTGGTGGGGTTGAAAGATCCGTTGGGGGCGATACAGGCTTATGAAAGTGCTTTGAGTCAGCAGTTGTTGTATCCAGCGCGTGGGGAGGTTGAGAAGAGTTTGCTGCGCTTGAAGGGTAAGAAGGGGAAGGGTTCTAGGGGTTGAGAGTGTATTTTTTGGGAGAAAAATTGCCTGTAACTCGAAAAAATCCCAAATTGGGGTGGGGAAACGTCTAATAAATGAGGATGAACAGGAAAATTACCTTTAAATTCTGCCATCGATGCGCAGCAAGGGTTTCAAATTTCCAGTTGTCAACATACGCAGTAAACCTACGGAGCAAGAACTAATTATGTCTCGGATTATACAATGCAATACCGATGTATTAAGAATCAAGCCTAGCGAAGCTGTTAGCTGGTACGCTACTGCTCAAAGTGAGAAGTCGCATACAATCAAGCTGGAAGACGAGGATGGTCATGTAT
Source organism: Microcoleus sp. AT8-B5 (assembly GCF_036705565.1). NCBI lineage: Bacteria > Bacillati > Cyanobacteriota > Cyanophyceae > Oscillatoriales > Microcoleaceae > Microcoleus > Microcoleus sp. AT8-B5. The sequence continues at coordinate 24,627 of NZ_JAUBUY010000003.1, forward strand.
ATATAGATACTGAAATCCAGAGTATAGATTTATCTAAGTCTGTGACTGGTTCTTTTATTACTCCTCCTAAATCCAATGGGAAGGTGCAAAAATATACCTTAACCTTTGGTAACTGTATTTCGTACATAACAGATAGCGCAAACCTTGATGATGATGAAGCAACCACTTTAGTATCAACATTCCAGTACGCATGCGAAGATTCTGCTACAGATCCAAATGATCCAAATTATGATTACAATGACCTATTCTTTGCGATAACTTTTTATACACGAAAAGGTTAAGAACTGAAAAGATCGATACCTGCGGCGGGTAAGGACAGTTTGATCGCACTTCTCTTATAGGGTGCGATCGCTCTCTTCGTAACGCACCTTCTCAATTGTCAGTGCAATGTCTACGATGCCGTAAGCTGGAGGGCGATCACAGAAGATGATGGGATTGAGTGAGATCGCAAAAGCGTAGCATCCCCCAGGTAAACCCAAGGGCGTAGCTGATAGGTTGGGCGGCGCGTGGGGAAGTCGAGAAAATTTTGCAGCAGCCCAAAAGCAATCTGGGAAAGGGTTAGAGGGGTTGAGTGTGGGTTTTGGGAGAGAAAATTTGCCTGTAACTCGAAAAATTCCCAAATTGCGGTGGGAAAACGTCTAAAAGATGTGGGAAGAAAAAACCACTAATCAACCTAAATTTCAACAAACGAGGTATTGTCGTATGAGCATTGTCAAAAAACTACCAGCAGTTTTAATGGCTGCTGTTGGCATCTCTTTTAGTTTCGCCAGTACAGCCTTAGCACAAAAAATTTTATTAGGAGAGAAGACTCTCGGTCTTCAAGAGGATGTCGATTTTAAGCCACAAAATAGGAGCAATATGACGATTTGCTTCCAGACAACTGATAACTTACCGGGTTCCCTAATATTGATTTATATGGCAAGTTCCAACTCAAGTGACATAAAAATGGAAAGATTAAAGGCTACCCCCACGGAACAATGTATATCCAGAAGCGTGTATATAATTCCGGCAAGAGTAAGCAATATAGGAAGGGATGATATACCTGGGTTTAGTCGATCTGTTCGTGTACGTGCGACGCAGGGATAAAGAATTACGTCAGGAAGCGCACATCTAAAGGCATAGGCTTGAAAAAGCAATGTATCATAGTATTTGCGATCGGGTCAGACCCGATCGCAAATACTATCCTAACTCGGTGTATCGCTAATGAACTTAAGAGACTGTTGGCGAATTCACATAGGGTTTCACCCCTCACCTCTAAAACCAGCACTCGCGGTGTTTCTCACATAGATGTAGTAGGTTGGGTAGAGCGTCAGCGAAACCCAACACATTATTTTAAAAGAGTTGGGTTTCGCTCGCGCTCTACCCAACCTACACTATCTACATTTTACCTATGAGGGGTATTACCCTTTTTTAATTCGCCAACAGTCTCTGAACTTAATTGAAGCTATTATTGCAGTTCCTGACCATCGACATCCAAGAGGTATTAAGTAGGTAGGCGCAAAGAAACCTCGCTAGGTAACGGAATGTAAATCTGCCAGAACCATTGCGATTGCTTCGTTTCACTTCGTTTCATGCAGCTATGACATACTTATGTATTTTCCCACTCATCTACTTAATTGCTAATTGCTGATGCCGATAAGATTGTTTTTCGGAGATGCCCAATGCCCCATGCCCCATGCCCCATGACTAATGACTATTGACTAATGACAGATTTTCTTCGGATTTTGTCAAAAAATTGCGAGCTTGCATAATCCCATAAAGGTTAACATCTGTTTCTAACAAACAAGCATGACCGCTGTTAGCCAGCAGCACCATTTCAGCTTTGGGAATTACCTTGACTAAAAGCTTCGCTTCTGCTAAAGAAGGCAGCAGCCGATCGGCACCGCTAGCAATTACTAGCGTCGGCTGTTTGATGCCGCGCAACTGATTTTCGTCAACATTAAACGATCGCACTAACGCCAATCTCCACACAGACGTGTTTTGCGGTACCGCTTGCATCGCTTCTAGCAAAGCGCGGCGATCGTCGTGCCCAATCTTTCCTAATGATGCTAATATCGGCAATAAACCGATTACCGACAGCGGATACAGGTTGGCCGGCAGCCACTGAGTCAGATACGAGCCCCACTGCACCCAAGGCTGCTGTCGGAATGAAGAAGCTGGATTGACTAAAATTAATCGATCGCACAATTGAGGAGCTTCTAAAACAGTTTTCATCGCTAAACAGCCCCCAAATGACTCGCCGCACAGATAAACCGGCCGCTTCGGCTTTCCGGCTTGCTTTTCGGCTTCAATTAAGGCAATTGTTTCGCTAACCAGTACCTCCCAACTAGCCATGTCGTCAGCCGGTACAGTTAAGCAGCGAATGTCGAAATCATTTGCTAATTTAGAAATTTGCGGCCGCAGCAGCAAACCGCTACCATCCATACCGGGCAGAAATACAAATAAAGGGCGATCTGGTTTTGGCGGTTTGGGGGTTAGGAAACGAATCTTGTTGTTAGCATTTGCCATGATTCAAGTCAATCGATTTTAGATTTTAGATTTTAGATTTTAGAGTGGAAATCTGACACCAGCCAATAATCAACAGCCAACAGCCAACAGTCAACAAACTTACAAACAACGTCGTTGGAGTAATTCTGCAATTTCTCCCTGACAGTGGTTTGTGAGTTCAGCAACAACTGCTTTGGCTTTTTTGCCTTGATATTGCTGCTGTCTCTCGACAGTAATCCAATAAGGCCGGCCGATTAAAACATTAACTCGCTGATAAATTATCACAGGATGCCACCCTGATCGATCGAACAGCGGTTCCGAAGGATCGAACAAACTCAACAACTTCAGCGGTACACCCGATCGTATTGACTGTTCCTCAAAGGAACTAATCGCCACCGGCAAAACTGCCAAATCCCGCACCGGCGCCCGCAAAGCCAAATGAGCAAATCCCCGCTGAAACTTCCCCACAGTATTCGGGCCAGTCAGCTTCACCATCGGTTCTGCACCCTCTGGAAACACCCCCACCATCTCCCCGCCTTGCAGTAGCGCTGTTGCTTGAGAGAAAAAATGCTGCTGTCGGTGTTCCGGTGCTTCCAAGGGGAAAGCGCCGAAAGTCGTGACCACTTCCCTCATCACCGGAACTTGACCCATGTAATGATGACAAGCAAAGCGGATCGATCGACCCAAAGCCGCCGTCAGCAGCACAGGATCTAAGAAACTGCGGTGATTGCTCACCACCAGAACCGGACTCTCTTGGGGAATCCGGTCTTCGCGGTACATAAACATCTGCGTTCCCAAACCAGCCAGGAAACAGCGCGAAATCAGCAATTTGCTCTCTGAAGACATGGGCGAAAAGACAGGTGCGACGCTATAAAGGTTGATTCCATTTCCACGCAGCTTAACATTTCTTTACCAAGTCGGGGCTCCCTCAAAAAGTAGACTTTCCCCTTGTGCCTTTGTTTCGTAAGCTGTTGGACATTTAAACTGTGAACTAAAATTTGATAAAGTTCTTGTGGGGAGTAGGGGTTGGGCTTATAGCCCGCACAAAAAATACGATTTAGATTCAGAACAGCTTAGTCCTGGACGCAGGGGTTGCCAGAAACCGGGTTTTTTGCGAAAAGACGCGTTACAGCCCGCCAAAACAGTAAAAAACCCGGTTTCTTTGTCGGAGTGCGTAAGTCTTGTTTCGGCCAAATTTCCCAGTCAGAAACAAAAATTCATAAAGTGTTGTTGCAAACTTCTATAAAAATGTTTAAAACAGCCCTAAAACCAGGTTGCGGCAGCTAAACTTAGAAATTTACAGTGGCCATTGACACACTGTCAAAGTATTTTTGGACAAGTCGTAATAGCAATCTCGCGAGGCATCAAATGAATAACATCCAAAACTATCGCCTTAAATGTACGCTCACCTTTGGCGACATTTACGGTCAAATCATTGTTTGGCTGATAGTCATCTTCCTAAGTCTAGCGTCGGCACTCGCCTTGTGGAGTAGCGCCCGCCAAATCTTCGCCTTGGCTACCGTCGGCTTGATTTTAGTGCTGTCTCTGCCCTTCTTGCTGTTTGCTTTCGTTACAACTCTGCTAAATAACATTGAAGTGCTTGCTGTAGAACCCGGTACGGAAACTCAACCTTCTGCAACGGGAAATCAGTCCAATCAGCAGCCTGTCGAAAGCGCCGGCTAGTCCAATGTGAAATTTTAACTTTTGATTTCCCATTCAAATCAAAAGTTAAAAAACTTCCTGCTCTTTTGGTGGGAAGTTTTTTTTTGCGTCACCATAAGTTGAGCAGAACACTCAAAATAATTCAAAAAGATGCTAGAACACGACGTAATCATTGTAGGCGGCGGTTTAGCAGGTTGCCGCGCCGCAGTAGAAATTGCCCGGACTGACCCCAGTTTAAAGGTAGCTGTCGTCGCTAAAACTCACCCGATTCGATCGCACTCCGTCGCAGCCCAAGGTGGGATGGCCTCCAGCCTCCAAAATGTCGATCCCGAAGACAGTTGGAAAGCCCACGCCTTCGACACAGTAAAAGGTTCCGACTATTTAGCCGACCAAGACGCGGTAGAAATCCTCACCCGCGAAGCGCCCGGTGTAGTCATAGATTTAGAACACATGGGAGTCCTCTTCTCCCGCCTCCCAGACGGCCGAATTGCCCAGCGCGCTTTCGGCGGACATTCCCACCGCCGCACCTGCTACGCCGCCGACAAAACCGGTCACGCCATCCTCCACGAATTAGTCAACAATCTGCGCCGCTGCGGAGTTCACATCTATCAGGAGTGGTATGTCACGCGCCTGATTTTGGAAGAAGGCCAAGCCAAGGGGGTAGTTATGTACCGCCTTCTAGACGGTCAAATTGAGGTCGTGCGCGCTAAGGCGGTGATGTTTGCTACGGGCGGTTACGGCCGAGTTTACAATACCACGTCGAACGATTATGCCTCGACGGGAGACGGTTTGGCGATGACTGCTATGGCGGGATTGCCGCTGGAAGATATGGAATTCGTGCAGTTTCACCCGACTGGTTTGTATCCGGTGGGAGTGTTGATTTCCGAGGCTGTGCGGGGCGAAGGCGCTTATTTGATTAATTCAGAGGGCGATCGATTTATGGCCAATTATGCCCCGTCGCGGATGGAATTAGCGCCCAGAGACATCACCTCGCGGTCAATTTCCATAGAAATTCGCGCCGGCCGAGGGATTAATGTTGATGGTAGTGCCGGCGGCCCCTTTATCTACCTCGATTTGCGGCACATGGGGCGCGAAAAAATTATGAGCAAAATTCCTTTTGCTTGGGAAGAAGCCCACCGTTTGTTAGGAATTGATGCCGTAAATCAGCCGATGCCCGTGCGCCCTACGGTTCACTATTCAATGGGGGGAATTCCTACTAATGTTAGCGGGCAAGTTCGCAGCAGTCCTGACAGTTTAGTAGACGGTTTCTTTGCCGCCGGCGAAGCAGCTTGCGTCTCGGTTCACGGCGCCAACCGTTTGGGCAGCAACTCGCTTTTAGAATGCGTCGTTTATGGCAAAGTTACTGGCGCAACCATAGCACAATTTGTACAAAATCGCAAGTTGCCTGCTGTAGACGAACAGCGTTATATTACGGAAGCAAAAGAGCAAATTCAGGCACTTGTAGAGCGTCCCGGAAAATACCGAATCAATCAAGTGCGGCAGCAGTATCAAGATACTATGACTGAGTATTGTGGTGTATTTCGTAGCGCCGAATTGATGCAGGAAGGTTTAAAGAAATTGGAGGATTTAGAGCGACAATATGAGGAGGTTTACTTAGACGATAAAGGCAAGTTATGGAATACGGAAATTGTGGAAGCTTTGGAGTTGCGGAGTTTGATAATTGTCGGAAAAATGATTTTAACTTCTGCTTTGAATCGGCAGGAAAGTCGGGGAGCTCATTCGCGGGAAGATTTTTTGCAGCGGGATGATGAGAAGTTTTTGAAGCATACGCTGGCGTATTATTCCCCTGCGGGGATTGATTTAGCTTATATGCCGGTGGCGATTACGATGTTTGAGCCGCAGGAGAGGAAGTATTAATTTGTACGGGTGGGCGATGCCCACCTTACTAATTTTAAACAGCAAAAAAAGAGGATAAAGAAAACAATGCGCGAACTTCCCGAAAAGGAATTTAAGAACGAAGAAGCCAAATCAACTTTAACAAGCGAGCAGCTAGCGGCTTTGATCGTTGATGCACTCATTGATGCAGGCATTATCGATAAACAAAGGGTTCCCGAAGCCATCGAAATCGCTGCTGAAGAAATCGAGGTTCGTAAAGCTCTATGTGACTACTGAGTAAGCTCGCCTTGTAGATTGCTTTAGGATGCACGGGTGAGAAGCGATTGTAGAAGATGCAAATGTGGTATTAATTTGTAGGGCGGGCCGTTCACACCTAATGTGTTCCTTTTGAAAGTCGTCTCAGGATTTCTCCACATCACAACTAAAAAATGCTAGCTTAGGATAAGTCTTGCTAAAACAAATACAAAATATCGTGATTATAAGTAGAAAAAAAATATGAGTAAAACGACACAGACATCTCAATTCCAGCAAGCTCTTGAAGCTGTAGAAGTTTTATCATTAGAAGATCAAGCCATGCTTCTAGATATTCTTCAGAATCGTCTGCGACAACAGCGACGAAATGAATTACTCAAGGAAGTTGCAGAAGTTCGTCAAGAGTATGCTGAGGGCAATGTTAAATTTGGTTCGGTAGCCGATTTTATGGCGGAGTTAGATGATTGATGAAAATTGGTTGGACTCCCAAATCTATTCGTACTTTCAAAAAGTTAGTTCGTAAAAATCCTCAGCTTCGCCTTTTAATTGAAGCTACGCTTGAACTTTTGTCTGAAGACTGCTTTAACCCCAGCTTGCGAACTCACAAACTGACAGGAGATTTATCGGGTATCTGGTCGTGTTCAATAGATTATGATTATCGGATTTTATTTGAGTTTGTGACCGATCCAGAAGATGAGGAGGAAGCTATTTTATTGCTCAAAATGGGTTCTCATGATGAAGTCTATTAAGACCGATCGCCCTTTTCGCCAATTCTCTCTCACTATCTCACTCTCCAGTATTCTCCGTTACTTCCTCCACGGATAAACTTAACGCCTGCGCCACTTGTTCGGCACTCAATCCCATTCCCAACAAGCGGGGAATTGCATCCCTTCTTGCCTGAAATTCAGCTTGTCGTGCCTGTTCTGCACTCTCGGCTCTTTCCCGCTGTTGCTCCCCTCGCAATCTCTCTAATTGTGCTCTTTCATCGCCAATCAACAGTAAATTACCTTCCTCATCCCACCACCGCAGCCAAAGCAGGGTTTGATTTTGATAACTGCCTTGCCAAAGTCCCAATTCTACGCCTAAAGGTGCAATGGGAAAATGACCGCGTTGATTGAGTTCTAACAGTTGATAATACCCCTCCATCAACCGATAAACTTCTAATCGACCGCTGTTAATTTCATAGATGCCGTAATAGGGAATTCGCATCACCCGCTCGTAAACCCAAAACTTTCCAGGTTTAGTGACTAGCCCTTCATCGGTGCGAGATAAAGGAGTACGTGAAGCGAAGCTATCCCGAAGGGAATCGCGCTCTTCATCCCCGTTCCCGCTAGCAAATTCCAAAGCAATTAATGGTGCTATGTGTTCTCGCCACAGCACGTAGGAACGGCGAATTTGACCAAGAATTTCTTGATGGTACAAGCCCCCGGATTTATCCGTGGAATCAATCCAAAATCTAAAATCTAAAATCCTCAAGCCCCCGAATTTATCCGTGGGGTCAATCCAAAATCTAAAATCTAAAATCTAAAATCGAATGACCGTCTAAATTAGGAGGTACATTGGGAACATAAAACCAATCAGGAGCTTCTGCACCTTTTTCCGGCGGCTCGGTTTCGCGCCAGTAAATGCCGCAGTCTTGACCGATCGCATATTGTCCGTCACGATGCCGTGCCTGCATAATTGACCAGATCGAATCTGTTAAAATTAAACTTTGCGGATGCTCCTGAAAATTTTTAACAAAAATACCGTCGGAGTCTGGTAATTGAGTGTGGTCTGGAAAAGCAGGAGGTAGAACAACGCGGTCAACGCTTTGGGTCATAATTCCCTCCGAGGTCTTACCTAATTGGTAATTAGTAATTGGTAATCGGTAACAGGACGCTCCGCGCGAGGACTGAGAAACCCGGTTTATTTATGTATCTGTCGTTGTTCAACCAAGATTTATCTTAGAAACCGGATTTCTTTTCGTAAGTCCTGCGTAATTAGGAATAAAGCGAGTAGTTTTGAGTTTAAATTATTAAGTTTTTAACTTAATAATTTTTCACTGACAACTCAAAACTCTTTTACTTCAAACTTTCCTTAAGGTTTCGGTAGCGCGCCTTCAGGAGTAGGAGAAGCAGCCGGTTGGGGAGTCGTCGTAGCCGCAGGAGAAGGCGAAGGAGTGCCACTAGCTAACTGATTAATTTGGTCTTTATAGTTAGGAGGAGCTAACTCAGTAGCTCGATCGAACAGCGTTTTTGCCTCATCTGTTTTGCCCTGTTCCTGAAACACGATCGCCTTTCCTAAAGTGGGGCGAAAATCTTTTGGATTAGCCTTAGCAGATTCGTCGTAAATGGCGATCGCCTCCTCGTAGCGCTTCTGCACAGCATAAACCTGTCCCAAAATCAACTGCACTGAAGTTACATCCACACTTTCCGGTTTCGCCAGATTTGCAGCCGGAGCAGCTTTCAACGTATCTTGCAGCAGTCCGATCGCAGCTTCCGGCCGCTGCTGCACCAGCAGCAAATTCACCAACCCCTGCAAAGCCTTAATTTCCCCAGGCCTAGACGCTAAAATTGACCTGTAAGCCTGAGCAGCCCCTTCGCGATCGCCCGTGCGTTCCTTAGCCTGAGCCAGCAAAATCCCGTATTCAGTAGTCTCTGGATTCAGCGAAGCCAACTTTTCCAAAGGAGCGATCGCATCCTTAATGTCGCCCACTCCTTGTCCAATCAACTCCAGTCGCACCTGCAACAATCCCCGCAAAGCCGTTACGTTGTCAGGTTCCCGCTGCAAAACCAATTCGTATCCCCTCGCCTGAGCTTGCAGCAACTCTGATTGCTTCTCCCCAGACTGCGCCGTCTGAGTAGGCGTTGGAGTTGACTGACTTTGCGCTTGGCTGGCCTGGAGAATACTGTTTAAAATTGGCACAAGGGAAAATCCCAAAAAAGCGATGAGCGACAGCACCACCACCACAGTAATCAACCCACGACGCTTGTTTGCTTTTTCCATAATTCAACTATCCCAGCTTAAAATCTACTATTTTCTAAGAATTAAGGCATTGCCGGGGGGCATCTGCCATTTAGCTCGATCGGTGCAACCGTAAATGTTTTTAACTTCAAAGTCCCAACGGACAAAGCAGCCTTTTACTTGCAGCTAATATGGTAACAGACCCACAACTCCATGCTAGCTAAACAATTTTGGACACTGGGACCCGCAGCCCCAAGGACTGCGGTGTCTGTCCAATTTAGTCTGGTCAAGCTAAAAATTACCAAAAATATGGCGGATCAGGCCGTTAGGTAATTGGATTAAGTAAAATAGGCAAGCTGAATATCCTAAATGCTATTAGCCAGCAACTCCAAACTCAGCGCGATCGCAGGATCGATCGGTCAGCAACTCCCAAAGTCCTTGCTCGCAAGGATTTTAGCAGCCAGCGAACCGATCGGCACTCGTAGCGTTGAAAGTTGGCGTTGACGGGTCACAACCAGACCTCCGGGCGCAAGCCCGCCTGTCAGGTGCTAGTAGTTTTTAAAGCAGTTTCTTCAGTTTATTCCTAATTTCCCTTAAGGGATGTGTCTCCGCTGCAAGGAGTTTTTATGAACCCCTCTCCCAACCGGTCTTCCAAATCGTCCAAATCTACTTCAACTCGCAAGGCTCAGCCGAGCGAACTGGCCGTCAATCCGCCTAAAGATACAGATTCCATTCCTGAGACACCAGACGAAAGTTCGGTGCCTTCGGCGTTGGCTGCGCCTGTTGACCAAAATCAACCGGCAACGCCAACAGACGCCCCAGCGTCCAAGGATAGGCTGCAACGACCACGCTACAGTTCTGCCCCCGACAAGGACAAAACAAAGCCACAAGACCAGCCCAGCAATGCTCCTGCCCCCCCGGCGTCTGCAGCGTCTTCGACACCTGTCAGCGATACTCCAGCCCCAGCAGTCGCACCGCCGGCAAACGCCGAGCCTGCCACTAACGAAAGTCAGGCCGCTGAGGACATACCCTCCGTCATGCGCCAACATCCCATTCCCCCCCCCAGCGAACCCAGACAGTACCGAGCTGTTGGTTTGGTGCGGGGCCGCTACACGCCATCAGAAGAGCAATTCACCCGGGGTATGCTGATAGCTGCCGACGGAACTGCCATCGACGCAGTTTTGCTGGGTAGAGTTATGAGTTTAGTCAAAAATCACCTGGAGCTGGAACAAGAACACCTGTGGGTGGTCTATCCCCGCACCAGGCAAGAAGACGGCAAATTGCACGCCCAGATTATGGGGGTTTGGGAGCCGGAAACGCTCAAGAAATCTCCCGAACCGTCCTCTGATGAGGAAGAAAATCAGGAAGCAGCGGAGATTGAGGCTAGCGGCGAAGCATCGACCGCATCTTTGCCTTCCTCGGAACCTGATGTTGAAGATGGCTATTTTTCGATTAGAGGTGAGGTGATTTATCAATCCCAAGACGAAGAAAAGTATGTCATCGTCAAAATCAAGCAAGCTCCCCGCAAGAATGACGACAAGATGAAGTTTTTTAAGTTGAAACTCAAGGGAGATTTAGCAACAAAAGCGATCGGGTTTTTTTGGGATTTCCACGTCAAATTGAAAGCTGAGAGTCTGATGATTGAGCAGGCTAATAATATTGGTGCCCTGCCGATTAAAAAGCGGAAATTCCCCCCCGGCAGCAAGCCGCCCGGTGGCTTCAAAGGAGGAGGGAAGCGTCCGTTTACTCCTAAGCCGAAGGGTGACGGTGCTCCTGTAGGGCGTCCTACCATCAAGTCCGCAGCAGCACCACCGCCTGTCCCCAAGGAACCTCTTCCTAAGCCGGTTAAGAAGCCTAAGCCGATCGAGGAATGAACCAATTTTAGATTTTAGATTTTAGATTTTAGATTAGTCTGTCCAAGACTAATTTACAACCGCTAAATCGCCAATCTAAAATCCTTTATTCGAGCCGGACTTGTGCACCCCACAAATCTTGCGGGAGAAATACTCTGTCAGTGGGTAGGGGAGCAACTGGGGCCGTGAGGGTAAATTGACCCGCTTCAATTTGCTGCTTCAATTCCAATGCTACTTGCCGGGAGAGAAACATACTCGCAAGGGGGGCGGCCCGCACTGGTTTGCCCTCGATGAGGATGCGGCCAGTCTTTAATTGAGCATAGCTAACTAAACCGAAGGTGGGACGAACGCGCCGGGGGATAGAGAAATCTACCACCGGCGCTACTATTTTTTTGTCTGATACTGCACAGTGGGCGACGACGGTTTCGTTTAAGACGGGAAACGGAATGCCGACTCCCAGCATCAGGGATGGGCCGTAGTTTTTGAAGTAGCAGCCGCGCACCCATTTGGAGTTCATCTGTTTGGCGTCGCCGATGAGTGCGAGGGTGGCAGCGGGGCCGATGGGGGTGCGGTTGGGCTGGCGTTTTTGCAGCGGGAAGTGCTGGGTTCCTTCCCAGGTGATGTAGCCCTGAGCGCCTCCTAGGAAGATGCGGGTGCCGATGCCGATGATTTCGAGGTCGGGGTCGTTGAGCAGGGGAGACATGGCTCCAAGGTTCGAGTAGACGGCGTTGCCGAGGTTTGGTTGCAGGGGGCCGAGGTAGGTGAACAGCGGGCGATCGCCTCCATTGACGCCAACAATAAAGTTTTGATATGCGTTGCGGGGATTGAATAAATAAAACTGGTTGATTGTATCGCGGGTAATCGTGGTTTCAAAGGAGGCGCGGGGGTAGCAGTCTGTTACTTGCCCCAAAGCCCGCAACTGCACGGGTTTGCCGGCTATTAAGTCTTCGATGACGTGTCCGCCTCCCCGTTCGCGCGATTCTTCGCCGTCTTCGGCTACTTGGGTGGCTCCCAGGTAGAGGTCTACTGCGCCGAAGCCGGAGTAGGCTAAAACGCCGTCTAGCCAGCACTGGCGGATTTTTATCGGCGGGTCAGTATGGCCGAGGTTGATGATTGCACCGGAGGATTCCATCGGCTCGAAGGTGCCGGTGGTAATCACATCGACTTCTTTGGCTGCTTGGGTAATGCTGGTTTCTTGAACTCTTGTTTTGAGTTCTTCGATTGTCCAGACTGTGGCTTTGCCCTGGCTGATTTTATCGTTGATTTCGTCGATCGATCTCATATATTTTAGATTTTAGATTTTGGATTTTAGATTTTGAATTGATTGATTTTGGAGTAATTTGGATTTGGGATTGATGGAATGTCGATCGAGCTGGTTGTTTGAGATAAAATCAATATATTATAACTGAGATGTTGCACCATTCTCAACAAGCCTTTTATGAACAGGCTTTTCGGCCTGTTCCACAATAAAATTCACTTTTCGTGGAACAGGCATCTTGCCTGTTCTTGATAATGATGCAAGATGTAAATTATAACGGATACAATAACAATATCATAAATCAAATAAAGGGCGATCGCCATGACTCAAGCGATATTAAAACCAGTCACCTTCGATGAATTTATTGACTGGTATCCTGAAAATTCTGAAAACCGTTACGAACTGCACAATGGAGCTATTGTTGAGATGCCTAAAGCAACCGGAGAACATTCAGAAGTAGCGGGCTTCCTTGTCGCTGAACTCAACTTTGAAATCCGACGACTAGGACTTCCTTACTTCGTTCCCAAAGAATGCGTTGTCGCCACCAATTATGATACAAGTTTCACAAAAAAATAATGTCACTGCAGGCAAGCTCCAAACCCATATCCAGTAACTCATGGCTAATCTAAAATCTAAAATCTAAAATCTAAAATGGTATGAGCTATCTGGTTACGAACCGGATGCGATCGTTTTGGACAGGCAAGGGATGGACAGCGAACCGAGATGGAAAAAGGAATCTATCATTACGATGGGTAGTTCTGTCCGGCTAATTGTCGAAGTTGTCAGTACCAATTGGCGGGATGATTATGGCTACAAATTGGTGGATTACGAAGCTTTGGGCATTTCTGAATACTGGATTGCGGACTATTTGGGACTTGGCGGGCGACGCTATATTGGCAATCCTAAACAACCTACTTTTTCTGTTTAGGAATGAGAATTAAATAACTTCCACAAAATTGTGGGATGGGCGTCCCGCCCGTCCCACAATAACAATTAAAATTGTAAGTTATTTAATTCGCGATCCTTACCAGTTGGTTGACGGTGACTATCAAGTCAATCGATTTGAGATTTGAGATTTGAGATTTGAGATTAAAGAATTGACTTGCGCGAGATAAATGCTCTTTCTTGAGGATTTTCGATTTGAGATGCTTTCGATTGATTCCACGGATAAATGGGGGGGCTTGTACCCTCAATAAATTCTTGGTCAATCGATTTGAGATTTGAGATTTGAGATTTGAGATTAAAGAATTGACTTGCGCGAGATAAATGCTCTTTCTTGAGGATTTTCGATTTGAGATGCTTTCGATTGATTCCACGGATAAATGGGGGGGCTTGTACCCTCAATAAATTCTTGGTCAATCGATTTTAGATTTTAGATTTTAGATTTTAGATTAAAGAATTGACTTGCGCGAGATAAATGCGGGGGGCAAGTTTCATCGGATACAGGTTTTTTATTTCTGGACGAATGAACCCGGGGGCTTGTATCCTGGATGCTTTCGGTCATTATGAATTTTAACTATTGATTTTCAGGAGCCTCATTGTCAGAATGATCGGGGATGTTGGGTTTCTGTTCTGGTAAATATTTTTCTGGCAGGGTTTCGCTGACTCCTATAGATTCATGTTTTTCATTGATAGCAGAATCGATTGCTGCTAAGGTTTTAGGACTGGCACTCCATTGGTTGAGAATATCTTTAATTAGGGCTTCCCTAATCCAAACTTGAGCTACAACGGTGAGGGGGAGGGCTAGTAATAAGCCTAAAAATCCAAAGAAGGTGGCGAAGAATACTTGAGCTATTAATGTTACTGCTGGCAGCAGTGATACTTGCTGTGCCATGACGTAGGGGGTGAGGACGTTACTTTCAAACTGTTGAATTAGAAAGTAAAGGATGAAGACAAAACCGGATTGCAAGGGAGAATCTAAAAGTGCGATCGTCATTGGCGGGATGACGCTCAGAGTGGGGCCTATATTGGGAATTAGGTTAAGAAATCCTGCTACTACAGCGTGAGCTAGCGGTAGGGGAACTTGCAAGACTGACAGACCAATTAAGCTCAAAAAAGCAATCACACTCATGCTAATGAGAGCCCCGATGACCCATCGACCTAGAGCTATTTCGCATTCATCTAAGATGCCATCGACTCGTCGCCGATAAAAAGAGGGAAATAGTTGGATGAATGCTTTGCGGTAAGATAGAGGTTCTGCTAATGTCATCAATGTTAAAACTATGACGAGCAAAAAGCTGAGGATAACGCCTAATGTGTTGCCGACAAAGGCTCCTGCACCGCCGACGAGTTGATTGAATAAAGGTTGCAGTTGTTGCATGATGTCGTTAACATCAAGATTTGGCAGTCGCTGACCAAATTGCCCTGAAAAGCGACCCTCAAGTTGATCTATCCACTGATTTAATCTTTCTATTCCTTGAGGGGCTCTTTGGGTAAGTTGTTGAAACTGTTGGGTAAAGGGCGGTACAATTATCAGGAATAAGCCTACGAATACGAGGATTAGGAAGCTAACTGATAAGAGTACAGCGATCGATCTTTTGAGTCCGAATTTTTGTAAGTAGCGTGCTAGTCTGTTTAAGGCTGTGGCTAAGACTACGGCGGCAAACAGCAGCAGTAGGGCCTGCCTGATTTGCCACAGGATGTAACAAGATGCGATGAGGGCTAATAAGCCCATCCACTGTCCTAGCTTCATTAGATTTTAGATGTTAGATTTTAGATTTTAGATTGAGGAATAGGGTATGGGGAATTACTGCTTGCTAATTGCTCTGCAGCCCAGAAGCGATAAATCGCCTCTATACAAGATACAGCAGATGGGCGCGATCGCATCTTTAATCGGATACCCCTACTCGGACATTAGTACAAGCAGCCTCCTTAATTCCCTTTGGCGAACACCTGCTGCGCTGTCAGCTTCAATTCTGGGAAAGTTGGGGACTCAATACCCTCGCCGCCTCTGAACAGTTTGACTTGGTATTCGCCGTCAAT
This sequence comes from Microcoleus sp. AT8-B5, assembly GCF_036705565.1. NCBI lineage: Bacteria > Bacillati > Cyanobacteriota > Cyanophyceae > Oscillatoriales > Microcoleaceae > Microcoleus > Microcoleus sp. AT8-B5. Next base: position 39,921 of record NZ_JAUBUY010000003.1, read on the forward strand.
TAGTTGGTAAACCGAAAAAGTGGGTTGTTTGGGGTTGCCAATAAACCGTCTGCCGCCCAATCCTAGATAGTCTATAATCCAATATTCTTGAATACCCATTGACTCATATGCCTCAAGCTTTAGGGCATAATCATCACCCCAATTAGTGCTAGTTACCTCGACGATTAGGGGGACTGATGAACCCATTGTGATAATTGATGATTTTTCCCATCGTGGCTCGTTTCCAATGGTTTGTTCGTTAAGTACAATTATATCTGGCTCATATCCAGATTCCTCGCGCATGGGTTTGATGACGCATTCTTTGGGGATGAAGTAGGGTAGGTTTAAGCGTTCTATTTCGAGAAATAACCAGCCGCTGGTAAAACCGGCCACTTTAGAATGTTTGCCTGTTGCTTTTGGCATTTCAACAATTTCTCCATTGTGTAGTTCGTAGCGGTGTTCGGAATTCTCAGGATACCAGTCAATGAATTCATCGAATGTTACTAATTCAGGTATAATTTGAATCATGGTGAGTGCCTCAACTTTGGTTTTGATAAGCTGTACGGGGAATTAAGATTTTGGCTAAAACATAGTCTTTAGACCTAGTGTAGATCGATCGCACTTTTTGATTCCGTCTCTACTGCTGCTGTTGGCGCGATCGCCAGCCGAGGATGGCGGCTAGGATGATACTGGGGGTAAACACGGCGATTAGGGCGTTGAGGTCGGTAGAGGGTATGGATAAGCTAGGGCCTGCGTACTTGATGGCTAGGGAAAGGGCGGCGGAAAGGGTGAATACTTTGAGGATGGGGCTGATGTTGGTGTTCATGGAGGTGGTAGTTGGTTGTATAATTAAGGATTGAGACTATTATCGCAAGTATTGTGTTGCGGCTGCGATCGCGCCTTAGAGTTTTTAACAGGAAAGAGGCGATGAATGTTGTTTTAAACCCAGAACTTGATTGAGGTTCGCATGATGACACAGACACTTTTACAGCCACAAGACCAACGGTTCATTCACTCCGGGATTAGCTGGCAACAGTTCAAGCTAATTGAACAGGGGTTTTCTGACTCCCCTGGCATCAGGTTGTTTTATTACAAAGGAGAGGTAGAAATCTTGGCAGTTTCCCCAGAACATGAATTTTTTAGTCGGACAATTTGTACGCTGCTGGCTATCTACTGCGCCGAAAATGAAATTGAGTTTTCACCGACGGGAAGTTTTACCCAAGAAAAGGAAGGGGTAGTGTCTGCACAAGCTGATGAATCTTACTTTATTGGCCGACGCATAACCCCAAATTCTCCCCCAGATTTATGTATCGAAGTTATATTCACTAGCGGTAATGTCAAAAAATTGCAGCGCTATCGAGTATTGGGAGTTTCTGAAGTCTGGTTCTGGGAGGATGGTGTATTGGCTATGTATCGCTTGGGTTCTGAGGATTATGAAAAAATTTATTTAAGTGTTGTTTTGCCAGATTTAGATATTAACTTATTGTGTCGCTGCTTGCTGATGGCTTCGAGTGTGGAAGCGATGAGGGAGTTTAGGAGAGGCATTTCTGGTTAGGGCGATCGCACCTATTTTTTTTATGCTTAACTTGATTTGAGTAGGTTGGGGTGATCGCCAGCTTAGCAATGCGGCAAGGATAATAGTACGGGTAAACACGGCGATTAGAGCGATCGCAGCCGTTGAGGGTATGGATAGAATGGGGCCGCCGTACTTAATGGCGAGGAGAGGGCGATCAAGATCGGGAATACTTTCAGGATAAATGCGGTGTTGGTGTTTATAGAATAGGTCTTTGGTGATACAATATGGCAGCAGGTGGGAAAATTGAGGGGCCATAGATTTTGCCCCAGACGGCGCGGCTCGAATACCTTTCTATTTTAGAAGAGGAATGTCCCACCAGGTAATTTGGTAATATTAGGCTTGATTGAGAATGGATAACCAAGAATCAGAGTTAATCGAGAAAATTCGTCAACAATTTGACAAAGCTCCTTACCCTAAAATTCCCCTCGACCACTCTCCCAAAACAGACTATCAATCTCTCTATATTCATAATCTGGTAACAGCTTACTATTTAAGAAATCAAAAAGTTATAGATACTGAAGGTAAAGTTATTTTAGATGCGGGCTGTGGCAGTGGCTACAAATCTCTGATGTTAGCAGAAGCAAATCCGGGGGCAAAAATTATAGGAGTAGATATATCTGAGGAGTCGGTCAAGTTGGCCAGACAGCGGTTACAATATCACGGTTTCAATAACACTGATTTTTATGCTCTACCCCTTGAGGATTTACCCGATTTAGGTTTAAAGTTTGACTATATCAACTGTGATGATGTCCTTTATTTAGTACCCGATCCTGTGGTCGGTCTTCAGGCAATGCAAGCCGTTTTAAAGCCCGATGGCATCATTCGCGCTAACCTTCATAGTTCTCTCCAACGCGCTTCTTATTATGCAGTTCAAAAAGTATTTAAAATAATGGGTTTATTAGAAGAAAACCCCCGAGAAATGGAAATAGGTATCGCTAAAGAAATTATAGAAGAATTACAAGATAATGTAGCGATAAAGGCAAGAACTTGGAATTTGCCAGTAGAAAAAAATGAAGAATGGCTGCTGGCCAACTATCTCCTTCAAGGCGATAAAGGCTACACGATTCCAGAAGTTTTTGCAGCTTTAAGGGAAGCGAATTTAGAATTCATCAGCATGGTGAATTGGCGACAATGGGAGTTAGCAGACTTGTTCAAAAATCCCGAAAACTTGCCCGCATTTTTGGCGATGAGCTTGCCGGATCTTCCTGTTGATCTCCGACTACACCTATTTGAGTTATTGCACCCGGTCAACCGCTTGATTGACTTTTGGTGTGGTCATCCTAATCAAGCTCACTCTTTTAGAGAGGTGTATGAATGGACGCAATCTGACTGGCAGCAAGTTCGAGTTTATCTGCACCCTCAACTCAGAACACCTCAGTTAAAAAACGATCTAGTGAATGCTATCACTAATCACAAAGTTTTCGAGATAAGCCGCTACGTAAGTCTGCCTACGCGAGTACCAATTACGGTAGATAGTATGATGGCGGCTAGCCTACTACCTTTGTGGGAAACTGATCTGCCACAGTCGGTCATGTGTCTTGTAGAGCGTTGGCTCAAACTCAGACCCCTACATCCTATCACTCTTGAGCAAGCTAAGCCAGAAAAAGCTTTTGAGGAAGTTAAAGAACTCCTTAGTAGCCTAGAAGTCTTTCTATACATACTTTTCGAGCGTTTGGTTTGAGGCTGCTCAAAAATTTGGTTAGCGAGTGATATGAAAGTTATTGAAAAGGGGTAAGTTACTCTTAGGAGTCAAAAATCAAGCATCTCACGCGATTTGGAGAAATAAAACATGAAAACTGAATTGAAAGCGAAATTTCTACAACACCTCAATCAGAAGCGGGATAAGGGTTTCACCTTAATTGAACTGCTGGTGGTTATCATCATCATCGGAATTTTGTCGGCCATTGCCTTACCCTCCTTCTTGAACCAAGCCAACAAAGCTAAGCAGTCAGAAGCTAAGCAGTATATCGGTTCCATGAACAGGTCTCAACAAGCTACCTTCGCAGAAAGTGGTAGATTTGCCACATCTGTTGGCGAGTTGAATCTTGGCATAAAAACGCAGACTCAAAACTATAACTACGCGCTCGATCCCATAGCACCTGCTACAAATGCTACTGAGGTGGGAAATGTCGCACAACCCATAGGGGAAGCGCTCAAAGCATACGCAGGAAAAGTAGCTTTAATTCAGCCTGCAGGAGCAACTGAAAGAACCACTGCGGCGGTATTGTGCGAAAGAACTGCGGCCGGCGCAGGAGCTGTAACGGGCTATGCAACGGTTGCCGCTGCCAGTGTGGGTTGTACAGGTCCCGCATGGACGGAAGTTTCTAAGTAGGCTTGATCTAGCCTTTAAAGCTAGAATTGTTCCTGCAAGCCTCATCAAAAGTTGATGCAACACAATGGGTAGTGTTCTGAACGCTACCCACTCTTGTAGCCAAATTATCACTAAATAGTTATTTTGTTTAGGTATGTTCTTTGCCATAATTTTTAGTGCGGCAAGATCATAACAATAAGGATAAAAAAGGAGACTTACTTATGGTGGTATTTTTAGAAAACACCTCGTCTACAGATTTAGCAGCTTTGGAAGAACAAGCACATAAATACTTAACTGAAGGACTGTACACTCTGGCTGCCAACCTATATGAGCAAGCAATTGCTACGGAACCAGATACCAAGTCTCACTACTGGAATTTGGGGCTAATGCTATTATTGCAGGAGCAAGAGCTAGAAGCTCAAGCTACTTGGCTGTTATGCATGGCAGAGGGTGAGCAAGAACAAATTGAGCAATGGACTGAGCAGCTGATAATGGTTCTGCAAACAGAAGCAGAACGCAGGGAGGCTTTGAAAGAGGACTCGATTGCTTGGGCAATTCGGCACCACATCCGGGAGATTGCTCCCACAAATATTAACAACCTGTTATACTTGCTTGAGCTTTCCGTCAGGCTGGGGACTTTTACGGCTGAGGAACTGACTTCTCTAGGAGTGATTAAACTTCTTAAATCAGAAGAATCTGGAGAAGTAAACTTCGAGGTATTGATGCAGGTGTTAAAAAGCATTTTAGAATACGATCCTTTGCACCCATCATCCTTGGAATTCGCAGAAGCCTGCCTTACTCATGTCTGTGACTGCCAACTATATATTAACTCTGTAATACCAACGGCTTTTGGACTGGCAACTTTGTGGAAAAACTCCAGGCAAGCAGTACACTTTGCTGAATTGTGTTTACGCTTAGATCCAAACAATCTAGATATTATCTGTCTTTTAAGTGTTTTTTACCAGAATGCAGGTCAATACAATGAAGGGATCAAGACCGCTAAAATTTTATATTCATTAGCAGAATCTTTGCCTGTTAAAATCTATGCAACGCATCTCGTCCTTCGGGGGTTAATGAGCGCCGGTGGATATTGGGAAGAAGCTGTCTCAGTCGTTAATCGCCTCCAATCTCTACAAGAGTCATTGATAGCTGAACAGCCAATTTCATTGGACTTAATTACAGCTCATAACCTGTTTCTTACCCCCTTCTTTTTCCCTTACTTTAGAGATGAACCCAAAAAATACAGAAAAATCAGTAACCAATTAGCTCAAATATGCCAAGTCAATATTCAAAACTCTGCTAAAAAGCAGATAGAACTATACAGGCAGCGCCAGTTTACTCATCGTAAAAATATTAGTAGTTTAACCAAACCTTTGAAGATCGGTTATTTATCTCATTGCCTCGCGACCCACGCGGTGGGGTCGCTAGCTCGATGGCTAATCAAGTACCACGATCGCGAGCGTTTTAAACTTCATGCCTATTTAATTAATTATAGGAATATGCAGGACCCGCTACAAGAATGGTACGTGAATCAAGTGTCTAAAGCATATAGGTGCGGGATTGTAGGTACTGAAATCGCTGAGCAAATTTCTCAAGATGAGATTGATATTCTAATTGATCTTGACAGCCTCACCTCAGATGTTAGCTATGAAGTGATAGCCCTTAAACCTGCACCTGTGCAAATAACATGGCTAGGATGGGACGCATCAGGGCTACCTACAATTGATTATTTTATTGCCGATCCTTATGTTTTACCAGAATCAGCTCAGGATTATTATTCGGAAAAGATATGGCGTTTACCTCAAACTTACATAGCAGTAGATGGTTTTGAGGTGGGGATACCAACACTGCGACGCGAGCATTTAGATATTCCTACTGATGCGGTCATATACCTTAGTGCTCAGATAGGTTACAAACGGCATCCTGATACAGCACGGCTCCAGATGAAAATTATCAGTGAAGTCCCTAATAGTTATTTCATAATAAAAGGAGCAGGTGAGGAAGAGTCTATTAAAAAACTCTTTAATGACTTAGCACAAGAAGAGGGTATAGATTTTAATCGATTACGATTTGTGCCAGAGGTAGTCTCGTCAGAAGTTCACCGAGCCAACCTTAGTATCGCTGATGTAGTTTTGGATACCTATCCCTATAATGGGGCTACAACCACTCTAGAAACTTTGTGGATGGGTGTTCCTTTAGTGACAAAAGTTGGAGAGCAGTTTGCAGCTCGCAACAGCTACACAATGATGATGAATGCTGGGATTAACGAAGGCATTGCTTGGACAGATGAAGAGTATATAGAATGGGGAATTCGTTTAGGGAAAGATGCGGCCCTGCGGCAGCATATATCCTGGAAACTGCGGCAGTCACGACAAACGGCTCCACTGTGGAATGGCAAGCAATTTACGCTAGAGATGGAGAAAGCATACGAGCAGATGTGGCGAAATTACGTAGAAGCTGGCAATTAAATGCTGCCCTAGGCATAACAGAGGAAAAAATTACTATGACGAATAATCACATTCCTAGAAGTTCAATGTTGGGGTCATTATTGAATGCAAAGCAGTTGGGTTTTGATCCGGAAACGGTTATTGACGTAGGTGCTGGATTAGGTACATTTGAGATTTATTATGCTTTTCCAAAATCCAGATATCTCCTGATCGAACCCATAGCCGAGAACGAACCATATCTAAACAAAATCTGTCAACATCTTGAAAGAGCAGACTATATAATTGCTGCTGCTTCCACAGAGGCAGGACTTGTGCCTCTTCAAGTGAATGTGAGCAACTTTATCCACTCTTACATCTCAGAGGATGGTGAAGCTAGCTCCGAAAATTTTGAGCTAAGGACAATCCCGGCCGTTACTCTGGATGAAATTTGTAAAACTCGCCAGTTAGAAGGGCCGTATTTAATCAAAGTTGATGTAGATGGTAGAGAACTAGATGTCCTAGCAGGTGCAACTCAAACTCTTCAAAATACAGAGTTGGTAATTGTAGAAGTTAATTTATATGTAACAGCTAGATTTGATAAGATGGCTAGTGTTATAAACTTTATGAAAGAGCAAGGTTTTGTAGCCTATGATCTTGTCAATCTTGCTTGTCGTTATTCAGACTTAGCTTTATTTCAGGTTGATATGGTTTTTGTCAAAGAATCAGGTCAGTTTACAAAAGAATCCCGTTATGTGGCAGAAAACGAGCAGGAAGAAAGACTGAGGGCGCATTTGAAAGCGTATCGAGAAACCTTAATCGCACAGATCGAAAATTTGACGCCCTTTGAAGTTTTACAAAAAACTGGATTGACTAAAGCAGAAACTATCCAGAATCAAGCTTATCAAAACTTACTTCAAGGAGATTACAGCCGAGCTGCCCATCTCTACGAAGAGGCTATTGAAGCTGAACCCGATAATAGGTTTCACTATTGGTATTTGGGGTTGGCTTTGCTATTAGACGCACAAGAGATAGAAGCTCAGGCGACATGGCTGATGGGGATGACGGGAGGAGATAGCGAACAAGTCGATCTGTGGACAAAGGATTTAATGCAAGTCCTGCAAACAGAAGCGGAGCGACGGGGAAAATTCGGAGACTATGGAATTACTTGGACAATCCGCCATCATCTACGGGAAATCAATCCGACAGACATTAATAATCTATTGCATTTGATTAACCTGTCTATTCGGATGGGGATCTATACAGAAGCTGAACTCGATTCTTTGGGCGTAATCAAGCTTCTGAAGTCGGATCAATCCTCTGAGGTAGATTCTGGCTTATTGCTGCTAGTTGTGAAAAATGTTTTAGAATACAATCTTTTGCACCCACTTTCTAGAGAATTATATGAGCAAGCGGGAACCAGGCTTTTTGGAGCTAGCCCACCGCAGGATACCCTTAAGAAGGAGAACTGATTTCATTACGGGAGTTGCTGATAATTAAGCTGTCTAAATCACGAGTGGGAATGTGTTGGGCTTGTACTCTGGCAATCGCCTCTTTATTTTCAGACTGCAACACAATTCTACCATGCAGGCGAGGTTTCACAGCTTCCCACTGAATTTCGCTCAACAGTCCAATCACTGAAATTTCAGGCCCGTCGGAGACATCTAAGTCCTCTTCCATTAACAGGTTCATCACCACACTAGATAAAGCAAGATTAGCATCTTCATCAGAAATTTGGCTACTGTCTACCAGCAGAGTCATCTTATCTTTGTCTGGGTGAGTTGCTATCGCTCTTATTACCTGGGCCAACTCCTCATTTAAAGACTGTTCCGGCTGATTCCAGTCGGGAAATACGATTAAATTGATTTCTCTTAAGTTCAGGTTTTGGTAAAGATCACTTCTGTGATCTTTAGACAGATAGTTAACCCGAAAAAAACTTAAATCAGGCAACATTCCCCATACCAGCATCGCCGCTTGAGCCACATTAGATATTCCCGCTTGCTCTCCATTAATCGCCCAGGTACCTATTGAGCCATTTCCGTCCGACATGGGACCTTGATATGCTTGGGGCTGATGCGTCTGTCTTTCAGGAATGTTAAACTCCGAAGTAGGAATTTTATGTTTTTTAGCCAATTCTTCAATTTCTTGCAAACGAGTGTCGTACTCGCCAATATCCATATTGATACTTGAAGCAACAGCCCTTACGACAGTTAAAATATCAAAGTTAATTTCTTCATCCTCCGAAAAAAATAACTCTTTGGTACTAACTTGCACGTCAGCAATGCACATAAATGGGTTGATTGATGGTACTAAACTATCGTGCAGCAGTTTCTTTGTATCTTTTTTGGCATCGTTTAAAAAATCTTTAAATGGTTTCCCACCCAAGCTGGGGTAGCACGATGAAGTTCCCGTACTATGTCCAGAATTGCCCGCCACTGAAAGAGGGCGAAAAGAATATAAGTAATTTTCTAAATAATAGGCATTAATCACACCCGAATACACATCTGGAATAGATGACATGAAATATTTACCATGAACAGATTTAATCTTTTCTATTAAGGCTCTAGGAATAAAAGCATTGTAGAGCATGGGGAGTTCACCATAAGAAACTTCAAAATTATAGAACTGCTTTAATTTTTGTCTTGCTTGAAAATTTACAGCTACCTGATCCTGCAACTGAACGTACAATTTATTCTTATGCCAAGGGACGATCGCACTCTGCCACCAATATACAGTGCCCCGAGACCAAGCCACTGTCTGCACGTCATATTCCTGGAGAAGATTTAAACAAATTTCGAGGCAATCTGGCATTAAAGCATCATCATCTCCGAGAACAGTAATGTATTCTCCTGTAGCGTGAGATAACCCCAATTCCCAATTGTCAGACATGGAGAGTCTTTCATGTGCGCGATAATACTTGATTCGCTCATCATTAAATGAAGCTACAACTTCGGCAGTTTCTGCACTACTAAAATTGTCCATAACCACCAGTTCAAACTCCTTATGAGTTTGATTAAGTACACTCTGAATCGAATGTTTTAATGTATCATGTCTCTCGCGTGTAGGGATGATAATAGAAAAGAAATTGTTTGATGACATTATTGATACCTAGGATAGATAATAAAATTGAGATTTCGCCAATTCTTAATTAACCGATCGCCCCTTACTTCCCCTTCGCCTGCCCCAACAGCGCCTTATAATCCGCCCGATCGGGATTTAGCTTCACCAACTTCTCCAAAGGCTCGATCGCCCCCACCTGATTATTCATCTGCAACCGCACATTTGCCAACCCCTCCAGAGCCGTCGGATTTTGCGGTTCCCGCTGCAAAACCGTCTCATATCCCCTTTCCTGCGCCGCTAGCAAAGATTCCTGGGAAACTGCTACCGGCGGAGCTGATTTTTGCTGGTGCTGACTGCTCAAACCGCTGCCGAACAGACTCACCATACCAAAAATTGCCGAACCACCAAAGCCAACCATTGATACTAACGCAAAAATCTGCTTAATTCGATCGCTCCGATGAACCCGACTATCACTAGATTTTTTCTGTGTACTTTCCATTGCTAACTCTTGGCGTCGCTGTTTTTCAGGCACTCAAGAAGCGCCTATATCTAGATTGCCCAAGTTCGATCACAAAACGATCGCCCTTCGCCATTTAAAATTTTCGCTGAAACCTAGAAACCATATTAAATGATATTTGTCAAGCAAATTCAATCAATTGTCGGGTTCAGTCCAGGACGCACGGGTGGTCAGAAACCGGGTTTTTTTACGAGAATACTTCACTGCGATCTGCAGATTCGGTAAAAAACCCGGTTTCTAGGCGTCGGAGTGCGTAAGCCCTGAATTATTCTATAATTTGACAAAGACGCGCCCGGACGCAGTACCGCAAATACTTCGTCCGGGCGACTTCTCCAATGTTGTCAACCCAACACAGGGAGCAATACAATTATGCCAAATAATCCAAACTGGTTGCGTTACGATCCAGACGAAGACAAATCTCGACACGCAGCAGCCGACGAAGCTTGTTGCTATGAGATGCAAAGAAAATATGGTTGGAAACTACTTGACATAGAGGAAATTGATACAAACGGTCTAGAAGTTGATTGTGTTTTTCGAGGCCAAACAGAATTTCCCAAATCATTCTACGACACAGAAAGAGAGGACGACGATGCATAAATACATTATTTTCCGAGCCGAACCGAGAACTCCTGGGTGGAAAGATAGAAAACTACAGCACACTCAATCATTGACTCGCATTTTGGCAGAACACTTTGACTCTTCTGATGGTCCAATTCCTGAAGTTGGCTATCGCCCCCCAGAATTTGTTCGTGTGGAAGCAGAACACGATCCAACTCGGCACGGTTACAGCACTCATTACCGCACAGGTGAGTGGGAAGTGGCGCGGGTTGAGACTTATACTCCCGATATTCCGATCGGTGAATTTGATATGGTAGTAATCTGCTATTGCCAATATTCCCCTATTGATGCTCCCCTCAAACCCATGCCAGAACGTCAAGTTTCTGTCGATTCCTTTAGAGGTGATAAGGAAGCTTATCAACGTTGGTTAGAGTCTCAAAAAGGCAAAGAATACACTGAAGTTTAGGAGTTCCAGCTCTTATAGGGACACGGCCCAGGGTAACTACGGAGAGCGATCGGGGTGTACTTCATCAACAACGTTGGATCGTTGCTAGATACCCGACTTTTTTAAGAAGTCGGGGATATGTATTATCTATTTTTGACTACAAATCCCCATCGATCGCCCTTTTGAATTCCTTAATTGCCTCAACATGACTCGGCATATTAACACACCTGACGAGTAAACCAATATCGAGATCTGGGAGCAATTGGGAACTCGGAATTTCTTCGTATCCTTGCTGTCTGAGAGCATACAGAGACAGTCGGCTGTTTTCCCAAAACCAGACTTCAGGGATTTGCAGCCGTTTGTAAGCCTCTAGCTTATCAATTCCACCGCTAGTGACGACTACTTCGATCACTAAATCGGGACGTTCTCTATCAGCACCCAATTCGTAAGACTTGTCTGCTTCACACTTCACCAGTCGCGATTCATTTTCTAATGTCAGAGACTCCGTAGGGGTGAAATCAATTCCTGCCGCCATCATGTAAGTTTCTACCAACGCACCGATACGTCCTTTGGCTGTTTCGTGTTTTCTTCCAGGCATTTTCTGAATCTCCAGTATCCCATCTAAAAATGACAGCCGCACCCCTGGAATATCCAGCATCGGTTCTAAGGTTTTGAATTGTTCCCAAGTTAACCCTGGAAATAGCAACGGCCGATCTAATTTCTCTTCTAATGTTGTTGCAGTCATGGCGCTCCTTAATTCCCAATCGAAAATCGCAAATCTAAACTAAAATCCATCGCTCTGGCTCCTTGATTCCCAATTATTCAATCGAAAATCTAAAATCTAAAATCTAAAATCGATCGACCTCCCACATCTTCAAATGCCATCAGGATCGATGCCTTGGCTTCTCAAGTATGCCATTAGTCGATCGGCTCTCTGGCGTTCCTCTTCGGCCCTCTGGCGTTCCTGTTCCACCCGTTCCGCACCCCACAGCAGCAAATTGCCATTCTCATCCCACCAGCGCAACCAATAACCCGTCCTCTGAGATTTTTCACCTTCCCAAACCCCCAGAAATAAACCCATTGATTCTATCCAGAATCGCTGATTAGCATCCGGTTCTTGCAATTCGTATTCTCCCGAAGTCGAGAGTCTGTACACTTCCAACACTCCCGATTTTGCTTCAAAAATTACATAAATCGGCACTTGCAAAATTCGCTCATAAAACCGCCATTTTCCGTAATAATATGTCGGTTTATTTGAATATTCACTACCGTCAGTATCCGATAAAAATTCCATCACTACAGCAGGTACTTCTCCCTCAGCATTGGGCGTATAACTGCGGCGAACCTCTCCTGGTTCTGCTGGCAATACCGAGGGAACATACACCCAATCTGGTGCTTTTACTACTGTTTTGTCGTTAACTTTGGCACACAGTCCAAAATTGGAAGCTATTAGCATTGAAGCTAGGATAAATCCTGCGAGATCCAAGGCTTCTCGGAGGGCCGCGGCTAAAAGTGGTTGGTCGATGTTTTCGACAGGATCGTCGGGTAATTTAAAGTCGTCTGGCAATTTTTCCCAAGTTACAGTATACTGGCTTTTGGTTACGTCCGGTTTCGATAATGTTTGCGTCATTTATTTTCCTGGTTGCGATAGAAAGAGTTTTTTGTTAATAGGATTTGGACAATAACTTTAATGCCGGCTGCGAAAGCCGCACCTTAGTAACTAAAGCAACTCGCGAATCTTGCAATAATTGCGGTTATTCAATGATACCCTGTTTTAAGGAGTATTTTCGGGAGCCACTGGTTCTGCTGATCTTGCAGTTTGAGAAGGTATAACAGGCAATTTGGGCTGTTTTTGCAAGCTGGGAAATCCCGGCTCTACTGATTGATTTCTGGCAGTTTTACTCGCATTTACTTTCTCAGAAAGGGGAGCTAATGTTTGAGTCACTTTAACTTGCTGTCGCAGTTGTTCTGTCGAACCCAACAAGCCTCCTAATCCGTTGAACAACCTGCGAATATTGTTGCGGAAAGCCGGATCTCCTGTCAAATCATCCACGTCGGAAGTAATTTTCTGCACGTTCTGAAATGTAGCTCGTGCAGAATCTAGGGTTTGCTGCAATAATAGCAAATTGGCGGGATTGTTTACTTGGCTGGATAAATCTCGCAAATTACTAGAAGCTTGGGCAGCATTCGCCGATAAAACTTCTAAATTGTTCAGCAATTGTCCTTGGTTGATTCGATTAATTGTCGGACTCAAACTGCTGACAGCTAGCCGCAGTTCCTGACTGCTTTGATTGATGTTATTCAGAGTTGAGACTAAACTGCCGCGGTTGGTTGCTACTAAAGAATTGACTTGGTTGGCTGTTAATGTAATTTGATTGGCTGCTTGAGTTACTGAATTAGCAGAATTTATCGCAGCGGCAGATACGGCTTTTGTGGAAGTGTCCGCCGTAGCTGCTACTTTAGAAACATCAGCGGCGACTGCTGATATTTCCGTCTTGAGCGATTGATTTAAGATGCTTGCTTCTCCCTTTAATGATTGATTTAAGGTGCTTGCTTCCCCCTTTAATGATTGATTTAAACTGGCTATTTCGGTTTTTACAGATTGATTTAAGCTCCCAAGGTCTCCCCTTACAGATTGATTTAAAGTTTTTATTTCCGCTTGGGCAGTTTGAGTTAAAGTCGATAAATCTTGAGTGAGTTTAGCTGCACCTTTAGCTGTGTTTGCTGTATTTTCTGCAAGAGATTTAATATTGTTGAACAGCGCGGGGTCAGTGTAGAAATTAGCTAGGCGGACTGTGGATTTAATTAGTTCATCGATAGTGACTCCAGCTTGACCTTTTAAGCGCGAATTTTGACAGATAATCTCTGGGGGACAGTCGGCACTAACGGGATTGGCGGTAACTAATGATTCTGGCAAAATCGAGTTGGGGGTAATGTCGATCGACGATTCGCCAATTAAACCCGATTTATTCGCTTCGATCGTAACATCCCTGGGAATCACTAAAGTTCCGGGGGCAATCTCCAGCGTCACGTCTACGCCGTTGGAACCCGGTTGGAGGGCGGTAATTTTACCGACTGCAACCCCGCGATACCTGATGGGCGTACCTATTTGCATTCCTTGGGCGCTGGCAAATTCTACGGCGAATTTGTAGCTGCGGTTCCCTACCTGCACGCCCCGCAGCCAGAGCACTAAGCCGCCAAATAAACCGATTCCTACTAAAATTAAGAACCCGACAGAACCTTCTCTTACAGTTCGCGATCGCATATTACCTCCTTAGTCATTGGTCATTGGTTATTAGTCATTCATCATCGGTCATTTCAATCTAAAATCTAAAATCTAAAATCTAAAATTGGCTGACTATCCAAGCGCTTGAATTGGCCCAGTAACACTGCCGCTAAAAAATTGTCGGATAAGTAAATTATCTGTCGATGCAATGTCATTGACAGTTCCCTCCCACTGCACTTTGCCTCGATAGAGAAACACGATGCGATCGGCAGTGCGGCGGATGGTACTGTCTTGGTGAGTGACGATCGCATAAGTGCTGCAAACACCTTGGGCCGCCTGCAAGTCCCTGATTAAATCTTCAATTACCGTCGAAGCGATCGGATCTAAACCCGCCGTCGGTTCGTCGTACAGCAAAACCTCTGGATTATCCCTGTCATTATCAGGATTCGCCATGATAGCGCGGGCAAAACTTACCCGCTTCCTCATTCCCCCAGACAACTGCGCCGGATAGCGTTCGCCAATTCGCGGCAAACCCACCATCTCCAACTTTTCCTCCACCAATTCCCGAATGCGGCGGCGCGGCAGCTTAGAATGCTGGTAAAGTAAAAAACCGACATTCTCCTCCACCGTCAGCGAATCAAACAAAGCCGCTTGCTGAAACACCATCCCAATTCCGATCGGATCTGCCACGTCGTCCACCCATCCGACTCTGCGCTGTCCCTGAACAAAAACCTCACCGGCATCCGGGGCCAACAAACCCGCAATTATCCGCAGAATCGTAGATTTCCCCGTCCCGGAAGGGCCAATAATTGCCAGGGCCTCTCCCCGATAAATCCTCAGATCCACTCGATCGAGGATCGGGTTCTGGCCGAAGGACTTACTTACCCCCTTGAGTTCGATTAGTGGCTCAGCCATAGGATGTTATCAATAAGTTGTCAGTCATCAGTCATCAGTCTAGCTAATGACTCATGACTCATGACTAATCACTAATTACTTAAATTGACTGCCAGAATCAAAACTCTCTTGTATTGTAAATTTGTCAGATCGAGCTGTTCCAATACCCTTAAGACTAATTAACCATGTCAATTAGTTCACTTCCTAAAGCCCTCCGCGTCTTGGCTAAAGCCAAGCAGGTTTTTGCCCAATCCAGAAATCCTTACCCCCCTTCTTTGCGGAACGGGCGAGTTCACCAGTGGTTTAAGTGGTTAGCCCCCGGACTGTTAGTGAAACGGTGGCTGCTGATTAGTGCCAGCGGCGTGGTACTTGCCACTTTGGGTTTAGCGATTTGGACTGGGATGACTCCCATTTTCTTCTTATTGCAATTATTGAGAAATTTTTTGGCGTGGATTGCGGAAGTTGTTCCTAATTACGTGTCGGGCCCGATCATCATTGCTGGCGGGATTTTATTAATTCTGTGGGGACAAACTCGCAGTTTGAACTCTATTACCCAAGTGCTGATGCCCGAAGGCAACGAGGAACTGGTCGATCGACTCCTCAACCACCGTCGCTTGCACCGCGGCCCGAAAATTGTGGCAATTGGGGGCGGTACGGGCCTTTCCAATTTGCTCAGGGGATTGAAGGATTACAGCGCCAAAATCACTGCTATTGTCACGGTGGCGGATGATGGCGGGTCTTCCGGGCGGCTGCGGCGGGAAATTGGGGTATTGCCGCCGGGAGACATTCGCAATTGTTTGGCTGCTTTGGCAGATGAGGAAAAGTTATTGACTGAGTTATTTCAATATCGCTTTCGGGCTGGTGACGGTTTGGTGGGTCACAGTTTTGGGAATTTGTTTTTGACAGCGATGAGCGATATTGCTGGAGATTTGGAACAGGCGATCGCGGCGAGTTCTAAAGTTTTAGCAGTTAGGGGAGAGGTGCTGCCGGCTACTCTGAGCGACGTTTCTTTGTGGGCAGAACTGGCGGACGGCCGGAGGATTGAGGGGGAGTCCAGCATTACAAAAGCTAACGGAAAAATCATCAAAATTGGCTGCACTCCTGCTAATCCTCCGGCGTTGCCCAAGGTGGCCCAAGCACTTCGGGAAGCGGATTTTATCATTATTGGGCCGGGGAGTCTTTATACGAGTGTTATTCCGAATTTGTTGGTGCCGGAAATTGCTGATGCGATCGCCAACAGCGAAGTTCCGCGCATTTATGTTTGCAATATTATGACTCAGCCGGGGGAAACAGACGGATACAGTGTTGCAGACCACATTCGGGCGATCGACCGCGCTTGCGGTCGGCCGCTGTTCGATGCTGTAGTAGTTCAAGGAAAAGTCCCTTCTGCAAAGGCTTTGATTCGCTATTCTCAGGAGGATTCTTATCCGGTTGTGCTCGATCGAGAAGCCGTGACGCAATTGGGGCGGCGAGTTGTCATCGCCAATGTCATGGATGAAGATCAAAATACGGGTTTAATTCGCCACAATTCTCAAAGGTTGGCGGGAATGTTGCTGCGTTGGTACGGCCGCGCCCAGAACATTTAAGCTGTTGAGTGTTGACAGTGGACAGTTGACTAATTTTATTGGTTATTGGTTATTAGCAGCCGCAAGCGAGTAACAAATAACAAATGATTAAGGACTAATGACTAATTATTGAAATGAAAACTTTGCTTCCAGATTCTGAGGCTACGCGCAAGTTTGGTGCTGCGTTAGGTCGATCGCTCCCCGCCGGCACTGTAATCTTATTACAAGGAGATTTAGGTGCGGGCAAAACTACCTTGGTTCAAGGCATCGCTGAAGGTTTAGGAATCTCAGACTCGATCGAGAGTCCTACTTTTACGCTGATTAACGAGTATTTTGGAGGACGAATTCCGCTGTATCATCTAGATTTGTATCGACTAGAACCCGACGAAGTGGAGGCTTTGCACTTAGAAAGTTATTGGGACGGGTTAGAAATGGATTTGGGAATTGTGGCGATCGAATGGGCGGAAAGATTGCAGTACAAACCCGAAAATTATTTGCAAATTTCTTTAAGTTATCTAGATAACGGGCGGCAAATTGAAGTAATTGGTAATGGCGACTTATTGGATTGGCAATTGGAAATTTGAGAAAAGGCGATCGAACTTACGGCGTCGGACGGTTGACTCGAATCAATTTCCCCCTCAAAGTTTCCTCACCAGCAATAGCATCATTGATGCGTGTTGCCAACATTTCTACATTCCGATTTTTTGTGCAGACAATAATACCTGCATGGTTTGACTTTCGGTTGTGCAGCCCGATAAAATCAAACCGATTTAATGTCAAAATAGCTCGATCGTTAGTAATAGCAAATTCTAGGACTTCAGGATCGGGAATGCCCAGATTTGCTTTTCCTGCTTCCTGAACAGTAAGCACATTGTGACCAAAAGCCCGCAGCAATTCCACAACTGGCAAAGGAAATTGTTCGTCTGCATACAATAGTGCCATAAGTTATGCTTCCTCATTTTTGCTGATTGCTTCTTCAATTTCCTCTATATGTGAATCAGCATAAGTCCAAACATTGACCAAATCAGCAGCACTTAGATGGGGATAAAATTGTAGAAGTTCGGAATCGCTTGAACCTTCATTGCGAAAACCAACAAGCAGCCACACTGGAATCCGAGTTTTGGCAATACAAGCATCACCGCCACAAACTCCGGGAGTCTTCGTGATTCCCGGCCAGCTATTGCTTAAACTTTGGGTTAACAGCCGTATTGCTTCAGATTTCTCGATCGGAGTTAAGGCAAGAAGTTGTGTTTCTAGTTCTTGGAGCATAGGTAATATCGCCTCGATCGTAAGGGAATATACTTTTATAAGTTTAGCAAAAATTTGGGGTTCAGTCCTGATTGCACTACCAACCAGATAATTATTGACAAATTTTTTGGACTTATCTCGATAACGGGTGGCAAATTCAAGAGATGCGGACTGGCGAGTTATTGGATTGGGAATTGGAAAATTGAGAAAAGGCGATTCCCTACGGGATAGCTACGCTCGCGCGTACTTACTGCGGCGGGCGGTTGACTCGAATCAATTTACCTCTCAAATTTTCTTCACCAGCAATAGCATCATTGATGCGTGTTGCCAACCTTTCTAGATTTTTATCGTCTGTACAGACGATAATACCCGCATGATTTGGTTGTTGAGCGTGCAAGCGAATGAAATGCCGACGATTTTGCGTCATAACCGCCCGATCGTTATTCACAGCAAAAGCTAATACTTCGGGGTCATCATCTCCGGCATTTCCTGCCTCTTGAATAGTCAGGGCATCGTGACCGAAATTTCGCAGCAATGCCACAACAGGAAACGGGAACTGTTCATCTGCATAGAGACGTGCCATAAATTATACTTCCTGCATCATTGCTGCTGCTTCTTCTCGGAGTGCTGTTTCAATTTCTTCGGAGTTAGCCTCAGCATAAGTCCAGACATTTACTAAGTTTGCAGCATTCAACTGGGGATAAAATTGTAGAAGTTCAGCATCACTTGAACCTTGACGGCGCAAACTCACGAACAGCCAAACGGGAAGTCTAGTTTTGGCAATGCAAGCATCGCCTCCACACACGTCGGGAGTTTTGGTAATTCCTGGCCAGCTATTGTTTAAACTTTGGGTTAAAAGCCGGATGGCTTCAGCTTTCTCAGTAGGAGTTAAGGCCAGGAGTTGTGTTTCTAGTTCTTGAAGAAGCATGGGTAATATCGCCTTTGCGATGCGGGAATACCCAATTATAACACTTGAGTTAAATTCATGCTTACTCAGCGTCAAATGTCAATGCTTCTCCCCTCACATTTGTATCCAATTTACCATTCTCAAAAACAACTTTTCCTCCCACAACAGTCACAACTGGCCATCCAGTTAAATTCCATCCTTCAAAGGAACTCCAGCCGCACTTGCTCGCCATCTCTGCGCCGACTACCGGGCGGTATTTCTCCAAATCAACTAAGACTAAATCTGCATCAAAACCCGGTGCTATTTGCCCTTTATTCGGAATCTTATAAGCCTTAGCAACTGCCGCCGACATCCAATTAGCAACTTGTGCCACTGTACATCTTCCCTCTACTGCTTGGGTCAGCATCAAAGGCAAAGAAGTTTCGACACCGGGCATTCCAGACGGCGTATTCGGATAATCTTGAGCTTTTTCTGCTAATGTATGTGGCGCATGGTCTGTGGCGATAAAATCAATTACGCCGTCGAGTAAAGCTTGCCAAAGTATTTCGTTATCGCGGGGCTCGCGCAAAGGCGGATTCATTTGAGCTAAACTGCCAATTTTTTGATAGGCGCTGGTATTTAACAACAAATGCTGCGGCGTTACTTCTGCCGTTACCCAACTCGGTTTTTCCTGGCGCAAAAACTCAGCTTCATCCCCCGTTGAAAGGTGCAGAATATGCAGTCGGCGCTGATATTTATTAGAAAGTTTTACTGCTAGTTGAGTTGCCAATAAAGCTGCTTGATTGTCTTGAATTTGCGAGTGAACTGCAATATCGGTAATACCAGCAAATTCTTGACGACGCTGGTTGATTCTAGCTTGGTCTTCTGCGTGTACCGCAATTAGTCGATCGCCCTTCGCAAAAATTACCTCTAAATTTGCTGCATCATCCATCAATAAGTCCCCGTGCATCGAACCCATAAACACCTTAATTCCCGGAGTCGGATTGGCATCCAACAAATCGGGTAAAATCTCAGGAGTAGCCCCAATAAAAAAGCCGTAATTGACCAAACACTTCTCGGCAGCGCGACTTAGTTTATCATCTAAGGCAGCTTGGGTTGTGGTCAAAGGTCGCGTATTCGGCATTTCCAGAAACGATGTCACGCCGCCTTTAGCGCAAGCACAGCTAGCGGTAAATAAGTCTTCCTTGTGTTCTAAACCCGGTTCGCGGAAGTGTACCTGGGGATCAATTACTCCGGGTAACAGAGTTAAGCCTTTGGCATCTATTTCTCGATCGCCCGATTCGACAATTTCAGCAGCCACTTGGACAATTTTGCCATCGCATATTTGTACATCTCCTACCAAAAACTCACCATTGGGCAAAAGAATGCGAGCGCGACGGATTAACAAACTTGATTGGGCAGTCATAAGATATCCTTAATTCAGTAAACAGCGTGCTAGCATGGAAGCATTATTAAGTTTATAATTCGTATCCAGCTCAGTCACTACAATACCCTATGACTCGTCTAGACAAGTCAGCCGACGAAAAACCTCCGCAAGACACTGAAAATCCTTGGATCGAAGGAATTAAGACGATCGGCTTAGCAGCATTTTTGGCCTTTGGTATCCGCACCCTGGTTGCCGAAGCACGCTACATTCCCACCGGCTCGATGCTCCCAACCCTACAAATTAACGATCGATTAATTATAGATAAGGTAAGCTATCGATTCCAAGAGCCCCAGCGAGGAGATATTATCGTATTTATGCCTCCTGACCAGGCTAGTTTGTGCACGGGACAGCCACCACCGATCAAAGATGCCTATATCAAGCGAGTGATCGGACTTCCAGGGGACACTGTGGAAGTCAGAGAGGGAAAAGTTTTTATTAACAAGCAGCCGCTACAGGAAAAATATATTGAAGAAATTCCACAGTATCCCTACGGGCCTGTAGTTGTAGCTCCAAATTCTTACTTGGTGCTCGGCGACAACCGCAACGCAAGCTGTGACAGTCATTACTGGGGCTTTGTACCCAAGCAAAATATCATCGGTAGGGCAATTGTGCGTTTTTGGCCACTCAACCGCACAGGTTCGATCGACCCCACGCCCCTTTATCCCGCTAAAAATTAGCTAGATCCCCGACAACTTCTGCGAAGTGGGGGCTCTAAACTGACTGATATGATGTCCGGTCGATCACCCGAAATTAGGTAGGGGCGGGTTCACCAACCATAATCGTCAATAATTGACAATCTCAAAAACCCGCCCCGGTCGGGATATTATGGTTAATCGATCGGACATGATATGACTGGATCAAATCTAAAATCTAAAATCTAAAATCTAAAATCGCCTGACGTTTCGCGATCGAGAACTTTCACAACTTTGTTATACATATCCTCAGCTTCTTGCTGCGAATTGCCAATACTCGTCACTCCCAATTTACCAAACTCCGACAAACAACCCATTAAATGAAACACACTCCCCGTCTCAGTACCGCTGTCAAAGTGCAGTTGATTGTCAGCAATAATATCCATCAAATCGTTCGGTAATAATCCCCGATAGCGCTCTTTTTTTAAATTGTCCGAAGCGACATAATATTTGGGACGGCCCTGCAGGCTGTAAAATAATCCTGTAGAACGTTCGTACCGACCGTTTGTTAACAGCTTCAAAGCCATAAACGGATGAGTTGTGCCTCCTTTCCGCAAGTTAATTTCTATTGCTTGCATATCCCATTTGCCGTCTGATTGGCGCACCGCGAGAAAATCTACTCCAAATCTCTCTAAAGCACCTTTTTCGGCTAAATTTTTCCCGACTTTCCATCCCAATTCCTGCAACGCTATTCGATAAGATGCGTCCGCCGGAAATTGGCAACCCAAGAAAATTTGACCGTCTGGGCCTCCTAAAATTTGGTCGTGGGTTGAGAGAATTTCTACTTCCCCACTGGGGACAATTCTGCCTTGAACGCTGGGCGAGAACTTTTCTTCTCCTTCGATAAATGCTTCGGCAATAGCCCCTAATTCGGGAATGCGGCTGCTAAAATTTTCCCAGGTTTCGCCCGTTGCTTGAAAGCGCAAATTATGGAAGCTATCGCCAATTGCCTTCGCTCTTTCTGTAGATGTTTTACCTGCGAGGGACTTCAGATCTAAAATTGCATTCCCTTCCCCCGAAAAACCTTCATTTAACTTAATTACGATCCGTTGCAAATGCGGCTGCCTTGCCCACAAATCCGCCGCAGCTTCCGCTAAATCTTCCGCATTCCACACCAACTCGGAACCGTCAGGATAAGGCACGCCACATTCTTTAAAAATTTGCCTGCTACCGCTTTTGGTTCCCCAGTATAACAGATCCGGATCGCTAGCCAACAAAGGAATCCCCAATTGAACAGATAACTCCCGTTCTAAGGGCGTCGAGTTATAACAAACCATATAGGATTTTGTCGGCCGCACTGCTTGACGAATGCGCTCCATCAAGCGGGGGCGCTCTAAAATTTTCTGGGTGAGGGATTTGGCAGAAGCATCGTAAGCACTGAACAGCAAAAGCCGATCGCGCGCGTGAGAAAATGGAATTCCCGGCAGCAATTGCAGGTAATAATCCACAATCATCGGGTGCAAGGGTTCCGAGGTAATGTAAATTAAGCGCGTGCGGGGATTTCGCAGGCGAATCAATGAAAATAAATGCCGCTCTTCGTAATGGTAAGCACCCTCAACTTTCTGCATTTCTTGCTGATCTAAGCTGACAGAAGGAATGATAATAATGTCACAATCTCCGCCGTCGAATTCTTCGACTGCTCGCCAACGTTCCCGTAATTCTGTCTGAAGATCGCGAAACTTCTGCGCGGATTCGGAAGATGAATTATTTAACTCTTGCATTGCTTTTTATCCTAACTCTTCAAATAATTATTGCTGATGATGTCAAGTGTGTCAGCCCAAATACCTGAGACAACTCAGACAGTTTTTTTCTGACGCACCTTACGGGGAATATTGACAAAAATGCCCAAATAGTGATTTAAGGTGCGTCAGTCGAAATATTTGAGGCAATTCAAACAGTTTTTTCTGCCCCCGCCCAAAAACCGATACCGTGCCACGTACTCCTATCGTGAATCTCCAAAAATTTTAGACCAAAGTTTAATCTCCCAGATTCATCTGTGGAATAAATCTAAAATCTAAAATCTAAAATCTAAAATCTAAAATCCACTGACGTACCCTACTGGGGACGATCGTCCATTTCTGTCAATCTGCTTTAAGAAGCTCGCCGCGCTCGAAAAAGTCTGGCATATTCCAATATCGGCTCTAACCGCCGTTGATTTCGCTTAAATGCCGAGATCGATTTTTCCGAAGGGCGGAACACTAGGGGAGCCGAATATTTGTTCAGCATCTCGATTTCCGGCGACTGGCTCATCAGCATCAGCCGCACGTCTTTGTCGAGCAAATAACTCAGAGAAAGCAAATCTCCCATGTTAGTAAAATCGTTGCCGCGATCGCTAATTACAATTGTATCTTTAATCGATCGATTAGCTATCGCCTCTTTGTTAATAATTTTCGCAACTTCAGCATTAAAATAGCTCAAGTCTTTGCTCCACCAAGTATCAGAAAAAGCGCTGACTGTACAGGATGCTATACTTGCTGTAAAAACCAGGGCTAAAATGACTTGCCAAAACCGCTGCTGAATTTTCACGTTACTGGCGAGCAAGTAAGCAACTGCTAGCTGCACTCCCGGAAAGCAGGAAATCAGATAACGGCTGACGGCGGAACGTTTGCCGCCTAGGATTAGATCCGGTAATGCCAGTATCAAAAAAGGTACAAAAATTGATGTTACAATAAACAGCCAAGTTGAACTGCTAGTGCGGCGGCAGATTGTGTAAAGGGCTGCCACAATTAACAGCAAAAATGGCAATCTCAGCAGATAAGTCCAACTATTATCAAACCCGAAGTCGAAGTCAAAAAATAAGGCTGTAAAGCTGAGTATCCACAATTTGACAAGATACAGCAAACCCGGAGATACTCGCGTCCAATCTGTCGTAACTGATGCTCGTTCCAGGTTGGTGGCCAGCACGTAAATCCAGGGAATATACAATATTAAAGCTGCTGTTACTGCTAAAAAAAATTGGGAATTAGTTACATGACCTCGCAATTTTGTTTTTTTGACAAACAGCCAGTAAGAAATTATAAAAACTCCGTGTCCGATGAGTGTTAAACTGAAGAATGGGTGAGTGTAGAAACCAAGAGCGATCGCCAGCGAGTAAAATACCCAATTTTTCCAACCCCGCAACCGCACTGCTCTCAGCAGCAGCCAACTGCTGCCAATAACTATGGCTGTTAGCAAACTGTACTGCCTTGCTGTCTGAGCAAACAATATGTCAAAGGGTGATAAAGCCAAAAGTGCTGTTGCTAATAACGCCGCCAAATTCGAGGCGAAAAGTTCCTGAGCTAAAGCGTACATCAAAGGCAGCGACAGCAAACTCAATATTGCTGGCAAACTGCGCGATGCTGTTAGAGAACTGCCAAATTCCTGCATCCACCAACGAGCCATGAGAAAGTATAAAGGCGGATGCTGCGGGTCTTCTAGTGCTAAAGAACGAATCGTGTCTGCTTCTGTACTTCCCGGTTTAATCCGCTGATATTTTTGCAATTGTGGTGCAGGAATAATCCGGTTTTGGAATAGTTCGTTGTCGATTTCTTGGCGGGTGAAACCAGCGGCGCGGATTGATGTGTAAGCTTCGTCGTGCCAGTACAGTTTGCGATCGATCTCAAAAAACCGAAATCCGATACCAAGTAAAATGCCGATCGCCAATAAGTTAATCAACCAGCCGGAATTTTTGCTATTGACAGATGTGTCTTGATGTGTTGTAGATGCCATGCTTGTCCTAATTGTGGCGATTACTTGTTACCAGGAAGAGCCTGGTAACACAGATCCGGAGGCTCTGCCTCCAATTTTAATGTCAGCTTTTCGAGGCAGAGCCTCGCTTACATCGGTTCCCAGACAGAGCCTGGGAACCAGTTAAATATCTTCTACATCTTGGGCATTCTGAAGGCGGGAGCAGGCTGAACCACCCCAAAATCAAGAATCTTCAACCAAATGCTCCCAGAACCTCCAGACCCCAAAAATAACTGCTAACATACGTGTTGTACAGTTAATCAACAAGCTCCGCAAGGGGTCTACCCGCGTACCGCAAATGGCAAAAAGCAAAGATGCGTCAAAAACTTCCACTGAAAACTCAGAAAAGCAAAAAGCTCTAACTTCCGTACTCTCCCAAATCGAGCGCAGCTTTGGCAAAGGGGCGATCGTCCGATTGGGAGACTCCACTCGCATGAGGGTAGAAACCATTCCCACCGGAGCCCTGACACTGGACATTGCTTTGGGCGGCGGTTTGCCAAAAGGTCGAGTTATTGAAATTTACGGCCCGGAAAGTTCCGGTAAAACAACTCTAGCTCTCCACGCGATCGCCGAAGTCCAAAAATCCGGCGGTATCGCAGCCTTCGTCGATGCCGAACACGCCCTCGATCCCACCTACGCCTCAGCTTTAGGCGTCGATATTGAAAATCTCTTAGTTTCCCAGCCGGATACCGGCGAAATGGCCCTAGAAATAGTCGATCAACTCGTCCGTTCCGTCGCCGTCGATATCGTAGTAATTGACTCCGTAGCCGCCCTCGTCCCCCGCGCCGAAATCGAAGGCGACATGGGCGACTCCCACATGGGTTTGCAAGCGCGCTTGATGAGCCAAGCTTTGCGGAAAATCACCGGCAACATCGGCAAATCCGGCTGTACCGTCATTTTCCTCAACCAATTGCGGCAGAAAATCGGCGTAACTTACGGCAACCCCGAAACCACAACCGGCGGTAACGCACTCAAATTCTACGCCAGCGTGCGGCTTGACATTCGCCGCATTCAAAGCTTGAAAAAAGGTACAGAAGAATACGGCAACCGCACGAAAGTTAAAGTTGCTAAAAATAAAGTTGCTCCGCCTTTCCGTATTGCCGAATTTGACATTGTATTTGGCAAAGGCATTTCTACTTTAGGCTGTCTGACTGACTTGGCCGACGAAATGGGAGTAATTCTGAAAAAAGGTTCTTGGTATAGCTACAACGGAGAGAACATAGCTCAAGGACGAGACAAAGTGATCCAGCACATGGAGAAAAACATCGATTTCAAAAATGAAATTGAGGAGCTAGTTAAAAAGAAACTTGAGACTGGTGCTCTGGTTTCTGCTAATTCTGTCGCTCCTATTGAGGTAGATGATGTAGATGATGTAGATGATGTAGATGATGTAGATGATGTAGATGATGTAGAAGTTTTGGACGAAGAAATCTAAGTTTTTTAGTCCTCAATTATTACTCGTTTACTGGTTGTTTACTCGTTTTACTCGTTACTTTCGCAAAGAACGAAAGTAACGCTCAACAGCGACAAGCGAGCCTCGAATTTAATTTTCGCTCGGCTTCGGCTCGCTTGTCGCTTAAATGGGTTAAGAGTAGGACTTGCAGGTACAGCCAGTAAACCAGTACACCAGTAAACCAGTAACACAGCGAAAGGAAGCAGTAGTGGAAGATACGGACTATACCATCATCACTAGACGGGATGCGGAGGATGCCGTGGTGATGTCGCTAGAGTTCTTTAATAGTTTGCTGGAAACAGTTCATTTACTCAAATCTCCCGCCAATGCTGCCCATTTGGAGCGTTCTATTGCTCAGTTTAAGCAGGGGAAAGTGGTAGAGCGAAATTTGTTGGATGACTAGAAAGTTAGTATGGACGGATGAGGCTTGGGGCGATTATTTATATTGGCAAGGGCAAGATAAGAAAACGTTAAAACGAATTAACAAGCTAATTGAGGCAACAATCCGATTGCCGTTTGAGGGGATCGGAAAGCCAGAACCACTGAGGGAGAATCTGGCGGGAGCATCTCATATTTGTAAAAATACTTCTTTGGGCTCCTGGCTCCTGACTCCTGACTCCTAACTCCAATTTCTAGCTAGGCTACTTTCATTGAGATGCTCCCTATTTACGAACACTTATTCAGGCATAGAAACTGGCTGAACGTATTGAGAATTAGCGCGCACATAACAGCCTTGTCTTGTCAGCAACCAGGGTTGACCGTTCGCCATCGTAATCGCATTTGCTCCCCTGAGTTCAGCAGCAACTGTATCTCTATCCGCGCGGTAAACTTGTTGAATTGCTCCGTTTGCGTTCTTGCGGCAGTTGAGTTGTCCATCTCGCGACGTGACTCGCCAAGTAGGCCAAGTTACAAGACCATTTGTTGGACTCGACCAAGTATTAGCATTGCTAGAAGTATAGTCGCCACTTGCATTAGGACGCGGTAAAGCTTCGACTAAATTTACTTTAAATGTCTGGCCAATAGAAGGACAATTTTCTCCTGCTTTCACCTTCCAAGTAACTTCGGATCCCAATTGGCTGCTTCTTCCAACTTGACGCCTGATAATGGCAATATCTCCAGAACAAACAATTTTTCGGCCAGGGCCTGTCGCAGTGTCTTTGAAAGTCCCATTGTAATAGTAAGAGCCTGCTGCTCCTTGGGAACGGGTAATTTGAATATTGCCCAAAAATTCCCGATTGCCTACTTTGGTTAAGTAAAAACCGCTGCGATTGTTTCCTTTTTCTGACAAGTTTAAAGTAGTTTTACCGTTAGGATTAATATAAGTGGTAGCGCTAGCAGCAGCGCACCAAATCAATGACACAACTCCTGTGGATAACAAAATGGAAAGTTTTTTCATAGTAACACCTTGTATGAATCTCTACTTTATTTGTAGCTGTTGGTGAACATATTTGACCAGTCGCTCAAATGAGTGACACTCATTTGAGCGGCATTCTAACGACATACGGGCCATCCCCCATGATTACCACTACAAATTGGGCAACCACGGGGGATTGGCACTACTGCGTAATTCCTAAACATCAACTCTGCATAACTTCACCTTACTTCAGCTTGCTTCAGCTCTCTTCACTTGTATGCACCTGCATCACCATGCCTGCAAGCTTCCACTTCTGACTCATTGCAGGTTCTAATAATTAGCAGCAGAATAAATTTATATACGTAAGTAAGGGAGTTCCAATCACCGCTAAATACTGTAGATTTTACGGGTACTTCCCGGTGAGTCAAGTTGGGATTCCAAACACTAGGGCGATGTTTACAGATAGCAGATTTCACATCTAAGAAGGTTTGTAAAGAAATGTAAAAGCTCCTGAAAGCCAATTGCTGTGACAGAAAGTACGGTTTCTAAGCTGAGTAGGTAAAAAAAGTCGTCTTGATTAAGCGCAAAAATGAACTTGACAAACACAAATTAATTTTCTCGAAAATTAAATCATTGTTGAAGGGAGAATAAATTATGGCTGACGGTCAATTAGGAGTTATATTAAAGATGGCTCAAACAATTAATCCTCAAATTGAGAGCGATCGACATTTTGAAATAGAATTGGCAAAATTGCGCCAACTGCCAGCAGGAACATTAGGGTGCTCAGTGGCGCGGTTTCTAGACAAACAAGGCTTTGAGCCGATCGCATCGGGAGACTGGATTGGTGCGAAACCACGACGTGTGGCACGTTCTGACTGGTCTTTCAGCTTCAACAGAAGATGAATTGGTACTTCAAGCGTTTACTCGCGCTCAAGTATTTCGTCCTTCTTGTGCGATTTTAGTGTTAGTTGGACCCATCGGCGGGTTAAGTTGCGCGATCGGACAAATTATCAAAGGCTTAAAACACGGAAAATTAGCCACTCGGTTAATTAATTGGGACGTTGCATCTGATTGGGAAACACCTTTATCTGAAGTTCGAGAAAAACTCGAAATTCTACCCTTAATTGATTAGATTTTAACTCGTTACCTGATTGCAAAAGTATGCAAAGCAAAAGTTACAAACCGGAAATTAGCCTGAGCCCACGCGAAAGAGCGATCGCGCAATTAGTAGCCCAAGGCCTGCCCAACAAATGTATTGCCAAAAATTTAAATATTAGTCACTGGACGGTTGCTACTTACGTGAGGCGAATTTTTATCAAACTCGGTGTTTGTTCCAGAACTGCGATGATTGCACTGCTGATCCAAGAAAATTTGCTCTGGGACTGATCGATAAGTAGGGTGCGTCAGATATTAAGAACGGGCCGGAGAGCCCGTTCTTATTTGCAAGCGTTAATTTTTTTCTATGCCAAAGCCACAGAAGAAGAAGAATGTCTCAGAAAACTCAGCAATTCTCGATTCACCGTTTGCGGCGCTTCCTGCTGAATCCAGTGGCCGCAGTGAGGCACTAATTTCAACTTAAACGGAGCAGTAATTAATCTGTCTAAACCTTCTACAAGTTTGTGGCTCAAAAACGCATCTTCTTCTCCCCAAAGCACCAAAGTAGGCACTGTCACAGGTTCTAATTTCTGCCCCAAATTCCAAAGCCTCTGGGGGTGAAACATCTGCCGGTAATAATTGATAGCGGCGGCTAATACTCCCGGCTTTTCTAAAGCAGTCTGATAAATCTTAGTTTCCTCAGCGCTAAAAGCTCCTTTGCGAACAGCTTGTCCTTGGAAAACATTGTGCACAAAATCTTTCAAGTTTTGCCGGATCAACCATTCGGGAATGCCGGGCACCTGAAACGCCAAAACGTACCAACTGCGGCGAATTTGATCTAAATTACTCGCCATTTCCTGCACGAATCGCTGCGGGTGCGGAGCGTTTAAAATTGCCAAGCGGTTGAGTTGTTCGGGGAATTTTTGAGCTAAGTGCCACGCAATCACCCCTCCCCAATCATGACCTACAACGTGAGCTTTTGTATAACCGAGGCTCGCAATCAAACCGCGAATATCCGCGCTCAGCGTATCTAAATCATAGCCGCTTTCCGGCTTGTCGGAATCGTTGTAGCCCCGCAAATCCGGCACTACCACCTTGAAATGACGCGCTAAGGCAGGGATTTGATGACGCCAAGAGTACCAAAACTCTGGAAACCCATGCAGGAGGAGAACGAGTTCGCCTTCTCCTTGAGAAACGCAGTGCAGGCGGATGTTATTGGTTTCCACAAAGATGTGTTGCTGTTCGGAATCTAAAGAATTCATAGTTGGAAAGTTAGACTTATTTTCGGGAAGTACAGAACCCGCCGACTGGTAGCAGGCTAAAACGTCCCAATGGTGTTAATTTTTCTACTTTTATTGTAGCTGCTTTTCGATCCCCGTCAGTGCAATCTAATGAAACTTAAAACTTGTAGGGTTTTGGGGTGTCCGGTGTTTTAGGTGTAACTACTGAGTTGAAGTTTCTCACCTTAAATGTATTGTTTTAACAGCGGCGCAGGCGATTCAATAATAGCACAATTTCGTCCGTTGCCGATCGCATTTTTGCAGTCGATAGGTCAGATTGATTGACGATAATGCTAAACACCAGGGGTTCGTAATTCGGAACTTCGATATATCCCGACAGCGCCGAAACTCCGCTCATAGTTCCGGTTTTTGCTTGCAAATTTACGCGGCTTGGTGTAACATTAAAGCGATTTTTCAAAGTGCCCTTCTCGCCAGGGATCGGCAGTGACTGGCGGTAAATAGATGCAGCAGGTGAATTGGCCATAAGTCTCAAAGTTTGCACCAAGGCTTCTGGAGTAATTAAATTGTGCCGAGACAAGCCGGAACCGTCGGCTAATCTGTAGCTGTTTGGATTTACTCCTAATTGAGTTAAAACTGTTTTTAACTCTTTCAAACCCATTTCACCTGTATCCTCTTGTGGAACAGGCATCTTGCCTGTGAGTGTTTGTGGCAGGGGCATCTTGTCTGTAACTTTCCCCAACAATCTCAATAAAACTTCTGCATAAAGATTGTTGCTTACTCGATTAGTTTCTCTCACCAATTCCGCCAGCGGTGGCGATTCAACAGTCGCTAATTCTTGATTTAAATTGCGAGAAGCCGATGCAACTAAAGCCTGTTTAACAGGAATTCCCTCAGCCGCCAGGGCTTGTTGAAAATACTGCAAAAAATTATTAGCGGGGTTGACAACTGCGACATAAGCTGATTCAGGTTCTGCACCAACTTTCAACTGTCCACTAACTCGAATTATAGGTCGATCGAACTCCCGACCAATTTCAATAAACTCGGATTCGTTTTGGGCGACTGTTACTGAATTGTTCTGAAGTTGCCACTGATTTGCCAGCTTTGGTTCGGCAAAAGTAACTTTGAGAGGTTGCCCCAGAGCCTGGGGGGACAAGAGAAGGTCGATCGCGTTTTGATTGAAAATTAAACTGTTAATCGGCGCTCCGTAGCCAGCTTGCGCGTCTTCCCATTCCCAATTCGGATTGACTGCACTGCCTTGAAAATAGCTGTCATCGCCAATCAACTGGTTAACTTGACTGATTCCCCGCTGCTTCAACTGCTGCGCCAAAGATTTCAACTGAGCCTCAGCAATGCTCGGATCTCCCCTGCCGGCAACGTACAAACTTCCATTTTCGCCACTGTAAACCGATGTCTTAATCCGAAAGTCTGCACCGAGTTTCTGTAAAGCAGCGGCTGTAGTTAGCAGCTTGGCATTTGATGCTGGAATAAAATATTTTTGGGCGTCGCGGCTGTAGAGAGTAGTAGTAGAAGATAGAGGTTGAATCAAAATGCCCCAGCGCGATCGGCTAAATTCGGGACGGTTGGCGATCGCATCTACTTGTGCCCCCAAATCCCCAGGACAAATATCCCCAGCAACCGCCTGGGTTTGAGCAGCAACCGCCGACGGACGCCCCAGAATTAGGACGAACAAACTAAGCGCAATTCCTTGGATTTTCAAAGTGCCAGTTCCTTAATAATAACTATTAAAATTAGATGCGCCAGAGCTTGGAAGTTTCACCGAATCAAGTCAATATTAATAATAATAACGCGCATGAATTCTCGGATTGAACAGCGCCTCTACAGGTTTTCCCTCTTTGAGGTGCTCTTCCACAATCAAGGGTACATCACTAGGTTTAACTCGACAATACCAAATTTCGTCCGGGGTAACTCGTACAGTCGGGCCAGTGGTGCACTGTCCCTGACAGCTAGTAGCCTCAACTTTCACCCCTGCAACTTGTTGAGCTTCAAAAGCAGCTAGCACTGCTGCTGAACCATTTTTCAGGCAAGATTGATACTGGCAAACCAATACACAGCGCGCTTCTGGTTGGGAGTCTGGTTCTGTGGCTGGAGATTCTGGCATTGGTAAGGATTTATCCGCTCTTTAAGATATCTTAACAATCTTGTCAGACCGATCGCTCGCCGGAGTCCGGCAAAGGGCAGAATTTTATAGTGCGATCGAAAAAAACAGCAAAATTCTGGCATTCAAGCTTTTTCCTTCCTTCTACTTTCTAACGAATCCCTTCAGCAGAGCTGCCTTTCTTCAGTCTGTGCCGCCCTTTCCCTATATGATCGATTTAGAGCAACAACTCAATCAACCCCTAATCATGCCAAAAACAGTAGCCGATGTAATGAGCCGCGACCCGATTTTGGCGCGACCCGAAATGCCCTTGAACGAAGCGATTAAAATTTTAGCCGATCGACGCATTAGCGGTCTTCCCGTCGTAGATGAGAATGACTTGTTGGTAGGAGTCATCTCCGAAACCGACTTGATGTGGCGGGAAACCGGCGTAACTCCGCCCGCTTATATCATGGTGCTCGACAGCGTGATTTATTTGGAAAATCCATCTCGTTACGAGCGAGAACTCCACAAGGCTTTAGGACAAACAGTAGGAGAAGCGATGAGTAAAGAACCCGTTACCATCGGGCCAGATCAATCTGTCCAAGAAGCTGCCAAACTGATGCACGATCGCAGTATCCACCGATTGCCGGTGGTCGATACTGCGGGCAAAGTAATCGGCATCCTCACTAGGGGAGATATTATCCGATCGATGGCTGCGGAGTCTTAAATTAGCTGTTGCAGTTCCAGGACTGTATCAGAAAATGAGTCGTGAAGCGAAGCTATCCCGTAGGGAATCGCTCCTTAAATCTCGCTCGCTTTTGGCAATTACCAATTACCAAATCTAAAATCTAAAATCTAAAATCTAAAATCGAATGAGCATTACCCCTGAGTCTGTCGAACAATTGCTGAATTCCGAGGATTTTGGCGAAAGACTGCGAGCAGTCAACCAACTGCGACAACTAGAACCCGCGATCGCCTATAAACTAATTCAAATTGCGATCGGCGATAATAACGTCCGGGTTCGCTACGCAGCAGTCAGCCAATTATCAACCCTCGGTACCCAGAATCTGCCAAACGCTTTAGAGGTACTGCTCCACAGCCTGAACAACGACCCCGAACCCGACGTGCAAGCAGCAGCAGCCGATGCTTTGGGCGCATTGAAATTAACCGATGCTTTAGAAGATTTGCAGCAAGTTTATAGCAGTACCTCTGAATGGCTGGTGCAAATGAGCATCGTTGCTGCTTTGGGAGAAATGGGAGATCCGAAAGCCTTTCCGATGTTAGAAAATGCCCTAACTTCTGAAAACGAATTGATCCAAACCATTGCGATCAGCGCATTAGGTGAATTGGGAGATAAACGCGCGCTGCCGCTGCTGCTTCCCTACGCTTCCAATGCTGATTGGCAGATCCGTTACAGAGTAGCTCAAGCTCTGGGGCGGTTGGGCGGTAAGGAAGCAGAGGCGGCTTTGGAAATTCTCGCCAAAGATGAGGTTGAGCAAGTTGCTCAGGAGGCTAAAGCCGGACAAGAAAATAGTTTGAAATCTTGAGATTGCTTTTGTGATCCGGAACAACCCTGCGCGGTTGTGAATTTTGAATTAATTTAGAATTTTTTGTCAAGATTCTACTAAAAACTCTGTTCGCGATCGCACACATAATTCAGAAACCCGGTTTCTTGCTATATTTGTCGTTCCTCTCTTCTGCAAAAATCGTAGAAACCGGGTTTCTAGTCAGCCATCCAGCACGCTGGGTGCGTAGCGCAAACCTTACTAATCAGGAAAAATCTAAAATCTAAAATCTAAAATCTAAAATTGTATTGATGCCACGGGCGATCGCACATTCCTTTGAAACTCTCCTTAAATTCGAGCGTACTCTTCCATTTTCCAATCATAGCCAGCCTCTTGACATCCCCACTTTGATAACAGCTATAATCAAAATAGATAAAGCAGCGGCAGGAATTAATACAATTATTGAATTGTGTCCAGCCAGCTAGCGATCGGGGAAACTATCGTTAAGACGGTAAGCAATCTACCAGCAAAACCATGTCTTAAAACTCTCGATCATCCCCATGCTTGAACAACTACAAAATTCAGGTTCTCAGTCCTCGGACATTTTAACAGGAGAGCGATCTGCCTCTCAACTCGCACCAACTTCAACCAATCAAAACTTTATTTATAGAGTTTTAGAACTTACCAACATCGAACGCAGTAAATTAGGTTTGTCGCCACTAACCTTAAATACTCAGTTACTAAATGCTGCGGAAAATCACAGCCAAAACATGGCACTGCAAGACTTCTTTTCCCATACAGGCAAAGATGGTTCGTCATTCACCAGTCGTATTACTGTAACGGGCTATCAATTCTCAGCAGCAGCAGAAAACATCGCTGCGGGTTCTTCTACACCCGAACAAGTTGTATCATCTTGGATGAACAGCAGTGGCCACCGGGCTAACATTCTTAACCCCAATCTCAAAGAAATTGGGATTGGTTACTATTTCTTAGCCGACGATACAGGCACAGAAAATTTCAATCACTATTGGACGCAAGTTTTTGCGACTTCTCTTGACGGTAGTGTCAATCCCGCACCGACACCGACACCAACTCCCACACCAACTCCCACACCAAACACTATATCTATTACTTCGCCAATACCCAATGCTACAGGGGACGGCAGCCCGACGACAGCACCCAAAAATACAGCCAGCGGCGGCAATTATTTCCTATCAGATAGTGCCGATACTCAAATACCGACAAATGCTGCGGGATTGCCAATTTTTGCCCTTTCCGGCAAAGACAATCTCACGGGGGGAGAAGGTGCTGATAGCATTAATGGGATGCAAGGTGCGGATACAATTAATGGTGCCGGCGGCAATGACAGCTTATGGGGTGGCAAAGAATCCGATGTAATTGATGGCGGTGTTGGCGATGATTTTATCAGCGGCAACAACGATAACGATCGACTAATCGGATCTGACGGTAACGATACTATTCGCGGCGGAAAAGAAGATGATGTCTTGATTGGCGGTAACGGATCTGATTTGTTGGCGGGCGATCGCGGGCAAGATATGCTGACGGGCGGCGGCGGAAATGATACGTTTATCTTAGCAGGAGGTTTGTCTGCTGCGGCTACTTTAATTAGTGCAGATGTGATTACCGATTTTGGGGCTGGGGATAAAATTGGTTTGACTGACGGTATCGGATTTGCAAACTTGACTTTTGAAGCTGTGAGTTTGCAGTTGGATGGAGGTGCAAGCGTCGCTTCTTGGGCGATTAAGTCTGGCAGTAATTATTTGGGAATCGTGCAGGGTGTAAGTGAAAGTCAGCTTACATCTTCTGTTTTTGTCAACGCCTAAAAAACATCATCTCCAGATTCCCGACTCCTCTAAGAAGTCGGGAATCTAACAACAAGAGCGCTTTACGTTGAATTTTGAGAGGATAATCAGGGGGGCTGTTTAAAGAGATTGATTGTGATACTGATTATATCAAGTCTTGCTACAATCTGCATCATTCCTAAGAGGGGTAAGTATGAAAAAAGTAGCCGTGTTTGGCAACGCTGGAGGCGGTAAATCAACTCTAAGCAAGAGATTATCAGAAATCACTGGTTTGCCACTTTACCCCTTGGATAAGATTCAATATCAATCTGGGGGCGCTGAGGTTCCAAATGAAGAATATAAGCGTACCCATGAGAAAATTTTGGCTACTGACCGATGGATTATAGACGGCTTTGGTTGCATGGAAACCGTCTGGGTTCGACTCAACGAGGCAGATACTCTGGTTTTTGTCGATCTGCCCCTATACGTGCATTTCTGGTGGGTGACTAAACGGCTGATTACAGGTAAGTTTATACCGCCAGAAGGCTGGCCCCAAAAGAGTCCGATCTTGAAGAGTTCAATTAATAGTTACCGCGTTCTTTGGTTGTGTCACAAGTATTTGACTCCCAGATATCGCGAGTATGTCGATCGCGCCCCAAATACCAAAAGTGTTTATCACATCAGATCCACTGCAGAGATTTCACAATTTTTTGCATCGATATCGCAAATGACAGTTGACAGTTGACAGTTGGCAGTTGGCAGTTGTTAATGACTAATGACTGCTGACTGCTGACTGCTGACTAATGACCAATCGATGCTACTGCCGATCGCAAATTCCCTTGAAATTCTCCCAAAATGCGATCGCACTCTTCCTTCTCCAAATTAGTCCAGTGCATCATCAAAGCTAATTTTACAGACTTGCCACTTTTTTCGAGCAAAAAACCCGCTTCATCCCGGTTCAAATCAGTCAAATCTTGCAACATCCGCACAGCCCGATCGCGCAATTTCTTATTAGTCACCGCCACATCAACCATCCGATTGCCGTAAACCTTCCCCAGCTTCACCATTACCCCAGTCGAAAGGATATTCAAAGCCATTTTTGTGACTGTACCGGCTTTCAAGCGCGTCGAACCCGCCACTACCTCCGGGCCAACCAACAACCGAATATCAACATCAGCCTCAAAATTCACTTGTTCGACGGGTACGCAAGCCATAAACACAGTTTTCGCCCCCCGCTGGCGCGCCGCCTGCAAAGCGCCCGCCACAAACGGCGTCGTACCCCCAGCCGTAATCCCGACAACCACATCTAAGTTGGTAATTTGACGGTGGGCGATCGCCTCAGCCCCATCCTCAGCCCGATCCTCCAAATCCTCCGAACTCCGCACCAAAGCCCCCGCACCCCCGGCAATTATGCCCTGTACGAGTTCTGGCGGCGTGCAGAAGGTGGGGGGACACTCGGCGGCATCCAGCACCCCCAAACGCCCGGAAGTACCCGCACCGACGTAAAACAGGCGGCCTCCTAGACGCAGAGACTCGGCTGCAATGTCGATCGCTCGGGCTAACTCTTCGCGGGCACGGGCGATCGCGCTTAAGGTTTGGGCGTCTTCCCGGTTGAACAAGTCCACTAATTCGATCGAACTGAGTTGGTCTAAATTCTCGCTGTTGGTATTCACCTGTTCAGTCAGCAGATGGCCCCGTTCTTCCAAATTCTTCATGTTTTTTTATTAGTCATTAGTCATTGGTCATTAGTCATTGGTCATTAGTCAACAGTCAACAGTCATTAGGTGTACACAATAGGGTACGCATTGCCGGCCCGCTGGTTAGCTTGGTGAAGTCGTGACTCAAAAGCTCGAAATTTGCGCTTGCGGGCGATCGGCTAAATCTACTTCCGACAGAGAGGCAATTACCCATTACCCATTACCAATAACTGCTGACTAATGACTAATGGCTATTACAAAAGTCCTTCGAGTCGGCGGCGAATAGAATCCAGTTCGTTTTGGGAAACCTCAGAATCCGGATCGGAATCGGGTTCGGACTCCGGCTGCCACTGAGTCTGTGTTACATTGTTTTCTGGCGGAATCTCCAGCGCCCCCGCCGGTATCAGTTCCCAATCATAATCAACACTGTTACAGAACTCCTTAATTTCCTCATCGTCGATCGCCTCGACAGTGGGCTCGGGGAAATCCTGAGCTTCCAACATCACGCCAAAGCGGGTGGCGTCGTCTTCTGACTCAAACATCAGAACTTTATTGCGATCGCCGAGTTGAATGGTATGAATTCCCTCGTTCTCGGTGCGGGCATTGAAGAGTAAGACGAACACTCGCATAAGTTTTAAAGACCTTCTTAACCACCGTTTTTTTATCTTAGGAGCGATCGGGCGATTTTAGATTTTAGATTTTAGATTTTAGATTTTAGATTTTAGATTTGACCCCCGATCTTGCACGCGCGGGGATCGAGAGGATTTAGGGGAGTTGGAGGACTTGGTATTAGGTCTTGTTGCGTGTTTTGATTAAGTTTGGTAAAGGTTCTTGGACTCTGCCCCGCAGTGGGGGGCGTGAATCTTGAAATTCGATCCTGTGCGTTGGCGTAGCCCCCGTAGGGGCGGGCAACGCTAACGCCCCTACGGCACTTCCTACCTCACTTGTGAGTCTACCAAAGGCAGAAGCCACCCAGGCGGATCGCAGAAATTATACCTGTCTAAAATCGGCTGATTCCCTTAATTCCTGAATTCTCTGATTTCTGAGAAACACCCATGACTAACTCCGACGATAACAAAAATCAACTCGCACCCCGTCCCCACCGCCGCTGGTGGCGTCTGCTGCTGCTTAGCGGTACGGGATTGACCATTCTCGGCTTGGTTGGGGTTGCAGTAGCACAGGCGTGGGTGCGGGAAAAGTTAGCTCCTTTGGTGGAAACTGAAGTCAGTCAGTTGCTGAAGCGGCCTGTGCAACTCGGACGTTTGGAGAGATTTTCTCCGACAAGTTTGCGGTTTGGCCGATCGACTTTACCTGCAACTCCTACAGATCCCGATTACGCTTCTACAGAAGCAGTGGAAGTGCAATTTTCAATTTGGCCGCTGCTGTTCAACCGCACTCTCAAATTAGATATTACTTTAGTTAAACCCAACGCTTATATCGAACAGGATGCTACAGGCCGCTGGGTTAATCTTCCCACTGCCGAGCGGAAATCTCCGGGTTTATTTAAAACTGAACTTGAGGCAATTCGAGCTGAAAATGCCGCCGCAGTTTTGGTGCCGAGTCCCGCAGTTGGACAGAAAACTTCGGCTCCGATTTCTGTAAGCTTGAAAAATGGCAGTGCTCTATTTCGCGACCAAAATCAGCGCATTCTCTACGAACTAAACGGTCAGTTTACTAATAGCGATAATTTTATAGTAAAAGCAGATTCTCTGTTACCTGCTGCTCAAACTAACCTACAGTTGCAAGGTCAAAATTTGCCTTTGCCCGACCTCGATCGCTTGCTGAAATTTCCCGGTATTTATTTACAAAAAGGTCTGGCTAACGGCAATTTGACCGTGCAATTGCGAGACAATAAAGTATCGGGAATTACCGGAACGGCTAGTTTTGGAGGAGTGCAAGCGAGTATTTCTCCCTTAAAACAAATTATACAAAATAGCAGCGGTCAGTTGCGGTTTCAGGAAACTAATTTGATAGTCGATAATCTGGTGGCTAATTACGGTTTAATTCCGCTGAGAATAGCAGGAACAGTTGCCACTGGAACTAATTTTAATCTCCAACAAGCTAGCTTCAATCTGACAACGAACGTGCAACCAGTCGCTTTGGCAAGTGTTGTCAGTGCGGTGGAAACAGAGTTAGGGAAGAAAGTAGTATTACCCGTGGCTGTGGCGGGGGAAGTGAAGGCGGATGCCAAGCTGACTGGAACAGTTGCAATGCCGGTGCTGACAGGTACGATCGCCTCGACCAAACCCGCTACAGTCGATCGACTGCAATTAAACAATATTAGCACTAATTTCAAATTGGAACGCGGGAGAATGGCTCAAACCCCAACTCCCAATTCTCAATATTCTATTCCCCCGTTTTCCTCTTTAGCTTTGACTTTGAGCGATATGTTGGTAGTGCCGGCGGCGGGTGGTAAAATTGGCGGGAAAGGTGAAGTCGATATCAGGTTGGGAAGTGAGAATTCGCGATCGGGTTTGGTGTTTGACTTCCAAGCTGAAAACGTGCCGGCAGATAATCTCGCCCAAATTTACGATCTCCCGCTTCCTGCTACTGTTAACATTGGCAGTGTGTCCGCAAAAGCTCAAATTTTCGGCCCGTTAGACAACATTCAAGCTAGAGTTCAATGGCAAGCACCGCAAGGGACTTTCCCCGCAGCGGGCTCCATTCGAGCCGGAGGAAATTCGGCGGATTTGCAAAATACGGTTGTGAAAATTGGCGACGCTTCTGTTAATGTGGATGCTGCGCTAAAAGACCGTCAATGGCAAGCTTTGATCGAGGGCAATGGCGTGGATCTCAACAGTTTGCAGCAAGTCCTGCCAGACCTTAATTTGCCTCCTGAACGGGTTGGTTTGTTCAGCGGAACAGCCGAAGCTGCGGGAACTCTGGACGATTTGAGTTTAAATGCGATCGCTGCGATGGGCAAAGGAAGGCTGAATATTGCTGACAGTATTGTTGATGTTGATGCCGAACTAGAATCGGGAAGGTGGCAAGTTTTTGGCAACACTGAAAAAGTTGCTGTCAATCAATTAATTGATATTGGCTTGCCGTTTTTAGCACGGGAAACGACCGCAAATCTAGACAATTTAAAATCCAAAATCGAAAATCTAAAATCGTTAGGCGGGCAGCTAGCAGGTGAATTTCAAATCGCGGGCAATGTTGACAATTTGACTGCCGGCGGAATCAATGTTAATGCCAACGGTAGACTCAATTTTGCCGACAGCAATGTCAATTTAAACGGAGAATTGGTAGCGGGAAACTGGCAAGCAACAGCAGAAACAGATCGCACTTCCATCAGCCGCTTGGTAGATTTGACACTGCCGATTTTAGATGTGGCTTCAGCATTCAATCCCGAAAATCAGCAATCGGCCAATCTCAACAATCTAAAATCCAAAATCCAAAATCTAAAATCGATTGACGGACTGCTATCGAGTCAATTTACAGCATCGGGAAGTCTTGACAATTTGACTGCTAGCAGCATCAATGCCAGCGGCAGTGGCAGACTCAATCTTGCCGACAGCAATGTTAATTTTAAAGGAGGATTGGCTGGGGGAAACTGGCAGGGAACAGCAGAAACCGATCGCACTTCCATCAGCCGCTTGGTAGATTTAGGATTGCCGCTGTTAGATGTTGGCTTAGCTTTCACTGCTGACAATCCCCAAACAGTCGCCAACCTCAACAATCTAAAATCCAAAATCCAAAATCTAAAATCGATTGACGGACAAATATCGAATCAAATTCAAGCCAGCGGCAATCTTGATAATTCAACCGCCGCCGATATTTCTGTCAACAGCAGCGGCCAACTCAATATTGCCGACGGTACTCTTGCTTTTAGAGGTAAATTAGAAGACAGACGCTGGCAAGCTTTCGCCGATGCCGATCGAGTTATTCTCAGCCGCTTAGCACTAGATTTGGGAATACCTATTTTAGATGTAGCTTCAGCATTTAATCCCGGAAGTCAGCAAACTGCCAACATCAACAATCTAAAATCCAAAATCCAAAATCTAAAATCGATTGACGGCAGAGTTAACGGCGAATTCCAAGCAGCGGGTAGTTTGGATAACTTGACAGCGAAGGGAATTAGTGCTAGTGGAGAAGGAGTGATTTTGGTCGATCGACTCGGGGCGATCGATACTACGGCAAAATTAGAAAACGGCAACTTGCAAGCATTGCTGGAAACCAACGGAATTGCCGTCAGTAATTTAGAACAAACCCTCAAACAAACAGGTTTGCTGACAGCGGATTTACCGCCAGAAATTGACGGAACCCTCGACGGCCAAGTCCGCATTTTGGGAACAGTAGACAATCTAACCGCCAACGGCATCACCGCCAACGGCGACGGACAAATTCGACTCGCCAACGGCGGAGGAATTGTCAATGCTAAAGGCAGCGCCGCGTCGGGGAATTGGCGCGCGTCAATCGAGGGCGAGCAAATTGCTCTAAGTCGCTTCCAGCAAGCCTTTGAGTCGCAGCGACAAAGCTTGCAAACCGGAGGTGTAGTCTCCGGTGCCCAAAATCTCCCCCAGCTTGCAGGACTGTTTAACGGCAATATCAATTTATCCGGGCCGATTGGGGCGGGCACGGGGGCACCGCCCCTACAAAATGTTCGCGCTGGCGGCAGTTTCCGCATCTCGGAATTGCCGTTTTTGAACCAACCTTTTGAGGCAGTATTTAATTGGGACGGCCAACGGG
This sequence comes from Microcoleus sp. AT8-B5, assembly GCF_036705565.1. Lineage (NCBI taxonomy): Bacteria > Bacillati > Cyanobacteriota > Cyanophyceae > Oscillatoriales > Microcoleaceae > Microcoleus > Microcoleus sp. AT8-B5. Next base: position 81,408 of record NZ_JAUBUY010000003.1, read on the forward strand.
TGGAAATAGAGAACGCCACAACTCCCGGTTTAACAGCAAACGGCTTTGTTAACGTCGAACTCGAAGGTAAAGGAGGGCCCTCAATTTCCAACTTAGATTTGGATGTCAGACTCGCCAACTTTAATCTGGAAGCCTTGCCGGCAGAACAACTAGCATTTTTGAGACCAATTGGTCTCAAAAATCCTTCAGAGAATAATCTTCCCCTGCGCGGCAATGTCGATTTTACCGGCAGTCTCAGCGGAACCCTCGCCGCCCTCAGCTTAGTTGGCGACGTGGAAGTGCGGGATTTAGCAGTAAATCAAGTCGCTTTTGACCCGGTACTGGCGGGGAGTGTGAATGCGGATGCTGGGAAAAGTGTAGATTTGCGTTTGGCCGGCGTCAGCGACAAAATTGAAGTAGCTTTAAATGAATCTTTTCTGCCGACATCTTTCTTAATTCAACGCGGGGAATCTGTGGCTAGGGGCCAAACCGAGGGAGAAACTTTGCGAGTTAATTTAAGCGATTTTCCCCTCGCTGCTTTGAATCTATCACCGGGGAAAGAGGCGGGTTTGGGGCCGATAACTGGTACGGTTTCGGGACAAGTAAATGTGCCCGGTTGGAAGATGCCGTTAAATCCGGCGACTTTGCAAGCAAATGGACAAATTGCGATCGCCCAACCGGCGATCGGCTACATTAAAGGTGACAGTTTCCAAGCCGAATTCAGCTACGAAGGAGGCAGCGCCACTCTCACAAACGGCATATTCCGCCAAGGCAGCGGTCAATACTTAATTTCCGGCAATGTTCAAACAGGCGCAAACCCGCAATTTGCCGGAAAAGTTAACGTCCAGCAAGGCAATTTGCAGCAGGTTTTAACCGCTTTACAATACTTCAATTTAGGCGACTTAGCTAGAGGCCTAAAACCTCCCGTTTACGGTGACAGTGGCGACGTGCAAACTGTGGCAGTGGGAGAACCAGAATCCCCGCTAATCGAACAGTTGCGCCGTTTGGCAGAAATTGAAATACTTTTGCAGCAGCAACAAGCAGTGGAAGCATCAGAAAAATTGCCTCCCTTATCCCAATTGCAAGGCACTTTTGGGGCGGAAATTGCTGTCGCCGGTTCTTTGCAAACTGGTGTGCAAGCTCAATTTAACGTCAAAGGTGATAACTGGCAGTGGGGAGAATATGTCGCTGAAACGTTCAGCCTTGAAGGCAGTTTTCAGGACGGAATCTTAACTGTTTTGCCTCTGGAAATTCGATCGGGCAAAAGTGCGATCGGCTTTTCGGGACAACTCGGGCAAAAAGCTCAATCCGGGCAGTTGCGCGTAGAAAATGTGCCCGTCGAAGAGTTAGCAAAACTGGTGGAATTGCCTTTTGTGGATGTCACGGGAAATTTGAATTTGCGGGCGAATTTGGCTGGCAGTTTGGAAAACCCGCAAGCCACCGGAGAATTGAGTTTGGTTGAGGGTACGCTAAACGGAGAACCGATTAAACAAGCCGACGGCAGTTTCAGTTACAGCAATGCCCGCCTGAATTTTGGTGGCAGCGCTTTGGTAACTCAAACCGAACCGATTGAAGTGCAGGGAAGTTTGCCTTTTGAGTTGCCGTTTGCAGCCGTGAAGGCTGACAGCAATCAAATCGATTTGAGGGCGAATTTGCAAAATGAAGGTTTGGCAATTATTAATGTATTGACTCCGCAAGTTGCGTGGGTCAGCGGCAAGGGACAGGTGCAAATTCGCGTGGGAGGGACGCTGGAAGACCCTGTAGCGCAAGGAATTGCAAATTTTGAAAATGCAACCGTCCGCGCGCAAGCCTTCCCAGAACCGCTGACAGGGCTGACTGGGACGGTGCGCTTTGAGGGCGATCGTATTCGGGTAGAAGGAATTCGGGGACAGTTGAGTCAGGGAGAAGTGGTCGCCGCTGGCGTGATTCCGCTGTCTGTGCCCTTTGCTGAGGGCGATGTCGATGCGGATAATCCCCTGGCTGTGAATCTCGACAAGTTGGCAGTGAACCTCAGAGGATTGTACAGCGGCGGCGTTGTTGGTCAAGTGCAGGCAAGGGGCACGGCTAGGCGTCCGCAGTTGAGCGGTAATATTGAACTGTACGACGGTGAAGTATTTCTTCGGAGTCCCGGCGGCGGCACAACTCAGTTAGCTTCTTCCTCTTCTGCTTCCGATTCGGATTCTGATTCGACATCTTCTGCTTCTCCTGCGACTGAGGTTTCTGATTCCCCTTCTGCTGCGACTTCCCCTTCCCCTTCCCCTTCCTTTGAAGTTGGATTAAACGATTTGCGGCTGAATTTGGGCCGGGGAATTCGGGTAACAAGTGCGCCGATATTGAGTTTTCAGGCGACTGGGGGTTTGACGGTGAATGGAACTTTAGATGACCTTCGCCCGGAGGGTACGATTCGGTTGACTTCCGGGTCGGTAAATTTGTTTACAACGCAATTTAGACTCGATCGAGGATACCCGCAGACTGCGACCTTTGTACCAACACAAGGACTCGATCCGACGCTGGATGTGAGATTAGCAACTTCGGTGCAGGAAGTAACGCGGTTCCGCATTCCCGGCACATCTGTAGCCTCTGAAATAGCAGACGAACCGACAACTTTCGGCAATGTGCGGAGTGTCCGAGTTCAAGCGTTAGTGCAGGGAAGGGCTTCTCAGTTGGGGGAAAATCTTGAGTTAAGGAGTTCTCCGAGTCGATCGGAAATAGAGATTGTAGCGCTGTTAGGCGGCAGTTTCGTGGAGACTTTGGGACAGGGAGATAGTACACTGGCGATCGCAAATTTAGCCGGTGCGGGTTTATTGAACAACCTTCAATCTGCGATTACTAACGCCACAGGATTAAGCGAATTTCGCTTATTTCCCACTCGAATTAGAGGCAACGAAGCACAAAGTGCTAGTTCCAGTTCAGGTGCGGGTTCTCTCGGTTTAGGTTTAGAAGTTGGGTTTGACATCACGCGCAATATTTCAGCATCAATCATTCGAGTTTTGTCAGCAAATCAACCGACTGAATTTACTGTGCGTTATCGATTGAGCGATAAACTTTTACTCAGAAGTTCCAGTAATTTTCAAGGAGACAATCGCGTCACTGCTGAATATGAATTGAGGTTTTAGGCATCCGCCAACAGCCAACAGCCAACAGTTACCAATTTCTCAGTAATTTGCTATAATAGTTAATAGCAGCAAATTGGTGCTGCTAACCCCGCACACAAGGTTATAGGAGTTAGGTCAAATGGCAAACAAACTCCAAGTCAATACACAGTCGATCGGCTACAGCGACTTTTACTGGAACCGCTTTAGTCCGAGAGTTGCGACTATCAGCAGCGTCCGCAACGCCAATCATTGGGAGGGCGGATTTATCACCTATATTGCATTTCCCACAAAAGTAGAAGCTACAGCAGCAATGAAGTATTTGCTATTGCATCAAAAAGCTGCTGATGTCGATATGCGGAAAGCCAAGCGAATGAAAGCAAAAGGCATTCGGTGGGAACTCAAAATTCGGGGTTTAGCTTTTAATGAAGTGCTGAAGCTTGCGACGATGGATATAACTGGAAAGCTAGTTATGTCACATGCAACTACTACTGAAGCCACAGGCTGATAAAAGCATTCAGATAACAGGTTGGGTTGAGACAACAAAACCCAACCCTTCCAATATTAGCCAATATCCATCTTCCTCTCTTTTCTCCTCCTCTGCGTCCTCTGCGCCCTCTGCGGTAAAAAAAATCCTATAAAATATATGCGTTTCATCAGCCCCAAAACAGACTTTGCATTCAAAAAAATATTCGCTTCTTCCGAACATCCAGAAATTTTAATCAGCTTCCTAAATGCAATGCTGTATAACGGAGAACCAACAATCCAAGAAATAGAAATCATTGACCCTTATTCAGCCGGCAGCGTTACAGGATTGAAAGACACTTACCTGGATGTCAAAGCCAAGATTACCGGCAACAAAACCGTGATTGTGGAAATGCAGGTACTCAACGTCGCCGCCTTTGAAAAACGGGTAGTATACAATGCAGCGAAAACCTATTCTACTCAACTCAAAGCTGGAGAAGGTTATTTAAAGTTAAATCCAGTCATTGCTTTAACCATCACCGACTTTATCTTATTTGAAAACACCGAAAAACTAATTTCTAATTTTGAATTCACAGAAACCGAAGAAAAATTCGTCTATCCCAACTGCGAGTTAAAGTTAGTGTTTGTCGAGTTACCGAAATTCAAAAAAGAATTGAACGAACTCGAAACTCTGCCTGAAAAATGGATTTACTTTATGAAAAACGCGCCCTCTTTGGAAGCAGTACCAGAGACATTGGGGTCTATTGAAGAGATTAATACCGCGCTGGAAATTGCCAACCGAGCAAATTTGACACTAGACGAATTGAATGATGTAGACAAACGAGAAATGTTTATCCAAGACCAAATCGGGTCTGTGATGAAAGGGATAGAAATTGGTATACAACAGGGGATTGAACAGGGAATACAACAAGGAATTGAACAAGGAATTGAACAAGGAATCGAACAAGGAATCGAAAGGGGTAAAATTGAGGGGGAAATAGGATTAATTATGCGTCTCCTCCTGCGGCGGGTGGGTGATGTTACAGTGGAAGTTCAAACTCGCATCCAGGGGTTATCTGCGGAACAGTTAGATGATTTGGGAGAGGCTTTGTTGGATTTTAGGAGTCAAGAGGATTTGATTGTGTGGTTGGAGTCGGCGGCGGGATGAACTGATGAGTTATATCATGTCCGATCGATTGACCATAATATCCCGGCCGGGCGGGTTTTTGAGATTGTCAATTATTGGCAGATATTGTTGGTGAACCCGCCCCTACCTGATTTCGGGCGAAGCGAAGCGGAGGGAATTGACCGGACATGATATTAAACTGAGAGTCAGGGATTTTTAACGCGGATTTGGTAAAATTCCCAATCTCTGCATTCATTTAAACTTTAGTATCTGCGGGAACTTCCCTCTGTACCAGCATCCAACCTAACAGCGCTAAAATAAGACCGAGGATGAGAAATCCTAAATCCCAAGCTAACTCGTTGATACCGGGTTTGACGTGGTGGATTCCCAAAATCTGATGGTCAACAATGCCTTCAACAAAGTCAAACAATCCAGCACCAATTAATATTGAACCGAAAAAAGTTTGAGTTGACAAAGGAACATCTTTGCGCTTCACAGCACTCCACAAACAGAAGATTCCCGCCACTGTTACTAACCAATCCGCAGCGTGAAACAATCCATCTCCGAGGGTATTTAATTCTAAACCCGCAACGGTAGTATCGGTTTTAACGCTGCTAAACATATGGTGCCACTGGAGGAGTTGGTGCAGCACAATGCCGTCAAAAAAGCCGGATTGACCGATACCTAGGAGAATTCCTGCGATAATTAGAGGTCGGCGGTTGTTAACAGCGGTGGCTGGTGAGTTTGTGCGATCGTCCAATGGAAAACCTCAGATGATTTAACTGCTGAGCCTGGGTCTGTGAAGGGATTTGCCAGTACATTTTTTAGTTTTGCTGGGGAGAAGGGGCGATCGCATCATCCGCGAGAGAGATTTCTGGACTTGATGGGGGCTACAATTAAATCGGTTGAGCATTTGAGATCATTTTCGTGAATTAATTCTGATGATTTATTACGCCTGTAGGGGCGGGTTCACCCTAACTTATCAGACACCACAAAAAATATTGTAAACCCGCCCCCACCACCGGATTCTCGGTGAATTTCCCCATCTAGTTTAGATTAAATCCGCCAATCAATTAGAGTAATTCATTGGGCGGGGGCGGGTTTATTTAGATTGTTATTGAGGGACATAGATATTGGTGAACCCGCCCCTACAGAACCTTTGTCTATGCAAATACTGCTTCTACGGCTTTCGGCAATGCGATGGGCACGAAATACGCGACTGGATACAAATAATCTTCACCTGATTCATCAATAACTCGGATAAATTGATGTTCCCCAGCGCGATTATCGGGTATGATTCGATAGATTTTTCGCACTTCCAAGGATGCTTGATAGTCTTGATTGTTAATGCAAACTACAAATTGTGTTTCTAAGTTAAACTTCAACATATTTGCATAAAGTAGTCGGTTCAGAAGCAGTTGCCTCTGTCAACAAAATCGTCCCCTCAGTTGTCAATTCCCATCTATCGCGAGGCGAACCTGTTTCTATATATCGCTGAACCAAGCCATCAGCAGCCAGTTTTTTTAAGACAACCATCATGTCAGGTTCTCGCGGTACATCTCGACGAGAAAGTGCATTCGCGAGTTCGTACCAACTCCACTTTCCTTGACCTTTAGCTACTAATTCCAGCAGCACTAATTCAAGCTGGGTTAATTGAGTTAGGTTTTTCATCAAAATTCCTCTACGCTAGGATGAAATAAAACGCCGAATCCTTCTTTTAATTTATAATCTTCAAGAGTAGCTTTGTGAGCATTGTTCCAGAGTTCATAAGCCTGATCCGGGTCAGCGGGTTGTCCTGTTGGGTAGCCAAGCTTTTTATACCTGAGATCCTCGCGTAACTCGTGAGTATAAAAGCGTAAATCAACAGGATCAGCTACAAGGGTCTGCGTGGTGATACTTCTTAACCTTTCAACCATTCTTAGCTCAGCTTCACCAACTGGATTAAATCTGCGAACATGAGATTCAACTAAGCCAACGCCTTGATGGGTATTTTTAACATTTTGATAAGATAAGTTGAGAATTTTTCCGCCATTTTTATAGGGATTGAAAGGTCTGCCACTTGTTGCACCTTTTTCGATCATGTTATTCGAGTGACTTTAATCTACTGGCATAAGTGTTTGAAACTCAAAACTATGTAGATATTTTTGCCAGTCGGTCATTGCCCACAATAATTTTATATTCTACCTAAAATTTATCAACTGTTAAACAAGCCCCCGGATTCATCTGTGGAATGGGTATCTTGCCCGCCCGGAATGTTAAATTTTAATACTAAAAAATCGATCGCCCTTACCCCCAAAACTACATAATGTGAGTTACAAGTTCGTAGACGTAAGCCGGGGCGTAGCCATCGTACTTCTATCAAAAACCCTAAATCGTAAAACCTGTTTGTCCAAACAGACCCTTTCTATGGCAACCTGAAAAACAGCAGACACATTTTTATAGACCTTAGTAACAAAACTCTAGCAACCAGTTATGCAAACTCTGCCGAACCCCACTAAAACCCCCACCACCGAACCAACCTTCGACACCACCATCAAACGCCGCAAAACCCGACCCGTCAAAGTCGGTAGCGTCACCATCGGCGGCGGCTACCCCGTCGTCGTACAGTCGATGATTAACGAAGACACCCTCGACATCGACGGTTCAGTCGCCGGAATTCGGCGCTTGCACGAGATTGGCTGCGAAATCGTCCGCGTCACCGTGCCCAGCATGGCCCACGCCAAAGCTTTAGCCGAAATCAAGCAAAAACTGCACGCCACCTACCAACCCGTGCCCCTCGTCGCCGATGTCCACCACAACGGCATGAAAATTGCTCTCGAAGTGGCCAAACACGTAGACAAAGTGAGAATCAATCCCGGACTTTACGTGTTCGAGAAGCCGAAAGCCGACAGAACCGAATACACCGACGCCGAATTCGCGGAAATTGGCGCAAAAATCCGCGAAACCCTGGAACCTTTGGTGATTTCCCTGCGCGACCAAGGCAAAGCTTTGCGAATCGGCGTCAATCACGGTTCCCTCGCCGAACGGATGCTGTTTACCTACGGCGACACGCCCGAAGGCATGGTAGAATCGGCCCTGGAATTCATCAAAATTTGCGAATCCCTCGACTTCCGCAACATCGTACTTTCCCTGAAAGCCTCCCGCGCGCCCGTGATGGTTGCTGCTTACCGCTTGATGGTGCACCGGATGGACGAACTCGGCATGGATTACCCACTGCATTTGGGCGTCACGGAAGCAGGAGATGGCGAATACGGCCGCATCAAATCCACCGCAGGCCTGGCACCTTTGTTAGCTGACGGTATCGGCGACACCATCCGCGTCTCCCTGACAGAGGCCCCAGAAAAGGAGATTCCCGTTTGCTACAGCATTCTACAAGCCTTGGGACTGCGGAAAACGATGGTTGAGTATGTCGCTTGTCCTTCCTGCGGTCGCACTTTGTTTAATTTAGAGGAAGTGTTACACAAAGTGAGAGAGGCGACGAAGCATCTCACGGGTTTGGATATAGCAGTAATGGGCTGTATTGTCAATGGGCCGGGAGAAATGGCTGATGCGGATTACGGCTACGTCGGGAAGCAACCGGGTTATATTTCGCTGTACCGGGGCCGGGAAGAAATTAAGAAGGTGCCGGAAGACCGAGGGGTGGCAGAATTGATTGACTTGATTAAATCGGACGATCGCTGGGTCGATCCTTAGCCGATTCTTTCTCTGTTGCTAGAGTTCGACAGTCCGACAGTCCGACAGTCCGACAGTCCGACAGTTCGACAGTCCGACAGTCCGACAGTCCGACAGTCCGACAGTCCGACAGTCCGACAGGGGTTGAAACCCCTGTCTCATAGCTGAAGTCGGTTTAAACCGACTGAAGAGCACCTTTATCAGAAGCTGCAGGGCCTGTTCCACAAAGAGTGAGTGTTCTTGGGGGGTGGGCACGCGAGCCCGCCCTGAATAGAAGTCGGCAAAGTGGAAAATATATGTACGCCAAACGCGAGCGGGCCTTGCCTGTGTTAGATTGAGCGTAATTATTCTGAACTCTTTTCGTCCCGCGCGTCAGACAAATGGTTATAACAAAACGAGGGCTTGTTCTAAGTGCAGCAGCGGTGGTACTCACTGCTGTAACTCTTGCGAACACTGGTTGCAGTTCTAAATCTCTGGCTTCTTTTCGGGGAAGCCCTAAAGAGTTAGTTGATGAAGTTTGGCAAATTATTGACAAAAGTTATGTAGATGGCACTTTTAACCAGGTTGACTGGAAAGCGGTGCGAAATGATTATTTGAACCGGACTTATACCAGCGACGACGAAGCTTACAAAGCAATTCGGGAAATGCTGAAGAAGCTGGATGATCCTTATACGCGGTTTATGGACCCTCAAGAGTTCAGAAATATGCAGGTTGAAACTTCTGGGGAACTGACAGGAGTTGGGATTCAGTTGACTCAAGATGAGGAAACTAAGAAGTTGGTGGTGATTTCGCCGATCGAAGATACCCCTGCTTTTAGTGCTGGTATTCTGGCAAAAGATATCATTACTAAGATTGACGGCAAGAGCACAGAAGGCATGGATACGAATCAAGCAGTAAGTTTGATTCGCGGTCAGGTGAATACTGAGGTGACGCTGACTATTTTGCGGGGAAACAAGGAATTAGACTTTAAACTGAAACGCGCTAAAATTGAAATTCATCCAGTGCGGAAGTCGGTGCAGAAAACTCCCATCGGAGAAGTCGGCTATATTCGCTTAAATCAGTTCAGTGCGAATGCTGCATCGGAAATGCGATCGGCAATTAAGGATTTGGAACAGAAAAAGGTGACGGGCTATATTTTAGACTTGCGTTCCAATCCCGGCGGGTTGCTGTACGGAAGTATTGAAATTGCTCGGATGTGGCTCAAAGAAGGTACGATCGTCTCGACGGTCGATCGAGTCGGTGAGGCTGATAAACAAACGGCAAATAAGGGAGCGATCACAGACAAACCGTTAGTTATACTGGTAGACGGCGGTTCAGCAAGTGCTAGCGAGATTCTATCCGGTGCTTTGCAAGACAACAAACGCGCGGTTTTGGTGGGAACAAAGACCTTTGGTAAAGGTTTAGTTCAGTCAGTACGCGGCGTGGGAAATGGTGCCGGTTTGGCGGTGACAATTGCCAAGTATTTTACTCCCAACGGCACTGATATCAACAAGGCCGGGATTGAACCGGATTTTAAGGTAGAACTCACCGAGGCTCAAAAACAGGAATTGAGGCGCGATCGCGATAAAATTGCTACGACTGCCGATCCGCAATATGCGAAAGCTATGGAAGTTTTGACAAAGCAAGTTACTGGTAAAACAGGGAACAATAAGGCGGAGGCGAAACCGAATGCTGCGCCAGCTAAGCCGAATGCGGCGCAAGCAAAACCGAGTGCGGCACCGGCTAAATCCAAGTAGTTTTTAGTCACAAAAACTTCAGTAAAGAAGGACTAAAGTCCTCACTACGAACCTGGTTTGTAGTGAGGACTTTAGTCCTTCTTATCTTCAATCTTCAATCTTCAATCTAAAATCTAAAATCTAAAATCTAAAATTAGGTTGGTTGGCATTTGCCGGCGCGAATTAAACCGATGCGGCGGGCGATGGCATCTTCGGGCGAATCGTAAGGGCCCCACTTTTCAATAATACTGGGGTTTTGTTCTTCGAGTTGCGCGATCCTCTGCGAGGGCTCCGCCAACGGCAAAATTTCGCAATTACCCGCAGGACGTTTGACAATATAAAATTTTGGTGTTTCTGTCATAGCTAAATTCGTCAAATAAAAGCTGGATACTAACTAGGCAATTGGCTCATTATAAGCTGAGGCGCATCTACATTTGACAATCAAATTCGAGCAAATTCTTGTGGGGAGTAGGGGCCCTAGCGTCCCGCCCGCCCAAAAATACAATTTAGATGCGTAACAGCTTATCAAATAACGAAACGGCAATGCAGTGTCCCAAGCGTGTTTTAGCATTAAACCCGCCTTCCATTAGTGGCTGAAACCCCCGCCGGAATAAGGATTTAACCGCCTGGAACTAATAAGAATTAAAAAAAACTAACACTTTGGGAAGATGCCACCAAATTTATCTATGATAAAAATATAGACATTTGTCTCAACACTGCATTAAACCCTTTCAGAACTACCCAAATATTCTAATCTATACCAAAAAAAAACATGCAATTTTTCCCCAAAACAATCCCTGAAATTCAACCAGAAATCCTACCAGTTAACGAATCACCGCCTGAACTTGTTACTTTCGATGTCGGCGGGATGAAATGTGCCGGCTGCGCGAAAGCTGTGGAACGCCAACTCATGCAGTATTCAGGCGTCATTTCCGCTTGCGTTAACTTGGCCGTAGAAGTCGCGACGGTTGAGTGTCAACCGGGGGCTGTCGATGCAGAAGCTTTAGCGAAAAAGTTGACTGATAATGGATTTCCCTCTCAGTCTCGTTGTGGTGAAAATCAGCGGGAAGCAGAAGCGGCAACAATTGAACGACGGCGACAAGAAATTAGACAGCAAATCAAGCAATTGACGATCGCCCTTATCCTAATTATTCTATCCGGTTTAGGTCACGTACTCGGCACAAAAGCCCCAATTCTCAGCAATATTTGGTTTCACTGGGGACTCGCCACCCTAGCTTTGCTGCTACCGGGCCGCCCGATTATCGTTGATGGGTGCCGCAGTTTGTGGCGAAATGCACCCAACATGAATACTTTGGTAGCTTTAGGCGCTGTTACAGCTTACACCGCTAGCAACGCGGCGCTGCTGTTTCCACGGATGGGATGGGAGTGCTTTTTTGACGAACCGGTGATGCTGCTGGGCTTTATTTTGTTGGGCAAAACTCTCGAACAGCAAGCCAGACGGCGCGCTGCATCAGCTTTGCAAGCTTTAATCGCATTGCAACCGGCGAAAGCCCGCTTAGTAGATTTTAAACTCGCGACTTTAGATTTGCGATCGGAAGAATTGCCTTTAAACTCGACATCAGAAGTCTACGATCCACAATACATTGAAATTCCTGCCGATCGCGTCCGAGTCGGAGAATGGCTGCAAGTTTTGCCAGGGGAAAAAATACCGGTAGATGGTGAAGTCTGCGAAGGCAAAACAACCATAGATGAGTCGATGCTGACTGGCGAATCAATGCCGGTTTTGAAGCAACCAGGAGATACAGTTGTCGCCGGAACTATCAATAAATCCGGGGCAGTTGTGATGCGGGCAACTCGCACCGGTAAGGAAACAACTGTAGCTCAAATGGTGGCTTTGGTGCAGGCAGCCCAAACTCGCAAAGCGCCGATTCAAAATTTAGCTGATACTGTCGCGGGATATTTTGTGTATGGGGTGATGGGGATATCGGTTTTAACTTTCCTATTTTGGTATTTTGCGGGCACTCATATTTGGCCTTCTGTGCTTTTAGGACACGGGGCAATGGATATTATGGGACACGGGGCAATGAATATGGGAAATGAATTGCCAATTATCCATTATCAATCGCCTTTGCTGTTAAGTTTGAAATTGGCGATCGCAGTTTTAGTTATTGCTTGTCCTTGCGCTTTGGGATTGGCTACCCCAACTGCAATTTTAGTCGGTTCTGGCATCGGGGCGGAGCGCGGGCTTTTAATTCGCGGTGGTGATGTTTTAGAACGGGTGCATCAATTAGATACGGTGGTTTTTGATAAGACTGGCACTCTGACAACCGGAAATCTCACACTCACAGATTATTTGCCGATTTTCCAGAATTCGGAGTGGGATTTGAACTCGGATATTAATGTTGGAAACAGGCAAGATGTTTGTTCCACAATTGATGGGGTTTCTGGCAACAGGCAAGATGCCTGTTCCACAATTGATGGGGTTTCTGGCAACAGGCAAGATGCCTGTTCCACAATTGATGGGGTTTCTGGCAACAGGCA
>NZ_JAUBUY010000003.1:94058-142113 GCF_036705565.1 Microcoleus sp. AT8-B5
AGATGCCTGTTCCACAATTGACTCAAAACTGCTGCAAATTGCGGCGGCGGTGGAAAGGGGCGCTTCTCATCCCATCGCGGCAGCGATTTTGCTGGAAGCTCAACAGCAAGGTTTGCCGCTGCTAGCTGCTGAGGATTTCTGCACGGAACCGGGCTTGGGGGTTTCGGCTTTGGTGGAGGGCCGGCGGGTGTTCGCGGGGAATGCTGAGTGGATGAAGGAGCAGGGGGTCGCTGTGGCGACGGAATTGTCGGGGTCTTTGCAAGGCAAAACGGCGGTTTACGTGGCTTCTGGGGGCGTTTTGCTGGGGGTAATCGGCCTAAAAGATACTCTGAGGCCGGATGCTAAGGCGACGGTGGAACGTTTGCGGGGCATGGGATTGCGGGTGATGATGCTGACGGGGGATACGCCGTCTGCGGCGGCGGTGACGGCGCAGCAGCTAGGTTTGGCGGCGGCTGATGTTTTGGCCGGGGTGCGGCCGGAGGGGAAGGCGAGGGCGATCGCGACTTTGCAAGCCCAAGGCTGTAAAGTGGCTGTGGTGGGGGATGGTATCAATGATGCGCCGGCTTTGGCTCAAGCTGATGTCGGTATCGGTTTGCACTGCGGCACTGATGTGGCAGTTGAAACTGCTCAAATTGTGCTGATGCGAAATGCTTTGATGGATGTTGTTGAGTCGATCGAGCTGGGGCGCGCTACTTTTAATAAGATTCGCCAAAATTTATTTTGGGCTTTTGGTTACAATACTCTGGGAATTCCGGTAGCCGCAGGTATCTTGCTGCCTGCAACCGGAATTCTACTCAGTCCTGCGGCGGCTGGAGCATTTATGGCGTTTAGTTCTGTTAGCGTGGTGACAAATTCTTTGTTTTTGCGCCGGGGATTTCGAGCTTAAGTTTAGGGATTGCATATAAAAGTCGGAGGCCATCGGTCATTAGCTAGAAACTAATGACTAATGGCCTCATACCAAGACGGATACAAGCCCCCCACACCAGGAGTCGAGACCAAAGAAGTTTCGACGTTAGTTCGAGGCCCCAGATTTATCTGTGGAGTCACTCTAAAATCTAAAATGTAAACTCGACTGACTGATGGCTAGAGTGCCATACTTTCCAAAAGTCGCCAGTTATTGTTGTTCATAATTGAACGACTCACTAGCTCGAACATTTGACGGCAGTGGTTGTTGGTTTGCAGGGGCAGTTCTTCGTTTTTAATCACGAAGTTCATGCGAACCTCTGAGTCGCTGGCCGTGTTTTTCTCAATTAGGACTTCTGCGGTGACAAGTTTGGCAATGGAAACTTGACCGGGAAGCTCGCGAGCCATGACGGAATCTCCTGTATTGTAGATAATATCAAGATTGCATGACTCTAAAATTTCAATCAGGGATTGACGGAGACGGTCGATCGGAACGGCAACGATAAAAAAACCAGTATAGCGAGCCATAGACAACTCCAGCCGTGAGGCATTTAGACTTTATTATCATACCGAACCTAGAACAGATGCACAGAACAATATGGATTTATTTTATTCAGGTGGAAAGTTAGGGCAATGAAAGGCAAACTTATCGTGTTTGAGGGGGTTGAAGGTGCGGGTAAAACTACGCAAATGCAGCGCTTGATACAGTTCCTGCAAGTAAGTTGCTTTCTGAGAGTCCGCTTGGTGGCTACTCGCGAACCGGGGGGTACTGAGCTGGGAAGGGGACTGCGACATTTGCTGCTGAAACAAGATGGGGGCGAATCTGTATCCGATCGAGCAGAATTACTCATGTACGCGGCCGATCGCGCTCAACACGTCGAAACTTTTCTCAAACCCGAGTTATCTAAGGGAACGATTGTTTTATGCGATCGCTTTACTGACTCTACGATCGCTTATCAGGGCTACGGCCGCGGTCTTAATTTAAATTTAATTAAGCAGTTGAATGACATTGCCACCGGCGGCTTGGAAAGCGATCTGACTTTGTGGCTGGATATTGATGTGGAGGAGGGTTTGGCGAGGGTAAGGGCTCGCGGAGGGTGCGATCGGATCGAGCAAGCGGATTTGAAGTTTCACCGCCTTGTGCAGCAAGGTTTTTCGGAGTTAGCCGAGGCAAATAAATCTCGAATTGTTCGCATAAATGCCGATCGGCCTGAATATGAAGTCGCTCAGGAAATTCAAGCTATTGTAACTCGCCGGTTAGAAGGTTGGGGATATTTAAATAATACCAATTCTGAAAAGTAAGCTTACATAGATAGCCAGAAACCGGGTTTTTTACGAAATATTTGCTAAAAATCCTCAAGGTAGAGGAAAAACCCGGTTTCTTCGTTGTAACTGACATCTTGCAGCAATGTCAATTGGGGCTTTTGGGTGGGGTGGGGGCGGGTTTTTTAACCTGTCTGCTACTTTCCGAGGCTCAAGAGTGAACCCGCCCCTACAGCTTGTTGAGAATGGTGCAAGATTTCAGTTGTAACTAACTCATCATAGGGTAGCGGGGCAAAATTCTTGAAGAGGTAGTCATTACATTCAGCGCCCCTGACGCACCCTACCATAACTTCCTTCTGTCCACTTCCTTCTGTCAACTGTCAACTGAATACTGTCAACTGAATACTGTCACATGAATTATTTTACATCATTAATCGGACAAGAGCGAGCAGTAGAATTGCTAACTCAAGCAGTCGAGCGAAACCGAATTGCTCCTGGTTATTTATTTGTCGGCTCTAACGGCATCGGCAAAAGTTTAGCCGCTCAGTGTTTCATCGAGCTTTTATTCTCAGCCAATATTCCCGAAACCAGACTAATAGCCTCCGTGCAAAATCGCGTGCGACAGCGAAATCATCCAGACTTACTTTGGGTAGAACCAACTTATATGAACCAAGGCAAACGGCTTACGCCAAAGGAAGCAGAGGAAGCCGGTTTAAAGCGGAAAGCACCACCACAAATTCGTTTAGAACAAGTTCGAGAAATCAGTAATTTTCTCAGCAGACCGCCGCTAGAAGCAGCACGTTCAGTCGTAGTGTTGGAACAAGCAGAAACAATGGCTGAGGGAGCCGCTAACGGCTTATTGAAGACATTGGAAGAACCGGGAAAAGCAGCCCTAATTTTAATTGCTCCGACAGTGGAACTTTTGCTGCCAACTTTAATTTCGCGTTGTCAAAAAATTTCGTTTTCTCGGCTGAATCCCGAAGCAATGGCACAAGTTTTGCAGCAAGCGGGATTCGCGGAGATTTTGAATCATTCCGAGGTACTGGGGATGGCTCAGGGCAGTCCTGGGGAGGCGATTTCTATTTGGCAGCAACTGCAATCAATACCCGATGATTTGCTGCAAAAGGTGAAGCAGTTGCCTCAAAATCTGCGGTCTGCTTTGGAATTGGCAAAGGAAATTGATAAAACTTTAGATACTGAATCTCAGTTGTGGTTAATCGATTATTTACAACACTGTTACTGGCAGCAATTTTTGGCAGGGGGAATTAGTCGATCGCCCCTAGAGCCCTTGGAGAAAGCACGACAATATTTGTTAAACTACGTACAGCCGCGATTAGTTTGGGAATGCACACTTATGGGAATATGTCAACCATAATTTAGTGCCAAGTTTTATCTCAATACGATGAGTAACACGATGGAAAAAGCCACATTTGCCGCCGGTTGTTTTTGGGGAGTTGAACACAAGTTTCGCGCCGTTGCGGGTGTCGTCTCGACTGCTGCGGGCTACACAGGAGGCCACTGGCCGAATCCCTGCTACCTGGATGTTTGCGCCAGAGTCACCGGTCACGCTGAATCTGTGCTGATAGAGTACGATCGATCGCAGGTGAGTTACGAAGCACTGCTAGATGTATTCTGGAATTGTCACGATCCTACCCAAATCAATCGCCAAGGCCCCGACAGAGGCGAACAGTACAGGTCGGTGATTTTTTATCACAATTCCGAACAAGAAAAAGCCGCTCGCGCCTCCAAACAAAAATTACAACTTTCCGGTAAATACGACAAAGATATTGCCACGGAAATCAAACCTGCTGGGGAATTTTATATGGCAGAGGATTACCACCAGCAATATATTGAGAAGAAGCGACTTTCGTCAAAAGTTATTAGTTAAGAAGTAGGCAGACTCGACAAACAATAAAAAATATTAGGGGCGGGTAAGGCAATGATCTATACTAGCCACCAGTTTATTATTAATGCAAAACTCTGCCTCCCCTACGCCATGTTTATTTCCATTTACTTAGGAATGAGAATTAAATAACTTCCACTCTTGAAAGTGGGATGGGCGTCCCGCCCGTCATGAGTGGACGGGCGGGACGCCCATCCCACAATAACAATTAAAATTGTAAGTTATTTAATTCGCGATCCTTAGTAATAAATCATTAGTGATGAGATAGTGTTTGGTAGGGGCAATCCCCGCGTGGTAAGCCGATGCGATGGGGATTTCGCTTGTCATTTTTTTATAAAAATGCTGTAGTAGTTGGGGGCGTAAAACCCAAACAATTTTGCAAGAAAGCCTAACTGAAGATTGGGCATTTCTTTTTCAATTTTCTTGAGTAAATCCGACTTTTTGCGTCCCTGAATGTAGTAATTAGTCAGAGAATATAAGGAAAAGGGAAGAATATCTAGTTTGGCAGTCTTGCTTGTTTATTTGCTAAGCTAGAGGTGGCGCTCTGTCATCAATAAACTTTAGATTTATGCACAGGTTATTAACTGGGAAACTGCGAGTAGAGCATTTAACAATACCAATCGCCAATCTTCCAGCAAATCTATCCGGTACTAAAATTGTACAGCTTACGGACTTTCACTATGACGGGGTGCGGCTGTCGGAATGGTTGCTAGAAGAGGCGATTGCTGCGGCAAATGAAGCTGAACCAGACCTAATTTTTTTAACCGGTGACTTTATTAGCTACGACCCCGCACCTATTTACGGCTTAGTGCAGCGATTGAAAAACTTGCAAAGTCGGGTAGGAATTTACGCGGTTTTGGGCAATCACGACCACTATTGGCCAAGGGCAAAAACCGAGGTTACTAATGCTTTAAATAGCGTCGGAATTCGGGTTTTGTACAACGAAGCAATCTATCCTTTGGGGTCTGAATTGGCTTTAGTTGGGTTAGCAGATTTTTGGTCGGGCGATTTTGCGCCTAAACCTGTAATGGCATCCATAAATCCCGCAATTCCTCGGATTGTCTTGTCTCACAATCCTGATACTGCTGAAAATCTGCAAAATTGGCGGATTGATTTGCAGTTTTCTGGGCACACTCACGGCGGTCAAATCGTTATTCCTGGTATCGGCCCTTTGTACGCTTGGGTCAGAAAAATTGGCTATTTTATTCCTAAACGAATCCGAAAGTTCATTCCTTTTCTGTCGGCTTGGGATCGAGTAGTTACTCACTGGGAATGGGCTAGCGGTTTGCATCGGGTTGGGAGTAATTTGCTGTACGTGAATCGCGGTTTGGGAACTTATGCGCCGGGAAGACTATTTTGTCCCCCGGAGGTGACAGTAATTACTTTGGTTTGTCAAGATACGTAAAGGCTGGTTTAGGGTGCACACTTTCCCGATAATAGATAATATAGCCCCAGGAAAAAGGAAGTTCGGCAACGGATTATGTAACGGATGTAACGGATGTAACGGATGTAATGGATGTCAGTCCGAGGGAAGAGGGAAGAGGGAAGAAGTAAAAATGATTTTTGTACAATTTCTATGATTTTTAATTGGCTTCTCCAAAGCGATAGCCTCTGCCATAGACTGTGTGAATTAGGACAGATTCGCCCGGGGCTTCTATTTTGCGGCGCAGGAGGCGAATTTGAGCGGCTAATACATTGCTGCTGGGTTTTTCTGTTTCACTCCACAAATACTGGTGGATTTGTTCGTGTGTTAGCAATTGACCGGTATGGCGCATTAAGTATTCTAATAACTGACATTCTTTTTCTGATAAGTCAATTGTACGATCGCCCCGATAAGCTAATTGATTGTCGTAGTCTAGCTGTAAATCTGCAACTTGCAGCCGCCCGACAGCAACCTCGGCATCAAAAGTAGGAGGCCGCCGCAGCAAGGCGCGGACTCTGGCTAGCAATTCTCGCAGTTCAAAAGGTTTGACTAAATAGTCGTCTGCACCGGCGTCGAGTCCTTGTACGCGATCGTCTACGGTATCTTTGGCGGTGAGAAATAGCACTGGCGTATTCCGTCCTTGCGATCGCAATTTCTGGCAAATTGCCAGTCCGGTTTGTCTCGGTAGCATCCAATCCAAAATTAGCAAATCGTAATTGCCCTGCATTGCTAAATTGATGCCACTTGCCCCGTCAAATGCCACATCAACTGTATAACCTTCGCGCGTTAAAACTCGACTCAAAGGGTCAGTCAACTCAACTTCATCATCAACTAAAAGAATCCGCATCCTGATTTCAAATTTGAGATTTGAGTTTAAGTAAACTGATTTTTCCTAGATTTTCATGTGTGGAATACTTTCCGTTTCGCTGTAAGCTGCTGCTACCCATTCCTGGATGGCAGGCAAGGCCAAAATCGCATCCGCATAAGCTTTTGTTACTGAATCTAATTTGACTCCGTAGGTGACAAAACGCATCACAACGGGGGCAAACATAGCGTCAACAATTGTGAATTTTCCGAATAGCATATTGCCACCTGTTCCGAATTTTTGACGGCATTCGCGCCAAATGGCAAAGATGCGATCGATCTCTGCTTCTACACCGGGAGTCCTCCCTTCTCCCGGATAGCGGTTGCGGCAGTCCATCGGCATATTGTCGCGCAAATTTTGGAAACCCGCGTGCATTTCGGCGCAGATGGAACGGGCGATCGCCCGTTGGGCTACATCTGTCGGCCACAAATCATTTGCAAAGCGTTCTGCAACGTATTCGCAAATTGCTAAAGATTCCCACACTTTCAAGTCGCCGTCGATTAAAACTGGCACTTTTCCCGAAGGAGAATAGCGCCGAATTTCCTCATGGGTTGTCGGCCAGTCTAAGGGGATTCTCACCTCGGCAAATTCCAGTCCAGCTTGTTTCATCGCCAGCCAAGCGCGCAGCGACCAAGAGGAATAATTTTTGTTGCCGATTACCAGAGTCAATTTGGTCATAATGTAGCTGTCAGCTATTTCCGATCGTCCGTGCAATTTTAAGTTTTAGAGTTGAATATACAAAGCCGTGAGACACAATGGCGATCGGGCGATCGGCCCGTTTTCTGCACCAGCCTCTGCAAGCATTTTACCAAAAAATTGGGTCTAAAGCCCCGTCCTTCTAGGACGACTTTTTATTCTTGGTCATGATAATATTGTAATGTGGCTAGGGTATTCAACCACATTAAAAACCCAGTCGCCTGAAGGCAACGCACCTTGAAAACTGAAGTTATGGGCTTGAGCGCAGAAAAGCTGGCGCGGGTAAAAACTTCGAGCAACAAGTACGCCTAGAAACCAGTATTTTGGGTTTTGAATTGTACCGTGGGGCACACGGGAACAAGACTCTGCAATGAGTCGGAAGCTTGAGGACAGAACCATCTTGCGGTAAGTACAGGAAGCTGTACTTATTAAGGAATGAGAATTAAATAACTTCCACTCTTGAAAGTGGGATGGGCGTCCCGCCCGTCCAAAACGGACGGGCGGGACGCCCATCCCACAATAACAATTAAAATTGTAAGTTATTTAATTCGCGATCCTAAGTGGACTGAATGATACAAGAATCTCTGCCCTTCTAGGGCCCAGAGTTGTCAAATTAACAGCCTCCCAGCGTTCCGCGTTTTTCTGCAAACTTCGATCGGGGGGCGCGATCGAAAACGCTTGATTTCACATGAGAGGAGAAGCCTCTGTCCCTGGGAACCCTTGCCTGGTTAGCGCTAGGTACAGCTACTGTATAGTCCATTTCCTCCCTCTCTACACCACCGCCTGAGAGGATTTCATCTACTGTAATCTTTTTCAGGGAATCCTGGTCTACACTGTGAAAATTTTCTTCAAATTCTTGATTATTTTCCATACCGACCGCCATTGAAAAAAGTGACTAAATAAAAAATTACTAAATATAATATATCCTCAAATCAAGGATCGAGCAATACCCGAAATTTATTTTTTGCTATGAACTCTATGTGTTATTCTGAGTTTGGTAAAAGCTGTTTCTGCTTAGACCGCGATCGCCCCCTTCCCAAATTAAGAAATTTACCCTCTAAAAATTGACATGATTACTGTTGCACTTCCCAAAGGCGGACTGTTAGGAGATAGCATTCGGCTGTTTAAATCGGTTGGATTAGACTTCAGTGCTTTTCTCGATTCCTCGAACCGACAACTTCAAATTTATGACCCGACGGGCACTGCCAAAGCTTTGCTAGTAAGGACGCACGACGTACCTGTTTATGTGGAATACGGTCAAGCGGATTTGGGGATTGCTGGCTATGATGTTTTGCGGGAAAAAAAGCCGAAAGTTGCCAATTTAATTGATTTAAATTTTGGCAAGTGTCGGCTGTCTGTGGCGGTGAAGGAATCTAGTTCTTATCGACGAACGGTGGATTTGCCTCCTCACGGGAGAGTTGCTTCTAAGTTCGTACACTGTGCAAGGGAATATTTTCACAATTTGAATTTGCCGGTGGAAATTGTGCCGCTTTACGGTTCTGTGGAATTGGGGCCTATTACGGGTATGTCGGAGGCAATTGTGGATTTGGTTTCGACTGGCAAAACTTTGCGAGAAAATGGTTTGGTGGAAATTGATGTTTTGTTTGAAAGTTCGGCTTATTTAATCGGTCATCCTCTGAGTTACCGTTTGAATGCGGGGGGGGTGAATGAGTTGATCGGAAAGTTGAGAGAGCAAGTTTTGACCGCTGTTTGATGGTCTAAAATTAGAGTAGACTTATGGCATAAATCTTTCAGTAATAGGGAAATCACAGACGCAACGCAGATACAATTCACGATAGTTAGGAATGAGAATTAAATAACTTCCACTCTTGAAAGTGGGATGGGCTCTTATAGCCCGTCCTTTTTGGATGGGCTATAAGAGCCCATCCCACAATAACAATTAAATTTGTAAGTTATTTAATTCACGATAGTTAGCGACTTTTTCCAGAGTTCTAAACTCTTGTGGGAAGTATGGGTTGGGCTTCTCGCCCGCCCTAAAAGTTAAATCTTTATGAGCTAGTATTTGCCGTAAGAAATAGGACTGAAATCCTCAGTACGAACTGGTTCTATTTAGTTGATTTCTGAGCGCTTACTTACAGGTATAAAACCTAGTTTTTCCTGGCAGCGATTGATATAAAAACTGACGACTGTATCAGCAGGGTTTTGTTCGATTAGTTGCTGAAAATATCCCAAGGCTGCGACAAATCTTTCGGATTGCCATCCTTGAATTCCTTTGTCAAATAAACCCTGGGTAAGCTGCTTTGCCTCAGAGTCGGGACAAGAGGCTGCCCAGATTTCGTAGATTTCAATAGCTTGCTGTTTGCCGCGCGGCGTTACTCGATCGATCCAGCGATAGTAATAATTGTTGCTGGGCAAATGGCTGTCAGCAGCAGTCGCCCCAGAAGTAGAAATAATACTCTCCTGTGTTTCCATTTCTAAGTCGCACTTTAATAATAGACTTTCTTTTGAGTGGGAGTTGGAACTTATGCCATTTAGAAATTCTCTCGCATGAACAATGGCATTTTCGCTAACAATAATTTGGCAGCCGTATATTTTAGTTAAATTTTCTAACCGAGAAGCTGTATTTACCACATCGCCGATGACTGTAGAGTCCATGCGGCGATCGGAACCTAAAGTGCCGATCATGCCGATACCTGTGTTAATTCCCGTACCAATATTGACGGGAGATTCTAAATTGTATTGGTGGCGACTGGCATTAAATTCTTGCAAGGTTTCTTGCATTGCTACTGCGGCTTCGATCGCATTCATGGCGTGAGAATTTGGCTGGTCAAATACTGCCATGATTGCATCGCCTAGGTATTTGTCAATAAACCCGCCGTGAGACGTGATGCACTCGTTCATTTTAGTAAAAAAAGCGTTCAACCATTCAAAAGTCTCGCGAGCTTGTTGAGATTCGGCGATCGCAGTAAACCCGCGAATGTCGCAAAATAAAACAGTCAGCTCTTCTTCTGTGGCATTGCCCAACTGAATAGATTCTATTCCTTGCGGCGCAATTCGTTCGAGAAGTTGCTCTGGCACAAATAGCTGAAATTTTTCTGACAGATATTCGTTGGCTTCCCAAGCTGCGGCGATTTGGCGTTTGCTTTGCTCTTTTACCTGCTGGTGGAATTGGGAAGATACTGCTTGCGATCGCATTTGACTCAACTGCAAAATATTTTCCACTTTCGCCAGCAACAAGCGACTGTTAAAAGGCTTTGTCAAATAATCATCTGCCATCATTTCTAACCCTTTGATGCGAGATATATCGTCATCGAGGGCAGTTAAAAAAATCACCGGTACAGTTTGCAATTCCGTATCCTTCCGTAGGATATCGCACACATCAAAACCGTCCATCTCCGGCATCATAATATCTAGTAAAATTAAATCGGGTCGAGAGGCGCGGGCAAGCGAGAGCGCTTCATGGCCAGATAGCGCTGATACTGTAGCGTATCCTTTTAGGTGCAATAACTCTTCCAGTAAAATAAGATTAGCTGGCTCGTCATCAACCAACATGATGCAGGGCGACTTGTTTGACATGGAATATGATAGGTAAAGTTTGGCCACCGATCGGCAAGGACAAAGGATTTAGGTATTTAGCTAGGATTGACGCACGATCGCCTAGAAATCGGATTTTTTCCGAAAATACTGCATACAGACTTTTAATCGGGGTAAAAAACCCGGTTTCTTTAGTCTAATAGCGTCCAGAACTGATTGTGTTGTGTTCTTTAGTCTTTCCCCTCGTTTCTGAAAAGAGATGTCCCCGATCGATCGCCGAAATAGTTGAGTTAGGTTAATATAAGTTGATTTTACATTCAATCTAAAATTTATCTACTATTGAGTTTAGCGTTTCGCATCATGAAATGTAATAAATTACACCTCTGTGGCAGTGAACCCAGCATTAGTGGCAGTTGGAAAAGTCGGAGGCCCAGCAGTGGCAAATACAATAGTGCGATCGAAGACAGCCTCACGTGGGGCTGTTTTCTTTTTCCCTAATAGTCTTGGACGCACGGGTGGCCAGAAACCGGGTTTTTTTACGAAAATCCTCTGCTGTAGTCCGCAGATTAGGTAAAAAACCCGGTTTCTTTGTCGGCCCTGGCGTAAGTTCTGTCTAAAAAACCGATTCCTACGATCGGTTATCGGCCATGAGGTGTCAAATCAGTGCGATCGGGCAAAGCAAACACAACTTTCAATCGGATATCGGGGACTCGCTGGCGACACAACTGAAGATGTCCGTCAGCGTCCGATCGATTGCGGTATCGCCCGACAATCGCCCATTGCAAATTGGGAAGCAAACGGGCAACCGCCCAAGGCTTGAGGCACTCTTTATAGGTCATAATTGGTTTATCTCCATTGCAAAAGGGAGCCAGAGCCAGCGCGGACACTTGGTAGGTAGAGGCGCTGGCTTTTGACTTGATTATTCATTTTATAGCGCTAGCGCATATACGTCAATGCGTATGCTTAAATACGTAGGTGTGAAAGTTCTAGTTCTGACACTGAAATACTCATAAGCTAATGGGTATGTATCGAGTAAAAGTTAGAGTCAAAGAGCTTTGCGAAGAGCGGAACTGGAGCCTTAACGAACTAAGCAGACGTTCTGGTGTCACATACACTACCGTTCGCCGTTATGCAATGCAGCCAATGGCGAAGATAGAAATAGACCCAGTTAGCCGTATTAAGGAAACATTTGGCTGTTCTTGGGATGAGTTGTTGGAATTGCTTGGGGATGGTTCTTTTGAGGAGTGAGTGCGATCGCTTGTTCATTTTTATAGGAGGGGTGCGATCGCCCCCACCCTCATCAAATCAATCCACTTGGATGCGATCGCCCTCCGAGACATTACAGAGTGCGATCGCTTAATTGAACAAAAACAACCCCGGATCGACGTGAAAAAACCTCCCCAAAGCCTCAGCTTGTTTCTTGCTGATTTCTAGCCGATCGTTAATTACCTCAACTACCGCCTCACTTGAACCCATAATTTCTACTAAATCCTCTGCTTCTAGACTCCGAGCATCCATTAAATGCAGCAACCTTGACTTGGGCGTTGATGTATTAAGTTGATAGTGCCGATCTTCAAAATCCTCAATCAGTTTTACCAGCAATTCCAACAGCGCATCTTCTTCTGGAGTCTGATTTGGACGTGAGAGTAATTCTTCAACAATTTTCAAAAATATCTCGTTTTCCTCTTCAGTTTTGATAATTCGAGGCTGATATTGAGAGAGCAAGCTACTGTAAATTTTTAGATCAAAAGTAATAGTCATTTTTCCAGGTTTCCTTGTCATACTCGGCGTGAGTGAAAACGTATTTTATATAAATAATTTGCTTCTCATAGTTAATACTCGCGATTAAGCGATATTTATTTCCTTTGATATTAAAAACTGTAAAATTTCCAACTGCTTCAGCTTTGAGATAAACAGCTTGAACTTCAACAAGATTAGTCCAGGCTGCTTTACTGGCAATTTTATACCAGTCATCGAGCGCTTCGCAGGAATCAGCGTGACTTTGGCAGTAGTCTCTTAATTTTTTCCGACTGATAACGTGCATTAGCTATCATTATGATATTTTCTAGATGTCTGAATCCCGTCATCATCTATTATATAGCGCGTCTAAATCATTTCAAGCAAATTTTTATTGGCACTTTGATGGACAAGCTTTTCTCATCCCGTGCAAGCTAACAGTTACTTTGACAAGCTTTGTATAAATGCTGTTTAAGTGAGAAAAGAACGGATAGTAGCGATCGTCAAATTCAAATCCAGCGGCTTGCTCAAATAACCAGAAGCGCCTGCTTCCAAACATCGCTCACTGTCACCGGGCATAGCCATCGCCGTCACCGCAATCATCGGTACCGAATCCCAGACAGGATCTGCTTTAACTCGGCGCATCAACTCAAAGCCGTCAACATCCGGCAACTGAATGTCCATCAAAATCAAATCCGGCAGCAACTCCGGGGCTGCAGAGGCTGCGAGAATACGATCGGCCATCGCCTTCCCATCCGCGAGTATCTCTACCCCGTACCCCTCCAATTCCATCACCTCAGAAATTAACATTTGGTTAAAAAGCTGGTCTTCAACAACCAAAATTCGCTTGCTGGCAATTGGTAAAGCGATCGCAGAAGCAGGAACTAACTTGGTATCCAAAGCACAAGAAGCAAAGTTTCCCAACTGTTGACGCATCTCCGTCAACGGCAGCCAAACGCGGAAAAGACTTCCCCGATCGCAAACAGATTGAAAAGAAACAGTTCCCCCGTGCAATTCTGCCAAACGCTTAGTCAAAGCCAAACCCAAACCTGTACCTTCGTGCCTCCGAGTCAGGGAAGAATCCACCTGTTGAAAAGGTCGAAATAGCAAGTGCCAGCGGTCTTGAGGAATGCCGATGCCGGAGTCTTTTACCTCAAAACAAAAATAAGGAGTGCTGGCATTTATAGGAGAACAATCCGGTCGGTAGTCGCCGTCTATTTCACTGCCGTAGGCCAGACGCCCGCTGAGTTTAACTTGTCCCTGTTCGGGGGTAAATTTGATGGCATTGGAAAGTAAATTAATCACAATTTGTCGCACTCGCCGTTCGTCGAGCCAAACTTTAGTAATACGGTTGTCGAGTTCTAAAGACAAACCGATCCGCTTTTTGTCTGCCCGTGGCTGCATCATTTTCATACAGTCTGTCGCCAGTTCTTGAACGCGAACAGGCTGTAAGTTGAGTTCTACTTTCCCGGCTTCAATTTTAGAAAGATCGAGAATATCGTTGATTAGCTGCAACAAGTGCTGACCGCTTTTTTCGATCAGTTCTACATAGTTGATTTGTCGATCGCTCAACTGTCCGGCCGTTTGCCGCAGCAGCAAGTCAGAAAAGCCGAGAATGCTGTTGAGAGGCGTCCGCAATTCGTGGGACATTGAGGCTAAAAACTCGGATTTCAACTGAGAAGAATACTCTAATTCTTCATTAACTTGGCGCAAGTTCTCTTGTGTCTGAGCCCGCTCGATCGCCGCCCCCAGAGTCCGGCAAGCAGCTTCGAGTACGTCTTGGTGGACGGCGGCTTGCAGTTTTTTGATGTTGCGGGACTCCAGCGTCAGCACTCCGATGATTGTGCCGTTGGTAGCTGCGATCGGAAAAATACCCAGTTGTCCGATTCCCGGATGCCGAAATTCCGGCACGGCATTGGGATGTTGGGCATAATCCTCGACAAACACAGGTTTACCAGTTTTCACCACTTCCCACAGTAAACCGATGCCGTAGGGAATGCCTTGGTCGAGCAATTCTTGCATTCCTGCGACTACTGGTTCCCCGTAAGTAGCCAAAAATTGACTAGAAACTTGGTTGCAAATCCCCGACGCTTGCCGATCGTTTCCCTTGCCGTTAATCACCTTGACATCTCCGAAAGCTGCATTCATTGCCTCTACTAAATAGGTGAGGGCAAACTGACCTATTTCTTGCAAACTGTCAGACTTTTGCAGGCGTTCAGTTAAACCTAAAAGAAAGCTAAGCCGCCTGACTTCTGCGTTCAAGCTAGCTTGGGAGTTTCGGTATACCGTAACGTCTCGAAAGGTAAATAGCCGTCCGCCGCTGTTGGTAATCGTGGCGCACACCTCCAAACAAACCGCATTGGATTGCTCGAAATAAAATGATAAACTTTCATCCTGAGATTTTTCGAGTGCTTGCTGAAACTCTTGCCACTGCTGAAGGGACAAGTAACCCCGATCGACAATTTCCGCAAACAGCAAGTGGCACTTCGGCTTTGTTTCCAGCCATTCTGGGGACAGTTCCCAGATTCCCGCCAATTTTTTGTTAAACAAAACTAAGCAATCAGACGAGTCGAACAGAGCGATCGCATTGTCTACTTGATTGAGAATCAGTTCTTGGTCTGCCCTCAACTGGTGCAAGTCTCTCTCCATTTTCTCTGTGTGTGTAGCTCTTAGTTTCGTTGTCATAACTTTCTAGGGATATGGCAAGAGTTATTGTATAACCCCTTACTTAATCTGACATAACTTTACGTTTTTTGGCAGTGAGGGCGATCGATCTGCCTTGTGATCTGAGACACTTGCTAGTTTACGAGGGCGATCGGATCCCGCTTTGAACTGCGTCGCCTACATTGCTTAATCATGAGGCAATAAGGAGGGAAAGCATAATGACAGAAGCAGAATCTTTTAATAACAATACTGTCGAAATTGAGGGCATCTGACTTGAAACTATTGTGTCCAACCCTGTGCTAAATTGACCCATAATAATAAAAACTAATTCCACTGATAAGAAATCAGCATCTAGCAATCCTCGCATCATTTGTGAATTTCTTACGGACTCCCAGCGCGTTCGGGGAGGGTTGGCGTGGGGTAAAAAAAATACGACTTTTGCAAGAATTGCTATATGTCAAAATGCAATCATGACTTTACCCTTAAATTTTATTAGCAATAACTTGATGATTTGGATTAACTGGTAAAGCAAGTGTTGGATTCAAAAACCTAGGCATAAGGCTCGCTCTAAGCACCCGGAGAAAGTGATATCAGTTTCAAAAAAGCAACTTTAGGCTCGCGATCCCAACCCATACACAATCAGTTATTCCCCATAATTTAATCTAAAATTGTGCGACTGAGCGCTCACGCCGAAGTCGAAAATCTACGAGGGTATGAGTTATGACGATCGCACTTATGAGTAAGGTGTGCAGTGCACACCCTACAAATGCGAGTTAAGCTAATCCGCATTTAAATTGCAGAGTCAAATAAATCTTTACTCTTGTGGGGAGTAGGGGTTGGGCAGGAGATCCCACACTTAACATACAATTTAAATGCTGTACAGGTTAAAGCGTAAGTATGCTTAATATTTCTTAGGATTTTTCGGAAAAGGAATGCCCAAACTTTCGTGAAAAACAACCTGAGTTTTATAAGTCAAGCGCCGGTTAACTTGTTTGATGATTTTTTCCAAAAGCGCATCGCCGGTTTTTTCTATTAAAGGTTGAGACATCGATCGAATAAACTTGGGAAAGCAAACTCCCACAGCCAAATCCAGCTTCCAGCTAGTAATGGTAATCACAGGCGGCAGCTTAGCACGTTCCGAGCTCGGCCAATCGGCGGCAAACTCCTGAGACGGTATCTCCCCTAGCTTCATTGCCGATCGAAAATCCACTTCATACCCAGGCGAGGTATAATTCGGAACCGGAATAGTCTTAATCAAATAGCAGCCTTCAGCATCCGGCGGCAGCAACTCTAAACCAATTCTCGCTTCAACACGGTAGCCGAAAGCCCCAAAACGCCCGATTAATAAATCATAGCCGTTTTCGCCGATCGGCTGGGCCTTCATCGGCGAAGCGCACTGGCAAAACCAACTCTTGTGGTTGTTCAAATGCTTCGCCACCGTCTCCGCATCGGCGTACATCTCCATGCTGTCTTCAAAATGCGTGTGAAACCAAATCGGCTCAACTTCCTCTGGTGCATCCGCGCTTCCACTTTCGGGCTGTCGGAAACTCGCATCTGGGTAGTAATTTTCGTCAGAAGCTTCAAAAGTTTGATATTCAGCGGAATCTTGCTTCATTCTATACTCTCCTGTAATACGCACCGGTCGGGTTGGGGATGTGTTAAGGGAGTTTCCTCCCTACAATTGAGAAATTGATAGCAACAAAACTTACCCTAGTTCAGCATAACTCGACATATGAAAGCATTTGTAGCAGGAGCCACAGGTCAGACTGGCCGCCGCATCGTCGCAGAATTGGTCAAGCGAGGTATTCCCGTGCGCGCCTTAGTCCGAAATCTAGACACAGCGAGGCAAATTTTACCACCGGAGGCTGAGTTAGTGACTGGGGATGTATTAAATGCAACTTCCCTAGGCGATGCCATCGGCGATAGTACGGTATTGCTGTGTGCGACAGGGGCGGCCCCTGGTTTTGACCCGACAGCGCCTTACAAGGTGGATTTTGAAGGTACTAAAAATTTGGTGGATGCAGCTAAGGCTAAGGGAATTGAGCATTTTGTGCTGGTGACTTCTCTGTGCGTCTCTCAGTTTTTTCACCCGCTGAATTTGTTCTGGCTGATTTTGGTTTGGAAAAAACAAGCCGAGGAGTATTTGCAAAAAAGCGGCCTAACTTATACGATCGTCCGTCCGGGCGGCCTCAAAAATGAGGATAATTCAGATGCGATCGTCATGACTGGTGCGGACAAAATGTTTGAGAGCAGCATTCCCCGCACCAAGGTAGCCCAAGTGTGCGTGGAGGCGCTGTTTCAGCCGACTTCTCGCAACAAGGTTGTGGAAATTGTGGCGAAGTCGGAGGCTCCGCAAAAGAGTTTTGAGGAGTTGTTTGCCAGTGTGATTTGATTGAATTAGGACGCACGGGTGCCCAGAAACCGGGTTTTTCACGAAAATACCCGTTGCAGCCAGCACAAAGGTAAAAAACCCGGTTTCTTTAGGCCCAGGTAGCGAACAAAGAAACCGGGTTTTTTTACCGAGATTGAGGGTTTTAGGCAAGTTTTTGGTTAAAAAACCCGGTTTCTGGGCATCAGCGCGCAAGTCCCATCAGTACAAACCGCAGGGGAATTGCCAGTTTTCCGATCGCCAAATCTGGCAAAATCTTAATAGTTTTACCATTCGCCCTTAAACTTTCGTTCTCCCAGCATGAAAACTCTCAAGTGGCCAGCTTGGTTCCCCTATCCGATTTCGTGGTTAAGGGCATTTGCTCTCGCTCAGAGTTTTAGTTTTGTCCTTCGCAGGGGCATTCCTTTTGTCAGCGACAATATCGGCTTTCTGAGTCTACTGCTGGCGGCTTGGCTGATTCAGTTGCCTGTGTTCTTTGTTTGTCACTTTTTAGCAGTCAAAATCTTAAATCCCTTACTAATTATGCTGCCGGGGCGCTTTCGCGTTGCGCGCAAGTTCAAGCGTCGGCATACGGGTATTCGATCGCACTTGCGAGAAGGCTTGAATGCTGTTGTAGTGATTTTTTTTGCCTTTAATCTGTCGCTGTTGGTGCAACTTGCGATTTTTTATTGGCCCGCGCGATCGATCGATCCGGCTCAATTACTAACAGGAATATCTACTCTGACAAATGTTGCCATAGCCGGTGAATTAGATTTCTGGATGATTAAATTGGCGGGGGTTTTATCGAGTCTAACGCTGGTAGCCGCGCCGCTATATCAATACGATTTTCGGGTGCGCCGGATGCGGGCGGCTCGAAAATTGGCGGAAATTTCGGAAATGGAAATGAGTTGGCTAGAAGCTGAGAAATTGAGCCGTCGCAAAAGAGGTTTGCTGAGGCGAGCAGAGATTCAAATCCTCGGATTTATACTTTTAATCGGCGCTGTGATTGGCGGCGGTGTTTTTTTGGTTGACAGTTTGCGGGGAAATCAGCAGTTGTCGCAGTCGGTAAGCGGGCGGGGAAAATTCCCGCCGCTGGCTATTAAAACGGGCGATCCTTATATTCGGGCGCTGATGCGTACTATTTCTGCTAGCGAGTCGAATGTTGCTCGCCCTTATCACGTTGTTTACGGTGGCAAATACATATTAGATTTGAGCCGCCATCCTGACTGGTGCGTGAAGATTGTTAATGGCCCGAATCGAGGCAGGTGTACTACCGCTGCGGGCAGGTATCAATTTCTGACTACGACTTGGAAGGAGAAGGCTAAGCGCTATCAGGCGCGTCGTGCTAATTTTTTATTCTGGGAAGATTACAGTTTTGAACCAGAAGATCAGGATGCTGTGGTTTATGCTTGGTTGAGCGATCGCAAGTTTTGGAAAGCTGATATTTCTGAGATGTTGCGACAGGAAAGATTAACTGACGTGTTGCGGATGCTTTCGGGAACTTGGACGAGTTTGGGATATGGAATTGAAACCAATTCTATGAGTTCTCGTTTGCCGAAAGTCTACCGGGAAATGCTGCGGGAAGAATTGGAAAATGCTGGTTCTTAGGTTAAATTAACACAAAGAAGGGTAGGGACACGGCAGTCTCCATTGGTGTCAACTTAACGTTAAACAGTCCGACTGTCCGACAGTCCGACAGGGAATGAATTCCCTGCCTCAAAGCTAAAGTCCTCGCTATGAGGACTGAGAATAAAATTTTTTAAACTCATTAGTCCTCATAGCGAGGACTTTAGGTATTAGACAGGGGTTTCAACCCCTGGCGGACTGACGGGTAGGCGGGAATATTGATGGACTAAAAGCTTAAGTTGACACCTATGGGCCAAGCCGTGTCCTAGAGATATCCGGTGCAATCCACCATATTTGATATAATTACTTCAATTTTGGTAAAAATGCTGTCAAACATTTGTACAATTCTAATCCCGGCCCTGCTTGCAGGGGATAAAGCCTGTCGAAATTAATGGGGTTTCCCGGTGCTAATTTCCACTCGGTTTTCTGTGCTGTTTTTGGGGAAATTTCGATCGCTACCGTGATGTTAATAATGTTGTTGTGCTGGGGGATGCCCCGGAAGCAGTAACTTTTGCCCGTGCGTTTGTCGGAATCGCTGCCGGTGATGTATCTGTCTTGTTTGCGAAATTGAATTTCTCGAAAAGGTCGATCGAGCGCAAAGGAGTCTCGGTAGCGGTAGTCTCCGTCGCCCAAGCTTTCGACAGTCGGCTTGATTTGACTTATCACTGTTGCTGCACTAAGAGTTAGCATCATCGATCCGCATTCCTCCTGTGAAATCGGTGATTTTGGTTGCTGGTGTCTGAGTCGTCGTGGGCGGCTGAAACAAACCCGCCGTGTAACAAATTAATAAAAGCCCTTAAGCAGTTTAAGTTGATCCCTATCTATCGTGAATAATTATTTCATGCTTTCATCTCTGTTACCTATCTGAGTAATAATAGAAACATACAGCAAGCCGTGAGAAAATTTACGGGCGCATATTTAGGGATTAATTGACGATACTGCGAGGATACTGCTATGTTTGGCGTGACGCGAGAAACACAAAATTTAGGGCGGGTTGAAACCGGAAATTCCCAACGGCGAGGCTCTTTCACCTCTGCGTCTAAAAGTACCCGTATTCGGCTATCTCGAGTTTACAAAGATGAGGCTCTGGTGTCGGCTGCGCTAGCGGGACTGCCAGCTCTTTTGGCATCCCTGGAAAGCTTTCGCGAGGAGTAGAACCTGGCATTTTCTATTGCTATATATGGCGCGTGGATGCTTGTGATAGCGGCGGCCAACCGAGCAGGGGCTGTTTTGATTGCACCTAAAATCCTCCTCGATTTGAGTAGAGTTTTGCTGTGCTGAACTATTGCAAGACTCAGAAACCTGGTTGTTTATACAAAAACATTTTTACAGCCCTTTGTTATGGTATGAAAAATGGTATAAAAACCAGGTTTATTGGTATGTGTCCGTAAGTCTTGTGTTTACAAAATTTATTTGTCAGTGTCATCGGGTGCGATCGATGCCTCTACCTCTTGGGAGGAACGGCTTAACATAGAGTCGTGCAGGTGTTCGCTGTGCTGCCTTTCTTGAGCCATTAATTCTCTGGCTTTTTCTTCAGCAATTCCCTCCCCATGTGTTTCTAGCTCGTGGGAGGAACGATTGAGCATAGCTTCGTGCAAGTGTTCGCTATGCTGCCTTTCTCGTGCAATTAGTTGTCTAGCTTTTTCTTCAGCGTTCATGAGTAGTATCTCCAATTGTTTGTTTGAAGTGATTCTTATATTAAGATGCCACAATTCGAGGGTAAATGTAGCAAGATTAACATAAAATTTTACAAATAATTGTATAAAAAAAATTGAGTTGGCTGGCGGTGGGTATCGGGATCGGTGGTTGCTGAGCTAATTATTGCCAGACGCCGGAAAAGATATTCTTGACGGCGATCGCAATTCGATTTAAGTCTTCCTTCAGCAGCGGCGGCCAAGAAACTCCTCTGCGGAGTCCAGCTTCAAATTGCTGCAAACCTTCTACTGACAGTAAATGCAGTGCCGATATCAATTGTCGATCGAGCATTGGAGATTCTTGCAGACTCTCAAACAATATTTTTAAAGCTAATAAAATCGATGTCACCTGTCCGGGTACGGGCGGTTGACCTTGTTTGAGACGCATCAGGAAGGCGTCGGGATTTTTCTTGGTTTCCAGGGCGGTTCCTTGGTCGATCAGAAAACTGCGGGCGGTTTTGTAATCCATTTGACGTGCGATCGATCGGAGTGCAATTAATTAGCAGGCATTATATCACTTTTTGGCTCGCTCAATTTGGTAATATATTTCCATACAGGCTACACTACAGCTACTGGTGAGGTGCGCCCATAAGCACGCTACAGCTACTGATTAGACACGTAGCATTCATCCCACAGTCGCCTGGAGCAAAGTGAAACGGACAGGGAAAAATAAAACAATGGCAAAACACCAAAGAAATAGCAGAAAATCCAAGATTTATCGCTACTTGTGGCTGCTTTTTTTGTGTCTGAGCTTTCTGTTAGTTCCGCTCATCAAAAAAATAGTTGCCTCTACGCCATTTCCCCCACCCGCTCCTATTGAAAATAATGCTAGTTTTGGAGCAAGGATTCAAAGGACGATGGGGCTACTTGCTGCTAGCACTCCAACAGACCGTCGCCAAGTGCGTATTCTATTCTACGGTCAATCCATCACAGAACAAGATTGGTGGAAAGATGTAGTGAAGGATTTAAGACAGCGATTTCCCAATGCAGATTTGATTGTGGAAAATCGGGCGATCGGAGGATTTGCCGCCCCGATTTTAATCCGTCCCAGCGAACACGATTTGTATCCTTTTTATCCAGACTTGCTAATTTTTCACGTCTACGGAGGCGGTGAAGATTACGAAGCCATAATTGCCAATGTCCGCAGCCGCACTGCTAGCGAAATACTCTTGCATTCAGACCATCTTGACTGGATGCCTACAGGCAACAGCGACGATCCAAATTCAGTCAAAAGATACGAATGGCACAACACTCATTCTACTAAATGGCTGCCGGAGTTGGCCGATAAATACGGCTGCGAAATAGCCGAAATTCGTGAACCTTGGCGCAGGTATTTGAAAGACAATCGCTTGCAGCCACAACAGCTATTGAGCGACAGCATTCACCTCAACGATTGGGGAAACTTTCTCCTAGCGGCCCTGATAAAACCGCATCTGCGATACAAGCCAAATTCTCCTCAACCGCCGCAGGATTTAGTGAAAACCTATACAGTTGGCACCGATGTTAAATGGCAAGATGGCAAGTTGGTTTTAGAATTTGAAGGAAATAGAATAGATGCGATCGCCGATAAAACCTTCAACGGCAAAGCAATTTCTGCTAGAATTGCGATCGACGGCAAAAAACCCTCAGAATTTCCTGAACTTTACAGCATCACCAGACCTAGCGTTACTCTTGGCGTCGGTTTGCCAGCAATCATCCAAATATCCAGTCAAAAACCGCTAATCGTCGAAGATTGGAAAGCCGTGATTACTGAGATTAACAGCGACGCCAGCAAGTTTAAATTTGACGTTGTAGGTTCTAAAACAGGTTACGACGGCAGCGGTACAAACGACGAAATGTTTGTCTCAAACTCTGGCCGCGTCGTGATTGAACCGAGAAACTGGTGGCTGAAAAATTCTTATGAAGAGTCTAAAAAACCGACGCCTAAAGGCTTTGAAATTTCCTGGCAAGTGCGACCAATGTTTGTTGATTCATACGTTCCTCCACAAATTACAGATTCAAGCCGCGAGTATTCTACAACATTGGCTCAGAATTTGAGCAACTCCAAACACACCCTCGAAATCGTCCCCGAAACAGATGGGAAAGTTCCAATCCAGGCAATTCGAGTGTATCGCCCTCCTTTCTCCTTCTCCAATCTACCATCTGAAGTTGAGAGTTTTAAACCGCAGATATCAGCGGATGAACACGGATGAACGCTGATGCAATTTTATCGGCGTTTATTTGCGTTCATCTGCGGTTAAAAAAATATTCATGTTATTTTATAGAAATCCTGGTGGCATTCGGGTTGATGATTGTTCAAACCCTTAATATTTAAGCGTCTTGACTCCTGAATCCTGCTATAATCGCCAAGATTATCAACCTTTGAGCATCCTCAACTCGTGAAATATCAACAACGATAAAAAGAAATCTGCTACAAAAATCAACACCCAAGAAGTTACCACCGCCGCCGTTGCAGCTTGGCCTACTCCTTTCCCTCCGCCCACCGTCGTCAATCCCCAACCGCAACCGACAAGGGCAATTATCAACCCAAAAATAAAACTTTTAATCACCACAGTTACTAAATCCCCAGGCCCCAAAAAAGTCCGCACCGATTCCAAAAATACCGACGGTTCCAAATTATAAAAATGAACCGCTACAAATAGCCCGCCCAAAATTCCCACCGCTACCGCAAAAATTGTTAAAATCGGCAGCATGATGCAGCAAGCTATCACCCTCGGCACTACTAAATAATCAACCGGATTTGTTCTTAACATATACAGGGCGTCTATTTGTTCCGTCACCTGCATTTCTCCTATCTCCGCCGCAAAGGCCGAACCTACTTGTCCCGCCACCACGCCCGCCGTTAAAAGTGGTGCTAATTCGCCACAAAATGCCACAGCAAACGCACCTCCCATCGCCCCAACCGCCCCAAAGCGAACCAATTCTCTGGCGGATTGAAATGTAAAAATCATGCCGCCAAAAAAGGCTATTAGCAGCACGGATCGGAAAGAATCCAGGCCTACTGTTACTAAATGTTCCATGATTTTGCGACGGTCAATTTTGCCTTGGAGTATGCGTAGCAGCACTTGGCCCCCCAGGAACAACGTCAAAAAAAACCGCTGAAACCACCTGTTATTGAAGGTTTCATCTAAATGTCGATCGCGCTTTTCTTGGTATTTCTTAACCACTGACGGAGGGCTCGCGATTAATTGCAAACAGGGCGAAGCACTGCTAAATAGAGATTTTCGGCAATCCTACAGCAATTATTGCACGATTTGTCAACATATATTTTTTGTCTCTGGGCCCTGCGGTTGGTGGGTTAGGCGCGGTTTAAGATTTATTTATTGGTGACTTAACTTAATCGCCGCGCCCAACCCACCCTACAATATGACTAAAATCTAAAATCCTAGGACTACGGGAGCAAGTAACAAGTCGATAAACTTATCTAACTGTTCATTATTCTTTTCGGCTTGATCCTTGCCAATTCTCAGCAGTGCCGATATCTTCTCTTCCGAGGCATCATCAATCGGCAGCGGTTGTTCGTGGCTCAAATCGGGAGTAATTCTCAAATATTGATTCGGTCTTTCAACCGCATCATAAATTTGAATTAGTTGATAATTTACAGTTTCAGCAACTCCCGTCATCATGATATTAATCAAAGGCTCTACCCACTCAATTTGACCCCAATTTTTTACTTTTTCGTAGGGGTATTTTTTCTGAGCTTCTCCGGTTCCCAAGGATAAAATTACCATATCTTTTGCTTTCGGGCCTCGGTAGGAGTCATTGTCAGGAATTCTGAATTTATTTCTAACTTCTGCATAAGCACAAAGTGCGGGATTGTTGGCGAATACTCCCCCGTCAATTAAAGCGTAGCATTCATTGCTAAAAGAATAGATTTTAGAAGCCTCAAAATAAGAGGGAGCTGCCGATGTGGCTCTGGCGATATCTCTAATAAAATAGTCTTCGGCTGGATATTCTTTAGCATCTATTTGATCGAAAAAGTGAGCTTTTCTCCTTTCGATGTCGTAACTGGAAATTAAACAAGGTTTTAGCAGTTCGCTGAGTTTGCAATCTCTAAAATTTTCCCAAAATAATTTTTCTAAGGGCTCGCTGGGATATTTCTCATCTCTCACACCATTTAGAGATCTGACTTTTTGCCACAATGAAGTCTGAAAAACGTCGCGGCCACTCTCAATCGAAAAATTAACAGCGTCTTGGGCTGCCCACCGAGGTCTGGTGGGATTTTCGGCATCGGGACACAAATAGATGCAAGTTAAAATTCCTCCTGCACTCGTGCCGGCGATTAAATCAAAATAGTCAGCTATTCTCGCATCAGGGTTGCCACTTTTTTGTTGCAGCTTTGACTCAACGCTAACTAAAATTTGCGCTGGAATAATTCCTCTAATTCCGCCTCCATCTATGGATAAAATTCTGGTATATTTCGCCATAATTGTTGCCTATTCTGAATATTTTCTCGTTTGCTAATCTCAAATCCCCAAGCCTCCGAATCCATGCACCGCTTAATCTAAAATCTAAAATTTCAAATCTAAATTTAATTGGCGGGCTGCGATCGTATAGCGAAAAATGTATTCTACAATTTCTACGTAATTGTAGGCGGCGGCTGGCGACTCTGCCCAGACTGTAATGCCGTGATCGCGAATTAACAAAGCGGGTACAGAGGGCGCAGAAATGGCAAAAAATTCGCAAATTTCCTTGGCTATCTTAGGGACTTCTAAATAATTTGTAAAGAGGGGTATCGACACTTGCGGGTTTTCCTCCCACATTCCCAAACCTTTCAGCATTTCGATCGCCGGTAAAGGCACTGCATCTCCTGCGGTTAGCCGAGAAACTAAATTTGCCTCGATGGAGTGGACGTGATAGCAAGCTTTCGCGTCTGGAAAACAATTGTAAACGGCTAAATGAATGCTGGTTTCGGCGGAAGGGCGGCTGTCAGCAACAGGTTGCTCGACAATTGCGCCGTCTAAGTTCATTCTGATAAAATCTTGTTCAGTTAACTGCCCTTTCGCGCGGCCACTAGCAGTAATCCAGAAAGTGCCATCTGGTAAGCGGGCTGAAAGATTCCCAGCAGTCCCAACCATCCAACCGCGATCGTAAAAATGTTTGGCTGCTGCAATTAAATCCGATCTCAAATCACCACTCATTCTTGACAAATCCTCAGTTTTTAATCTACTTTTTACGTTAATAGGAATTGCGCTGGTTTATCTAAACGTAGTGCACTGCGTACCTTATATCAAATCCGGTAGCATCGGACTTATATGCACGGGGGCGGGTTTATTATATTGTCTATTATGGGCAATTATTGTTTGTGAACCCGCCCCTACAAAATTTAACATCATACAATACCGATGCAAACGGAATTTATATTACCTGAGAAAGGCGATAGTTTCAATTCCATTTTTGGGACAAATTTTCCAACACATCAAAAAAATTATCCCATTTAGTATAAGGCTTTTGCTGTTCGTCTAGATACTGGGCAAGCCGATCGCGCGCAAACACCGACGAAGCCTGCAAAGCCATATTAAAATCCGTTAGCGAATCTCCGATCGCCACCTGTTCCTCGGCCGGGTGCTGGCCCATCACCCGCACCTTAGACACCAATTCCTCATCTCCTTCAAACTCAGAATTGACTTGCAAGCGAGGGCCACTAGCGTCCACATCCACAGCGTAAATAACCCTCGCCCGGTGTACCAAATCGCCCATTACCGTCTCTACCATAATCCGAAGACCGCCGGAAACGATCGCAAAATCTACCTTTTTTTTGTCCAAAAAATCCAGCAATTCCACCAATCCCGGCCGCATCAGCTTTCCCCTAGAAAATTCCACAATTTCCCCGTAACGTTCCGAGGGAATAGACTCTAGTAACTGCCGCACTCCCGATCGCAAACTCAGCCTTCTAGCGTATATTTCTGGCATCAGTTGAGACGACAGTTCCGGTGCGAAATGCTTGAGCATTGCCACAAAAGTTTCTTCAACAGTTATCGTGCCGTCAAAGTCGCAGAATACCACCCGTTGCTGATTGTTCGGGATTGAAGATTTTGGCTTGTCATCGGTCATTGTCAGTCGCACCTTTCGAGAACAGGAAAAGTTTACACAATTTATCCTACACTGTCGAGCCATCGAGCGCGACTGCCCAAAACTAATAGTGACGTGCTGTTTGTTGGCAATTTCCCGCAGGATTTTATGCAGATTCTTCGAGAGAATCTTCATCATCCAGGGAATCTTCATCATCCAGGGAATCTTCATCATCCAGGGAATCATCCAAGGAATCTTCTACCTCCTGCTTTTGGTTTTTTGTCTTTTGGGGGTTAGACTTAGCAGGCAAACAGATTAAATTATCATCCTCAGTATTAATCAAACCTTTCGATCGCAACTTACCCATCAAGCGCGTCACCGTCACCCGCGTTGAGCCAATTGCGCTGCCAATTTGAGCGTGAGTCAATGTCCAAGGCAGTCGGTAGCCCCGAACCACATCCGGTTCGCCGTCACCTATGTAAGGTTCGCCGAACTCTTCGATCAACAAAGTGAGAAATCCCAGCAGTCGGTCGATCGTCCGGCGCTGTCCCAAAGTGCTCAGCCAGAGAAGTTTCCGCTGGTGTTGGTAGCGAAACGCATCCAAAATTTCCCTACGAAAGTGAGGCCAATTATCCAAGTCGTGCCAATACATCCACACTACGTGAGTTTGATCGGCGTGGGCGTAAGCTTGGAGAGTAAACGGAGACTGAGCAACCAGTTCAAAGGGCTGACCGGCGCCAACGAAGCCCAAAAAAGCTTCTTCTGTAGTTTTGTCAGCGGATTTCGACTTCCCCGCAGCAGCGCTAACTTGAGCACTGCCTACGAGCCGCACAGAACCTTTCTGGACTAAATACAGCAGTCCGGGTCTTGCGGGAATCCGCTCGTCTTTGCTAAAAGTCCGGCAGCGGTAGTGTTCCTGGGCCCAGTCGATAATTCGCTGCCAAGCGATAAACGGTCGATCGATAGTCTCTACAGATGTGGAAGTTGATTGCATAAGTGAGGCTCTGGGATATATTTAAGAGTGAGAAAAACAGCTTCTGCCAGCAGTGCGATACCAAGTGAGACAACCAACCCCCGATCGAGCTTGCACGCTTCTTAACTGTGCTGACTTTTCTTAGTTTTACCGAAATATTTAATGTAGCAAAAAATACATCAAAATGGTATAGTTCAGCAAAAAATTTGTCGTAAATTATTGTATATTTAGCAAAAAAATCGCTATAAAGCCGATTAATTCGATGTAGCCTCGTCCGGGGGAGCCGATCGACTATCTCTGAGATCAGCAGTTTAACGTACAAGAAAAGTGCAAGCGGTAACAGTCGATCGTTGCTCTTACGGTAGGATGAGCCGATATGGATACAGCAAATATGGAGCAGTGCCCGGAAGTTACAGTGAAGTGTTTCTTGCTTTCCAGGTTCCAAAGGGCGATCGGCCAGCAAGAGGCACTAGGGAAAATTCCATTAAATCTCATAGGTGGCACCATTCTCAAGAACGGGCAAGATGCCCATTCCACAAGAGATGAATTTGTTCTCAAGAACAGGCAAGATGCCTGTTCCACAACAAGTGAATTTGGTTGTGGGGTGGGCATCCTGCCCGCCCAAGATGCCTGTTCCACAAAGAGTGAATTTGATTGTGGGGTGGGCATCCTGCCCGCCCATAAAAAGCTTATTGAGAATGGTGCAATAATTCCGTTAAATCGGAGTAAAGATAGCGCGCGGGTGCTGTACCTGTCTGCGATCGCCCTGAAATTGGCTAAAAGTTGGCAGCAGACACCGCAGACAATCGCCGCCGAGTTGGCCGAAACTCTCCAACCGCTGTGCTACCCAGATTTCGCCGTTAAAGTCGCACGGGCTGGAATTATTGAGTTGGAGTTGACTGATGCAGGTTTAGCCGTCTGGTTGCAGCGTTTAGCTCAAACGAACCTCCCACTTCCAGAATCTCGAATATTATCTCCTGTTGTGTGTGCCGATCGACTGTTTCCGATTCAGTACAGCCACGCGCGCTGCTGTTCCCTGCTGCGAATGGCCCACCGCGATCGGATAATTGCGATCGCCCAGCCAGATGTCGCTACAGCGCCGGAAATTTGGTCGCTGGAGAGTCCAAATCCTATCCCTTGGATCGACGAGGGCGATCGACTGCGGTTAGTGCATCCAGCAGAACGCCGTTTAATATCCCAACTGTTAACAGTGCTAGACAATTTATATCCTAATTTTGAGGTAAAAAAACGCGAACAACCTGTCAATTATTTCAAATTAGCCAATAGTTTGAGCGAAGCATTTCAGATTTTTTACAGCCAGTGCCGAATTTGGGGAGAAGTTAAAATAGAACAGCCACAACTCGCCCAAGCTCGATTAGGTTTAATATTAGCAACTCAATCTTTGCTGCGATTTATCCTAGAAAATTTCTTGAACGCTATTGCTCCTTTAGAACTTTGAATTAGTCCGTATAAAAAAGTAACAAGTAGCATAAAAAAAAGTATTTTACTGTATTTTGGCGCTGGTTTCGGACAAGTTTAATTTTTGAAATCGCAGCGATAAATGAGTTATTTTTGCCCGCTTAAACGAATTTCCAAAAAAGTGCGATAACCCGTTATATTATGTCCGGTCGATTCCCTCCGCTTCGCTTCGCCCAAAATCATGTAGGGGCGGGTTCACCAACAATATCTGCCAATAATTGACAATCTCAAAAACCCGCCCCGGCCGGGATATTATGGTCAATCGATCGGACATGATATTACTCTTTGACAGAGAAATAGCAGCAGCGCTATGCAGTTTAAACCAGTGTGAATTTTCCGCCAGCGGTGCGATCGCTCCTGATTAATTTCCGCTGCAATTCCCCACGAAAAAGCCATCAAAAGCGTCCCATCGAGTCCGTAATAAAAATGAGAAACCAGCCATACATTATCCCTGTGAAAAATCCCGTCTTGAAATCCCAAGAAAAAGCCTGCATCTAGTTTAAGGCGTTGCAGGCGAGATTTGCTTTTTTCCTGGTTTTGCGATCGGCAGTGTTACTGTAAATGTACTGCCCACACATTCTTCACTGCTCAACGTAATTTCGCCACCGTGCAAGTCCACGCATTTTTTAACAATGCTCAGCCCCAGTCCAGTACCGGGAATTCGACCGACATTTTTAGCCCGGTAAAATGAATCAAAAAGCCGTCCTTGGTCTGCTAAAGGTATGCCAATTCCTGCATCCTGTACCGAAAAAATAGCCTCGGTTTCAGTAACTTTTAATTCAAAAATTACTTCGGTATTGGGGGCAGAATACTTAATAGCATTGGACAGCAAATTGCCCAGAATTCGCCGGAGCAAGCTTACCTCCAAACACGCCATAGCCGATTGATGGTGATTCACAAAAATCAGCGTCACCCGATCATTTTCAGGTTTCAGCTTCAGGCTGCTCTGAAATTCGCCTACCAACTCATTACAAAACTTTGCTAAGTCTAGCGGTAGCAAGCAAAACCCGGCTTGTCCTGACTCAACACGCCCCAGCAGCAGAACATCATCTAATAACAAATCTATACCTTTGGCGGCTGCTTGAGTTTTGTCTAGAAGTTCTTGTGTTTTCTCATCTGTTAATGTCAACTTGTACTTGCTAAGAAGTTGTGTAGTGCCGATGATGAAATTCAAAGGATTGCGAACGTCGTGGGCAATCATGTACAGCAAAGATGTTTTCATCTCATTGAGTTCTTGGGCTGTTTGCAGAGTGCGATCGAGTTGGTCGTGAGACAATTTGAGAGTTAAAGACAACTGGCGCGATCGCAGCAAAATCTCCACCCGCGCTTGCAATTCAATCTTCTCGATCGGAGCGATAATCAAATCATCAATACTTTGCCAAATAAATTGCGTTGCCATCCCTACATCCGAGCGGGATGTAATCAAAAGAAAAGGCA
The DNA here is from genome assembly GCF_036705565.1 of Microcoleus sp. AT8-B5. Classification (NCBI taxonomy): domain Bacteria; kingdom Bacillati; phylum Cyanobacteriota; class Cyanophyceae; order Oscillatoriales; family Microcoleaceae; genus Microcoleus; species Microcoleus sp. AT8-B5. Next base: position 124,597 of record NZ_JAUBUY010000003.1, read on the forward strand.
AGCATACCGGGTGTTCTGCCTGTTTTTGGGCTGCCACCCATTGCCAGTGGCGTTTCAGGGAAATACCGTCAATTATCCCCAGGTCAAAAGATTGATTAAATGGTAAAAAATCCTCACTATTATCTGTGGAGTTTGGCAGCAATACCTCATAGTAAACAGCTAGCCATTCTAATAACAGGCGGCGATTTTCTTTCTGTTCGACAAGCAATAAAATTTGACTCACGCAGATTCTCCTAGCAAGCTGTGCACAATGGATAGCAAATCTCTAACGATCAAAGGTTTTACCAACATATTCCGAGCCCCGTGGCAGAGGCTTTCGTGCCCAATAGCAGCGCTTTGTTTGGGCGAGAGTATCAGAAAAGGGATTTGGTGATTTCGCAGTTGTTCGCAGCAGTCCCAAATCCGGCGATCGAAACCAGAAATATCTACTAAAGCCATCCCGATCCTAGCAGGCTGACTGATAGCTTGTGCAACATCTTCAAAGTTATAAGCCGCGATCATCTGGTATCCTTCTTTGTTAAGAAATTGTGCTAATAGTTCCAAGTTTCGATGATTGCGATCTACGGCTAAAATTATTGATTTGCCAGTCATTTATCAGGTTCCTGTGAATACGGGTTATACCATTTTAGATTTTAGATTTTAGATTTTAGATTTTAGATTGGAGAGTGAGTGATTATATATGGGTTGGGATGTGGCATAAAGTTGGATTCTTTTTCTATCTGGAATTAGCTTACTTGTCGGCGAACTATTACATAGGTTTTCAGTTGAGTGAAGTACAGATGCTGGGGTACAGGACACTGCCGCGTACCCTGTACCCCTACTGTATTTCATAGAATTAAAAACTACACTACGATAAAAGTCGAAAAATACACAAATTTACCAATATATTTAAGTTTTCCAGGACTTAGGCTAGTGGTGAGGTGCGCGGTGCGCCCCCTACTCATTAGTAGATTCACGACTGCGAAATTAGCTGCACTTGCCCAGAAACAGCAGGACAAACCCCGATTCAATCTTCATCCGCTCCCCCCTCAATCCACACCGGCGCCGAACTCAAAATGCCGCGCAGCCCCGCTATCGGTTTGCTGACTTTGATTCCGTAGCGAGTAATCTCGAGTTCTCGCAGAGTTCTCTCGAAATTGCTGACTCGTTTTTTAATTACTCCGATCGCCTTGCGGATTTCTGTCCTATTATGCAATTGGCGTTCCAGATAGCGTATAAACAGAAGATTATCCGCCAAATAGCTAATTCCGATCTCGGTCAGCCGAAAATCTCCGCTAATGGCTTCTACCTCATTAATCAAGATAACGGTGACTCCCATATTCTTCAGATACTTGCACAAAGCGTGCAAATTGTTCACCAAATCTTGCCCCTGCATCGAAAGCTGATAGCCAGAAATACTGTCAATCATCACAATCCGCGTCTTTTCCTGCTCCACCTCCTGCCGTACCATACAGGCAAACTGATCCGGCGAGTACAGCAAAGGTTCCACGGGTATCACCGAAAGACTTCCTTGTCCAATCATCGCCCCAACCGGGATGTTAACTGATTCGCAGCGGCGCAGCAGAGTAGAACTTGACTCCTCAAAAATGTAAACTACCGATCGCTCCCCCCTTCCTGCAGCTTCCTTCATAAACTGAATCCCCACCGTCGTTTTACCCACGCCGCTAGGCCCGCTAATCACCGTCACAGTCCCCCGTTCCAGTCCCCCGTGCAGCAGTTCGTCAATTTCTGGAACCCCAGAAGAAATTGCTTCAGCAACAAAATCCTGTTGAAAGTTGTCTGGAAGCAGTCGCGGAAATACCTCCATACCAGCCTGAGTCAGGCGCAGCGAATGGCGGCCGCTGCGGAAGTTAGAGCCTCGCAGCTTGGTGACAGTCAGGGCGCGTCCTTCAGGGCGCAGTTCTAAATAAATTACCCCGTCGCTGATGAATTGCAAATCGTCATCGGGAGCACTTGAAGTGCCTTCGGAGGTAAACACCACCGTCGCCCCCCCTTCGACTAAAAACCGCAGAAAAGACAAAACTTGCTTGCGAAACTGAAACTCATCCGCAGCTAAGTAGCGAAATTGAGTGATTGCGTCCAAAAACACCCGTTGTGGCTTGACAGCTTGGACTCGCTCGATAATCTTTTGTGTAGTCGGTTCTCGCTCCACCTCGGAGGGGGAGAAAATATCATAAGTCTGAACTTCTGTAAAAAATTCTGAGGATGGGCTCAAATCGAGGAACGCCATCGCTTCCATATCAAAACCGAGACTTGTGGCATTGGCCCGCAATTGCGCTTCCGGTTCTCCTAAAGTAATAAACAGGGGCGTTTCTCCCAGAGCCACACCTGCTGCCAAAAAGTGAAAGCCCAGTGTAGTCTTGCCAGTACCCGGGCCGCCGCGCACCAGATAAGAGCGTTGAGGAATCAGGCCGCCGCCAATCACTTCGTTGAGACCGGTAATTCCCACAGAAATTCGGTTTTGAGACATTTGTTTCTTCATGTTTTGAATATCGGGCCCGTATTAATATTTAATGGTTTTAGGCAGTGTTTTGATAATTTTTTTTACCGGGCGTCTGATAACCTTCATGAAATCTTTTTCTACCGAAAATTACGTAAGCATACAAGAATTAGAAAGTATTGTCGGGGCTGCTGGCATCTGTCGCTGGCAAGATACAGAGCCATTTTGGCAAGAACGGGTAGAAAAAGCAGTTGCCCCCGACACGAAAATGGATTGTACTGTTTACCCCAATACTCAGGAAGAACTGGCGGCCGTCATTGCTTGGGCACAGCAACATCGCTGTGCAGTCTTGCCTTGTGGCAGTGGCAGCAAACTTGATTGGGGCGGTTTAGTTAAATTAGACTCCGATCCCCCCCGGCCCAGGGCGGGCACGGGGGCACCGCCCCTACAAAGGGGGGAGCAAGATGTTGTCAAAGTGGGTCTTTTTAAGGGGGATTTAAGGGTATCTCCTGATGCAGCGGGGCTTGTGGCTGTCAGCACTTCGCGCCTCAATCGGCTTGTAGAACACGCTGTGGGCGATTTAACGGTGACTGCGGAAGCGGGGATGAAGTTTGCGGATTTGCAACAAATTTTAGCTGCAGCAGGTCAATTTTTGCCGATCGATCCAGCATATCCGCAACAGGCAACTTTGGGCGGCATTGTCGCTACTGCTGATGCGGGTTCCTTGCGGCATCGCTATCGGGGGGTGAGAGATTTGCTATTGGGAATTACCTTTGTGCGATCGGACGGTAAAATTGCCGTAGCCGGGGGTCGAGTTGTTAAAAATGTCGCCGGTTACGACTTGATGAAACTGTTTACTGGTGCTTACGGCACATTGGGCGTCATAAGTCAAGTAACTTTCCGAGTTTATCCGCTGCCTGAATCATCGGGAACCGTAGTGCTGACAGGGGAAATTAATGCTTTGTCCCAAACGGCTCAAATCTTATTATCCTCTGCTTTGACACCAAGTGCCGTTGATTTGCTGTCACCTGAATTAGTCGCAAAATTAGGCTTAGGAAAGGGCACGGGATTAATCGTCAGATTTCAAAGTATCGCCCCAAGTGTTAAACAACAATCAGCCCGCTTGCTGGAAGTTGGCGAAAAGTTGGGTTTGCAAGGCACTAGCTACGGCGAAAATGATGAGAATCAGTTATGGCAAAGATTGCCAGAAACAATGTGGGATTCTGGCACAAAGTCGGCAATTATTTGCAAAATAGGAATCAGACCGTCGGAAGCTGTAACGGCAATTAACACATTGCCGATACAGAACGCTTGGATTCATGCAGGCAGCGGTTTGGGGGTTTTGCGGTTTGAGAATGCGACGGCGGATACGTTGTTGCAGGTACGCAGAGGGTGCGAAGCTAAAGGCGGTTTTCTGACTGTTTTAGCAGCGCCGACCGATATCAAGCAACAGTTAGATGTTTGGGGCTATACTGGAAGTGCGATCGATTTAATGCGCCGGATAAAACAGCAGTTTGACCCGGAAAATCTTTTGAGTCCCGATCGTTTTATCAGCGGTATTTAGTTTAAAGTTTATAGTCAGGAGTTGGGTATTTCTTGAATCCCGGTCTATGTCATTTGTGAACCAGATTTGTTTTTTAACGAACCGCGAAGGCGCGAAGACCGCGAAGAAAGAGAAAAGAAGAGAAGTTTTGTTTGCTTGATGGATTTAGGCTTGCTAAGCATAGCAACCGCGCCTGACTGTTAGGAAGTTCTTTTCTTAATTGCTGAAATATAAGCAATCGATTGCTTCTGACTTCTCTCCTAGATAACTAAACTTTTTTTCTTATTCCTTCTTTCTTCTTCCGACTTCCATCGGACTGACATCCGTTACATCCGTTACATCCCGTACATTGCTCGTTGCCGAACTTTCTCCCATATATGCAAACTTCAGAAAAATCTCAACTTCCCAGCGACAATTTAAGACCTGCAAAAGAAAGCAATTTTCTAGCACAAAATCCCCACTTACAAACCCTCGAAATCCCAGGTTTCGACGCGAACAATCCGCCCGATCCGAAATTAATCGACACTTGCGTACACTGCGGCTTTTGTTTGTCAACTTGTCCGAGTTATCGCGTACTCGGCAAAGAAATGGATTCCCCCAGAGGCCGCATTTATTTAATGGATGCAATTAACGAAGGCGACGCACCTTTAAACGAAGCAACCTCGCAGCATTTCGATACTTGTTTGGGCTGTTTGGCCTGCGTTACAACTTGTCCGTCTGGAGTTCAATACGACAAGTTAATTTCCGCTACTCGCCACCAAGTTACTAGAAATCAGGAACGCACTTTTTCCGACAATGTAATTCGCACTCTGATTTTTAATCTCTTCCCTTATCCTCACAGATTGCGGCCTTTGCTTGTACCGCTATTTATTTATCAAAAATTAGGACTGCCAAAACTTGTCCGCAAAACAGGTTTGCTGAAAAAAGTCTTTCCCCGCTTGGCGGCGATGGAATCAATTTTGCCGAAAGTTACTGTCGATTCTTTCCGGGATAATTTACCAGAGGTAATTCCGGCACAAGGGGAGAAACGCTATCGAGTCGGCGTGATTTTAGGCTGCGTGCAGCGGCTGTTATTTTCGCCAGTTAATGAGGCTACTGTGCGTGTTTTGACGGCTAACGGTTGCGAGGTTGTGGTTCCTAAAAGTCAGGGATGCTGTGCTGCTTTGCCGGAACACCAAGGCCAAGCCCAACAGGCGAAAGCCTTGGCGAGACAAATGATTGATAGCTTTGAAAATACGGGTGTTGATTTTGTGATTATCAACGCTGCTGGGTGCGGCCATACTTTGAAAGAATACGGTCACATTTTAGCGGATGACCCTGATTATCGGGAGAAAGCTGAGAAATTTGCTGCTAATGTTAAGGACGTGCAAGAGTTTTTGGCAAGTGCGGGAATTACGGCGAAACTCAATCCTTTGATTGAGGGAGATTTGACAATTGTATATCAGGATGCTTGTCATTTGTTGCACGGGCAAAAGATTAGTTTGCAGCCGCGTCAGTTGCTGCAACAAATCCCTGGGGTGAAGTTAAAAGAACCTGTGGATGCGGCTTTGTGCTGCGGGAGTGCGGGGGTTTACAATATGCTTCAGCCGGAGGTGGCTGATGAGTTGGGTGTGCAAAAGGTGGAGAATTTGCTGAATACTGGGGCGGAGTTGATTGCTTCTTCTAATCCGGGTTGTTCTTTGCAAATTAAGAAGCATTTGGAGTTGCAGGGAAAAACAGTTACTTTGATGCACCCAATTGAGCTTTTGGATTATTCGATTCGCGGGGTGAAGTTGCTGAGGAAGTAGTTTTGTAGGGCGGGTGGTGTCTGCCCTATTTTCGATGCTGAGTGAGATTTTTTTTATGAACCGCAGAGGGCGCAGAGGGCGCAGAGGAAGAGAAGAGAGAGAAATATGAATAGGTTATTGTATTGAGAAAGTACGCGCGGCTTAGCTATCCCGCTCTTAATCGCACTTTTCACTCTTCCTACAAGCTAAAATTAAATTAAACAGTCCCTAACCCCGGACAACAGTTATGGTAACTCAACTTAAGTCTCCTCAAAAACCTGATGTAATTTACCCCGACAGCGACGGCGAACCAATGTCAGACAATACCAAACAATTTCGCTGGATACTCATCATTCAACAAAATTTAGCGTGGCTATTTGCGGATGACCCGAATGTATTTGTCGCCGGAAATTTGCTGTGGTATCCTGTTGAAGGAGATAACAAAACTTCTATCGGCCCGGATGTGATGGTAGTCTTGGGCAGACCGAAAGGAGATAGGGGTTCTTACAAGCAGTGGGAAGAAGAAAATATCGCGCCACAAGTAGTGTTTGAAATTCTTTCTCCCGGTAACAGGCTAACAGAAATGAATAAAAAACAGGTATTTTACGATCGCCACGGGGTAGAGGAATATTACCTGTACGACCCGGAACGCAACGATTTCAGCGGTTGGATGCGTTCACAGGGGCGTTTGGACGTAATTGATGCGATCGAAAATTGGGTCAGTCCCCGACTGGGAATTCGCTTTGATTTGTCGGGTGAAGAGTTGCAAATTTATCGCCCTGACGGCCAACCGTTTACAAGTTATGAGGATGTTTCTCGCAGCTTGGAACAAGAACGACTGCGGGCAGAACAAGCTGAACAGCGGGCTGCTGTCCTAGCAGAAAGACTGCGATCGATGGGAATTGACCCGGAACAATTGTAAACTAGATGGGGGAAAAGACCATCGCACTTTTAAATTTTAGCAAAAGTGCGATCGGCATAATGACTAATGACTAATGACTATTTCCCGTCTTCTAACCTCAAAAAATGCACCTGTCCCGAAGCTTCCGCCACTAAGATTGTCACCCCATCCGGTGCAATAGCGCAAGCTTTCAAAGCACTATCTCCGCTGAAACTAGCAATTACTTCTCGACTTAACAAATCCCAAACTTTGAGAGTATTATCGTCCGAAACAGAAATTGCCTTTGTTCCCATAGTCGCCACCGATGTTACCGCATCTGCATGACCTGCCAAAGTAAAAACTTCTTTTCTACTTGACAAATCCCAAACTTTCAAATTCTGTTCCCGCCCTCCTGAAATCGCCCATTTGCCATCCGCCGTAACTGCCACAGCATTCACAAAACTCTCATGACCTTTGAGAGTGAAAAGTAGATTTTTGACGGCTAAATTCCAGAAATTTGCCAAAATATTCTTTTCTTTACCCAAACTCCAAATTTTCAGAGTTTGGTCGCCGGAAGCCGAAATAACCCGCTTGCTGTCGGGAGTAACTGCCACAGCTTTTATCCCGTCCTCATGACCTAAAAAAGTAAAAACTTCCTCTCCTGTTTCTAGATTCCAAACTTTAATAGTTTTGTCTCCAGAACCGGAAATCGCCATCGTTCCGTCTGGCGTCACTGCCACAGAATTTACCCAGTCTGTGTGACCCGTGAAAGTAAAGATTTCTTTTCCGGTTTCTATATCCCAAACTTTCACAGTTTTGTCGCCGGAACCCGAAACTACTCGCTTGCTATCCGGTGTGATTGCGATCGCTTTTACCCAATCTTGATGCCCCGAAATAGTTAAAATTTCCTGTCCCTTTTTGAGATTCCAGACTTTAATGCTGTTGTCTCCTGAACCGGAAATCGCTTTCGTACCGTCCGCCGTCACTGCTACGGCATTTACCCAGTCATCGTGACCTGCAAATGATAAATTTTCTTTGCCTGTTTCTAAGTGCCAAACTTTGAGAGTTTTGTCAGAGGAACCAGAAACTATCCTCTTGCCGTCCGGGGTAACGGCCACAGCATTCACTGGGGCTATGTGATTGGTAAAAGTGAAAAGTTCTTCTTTTGTTTCGAGATTCCAAACTTTCAGCGTTTTGTCGCCGGCAGCCGAAATTACCCGTTTGCCGTCGGGGGTAACAGCCACAGCTTGAACGAAACTGCTGTGTTTTCCTAAAGTGAAAAGTTGCTTTCTTTCTGACAAACTCCAGACTTGAACAGTTTCGTCGTAGCTGCCGGAAATTATTTTTTCGCCGTCGGGAGTAACGGCTACACTTTTTACCCAGTCTGTATGACCGGTGAGAGTAAAAAGTTCTTTTCCGGTTTCTATGTTCCAGACTTTCATGCTGTTGTCTCCCGACCCGGAAATTAACCGTTTGCTATCAGGACTTACTGCTACGGACTGGACAAAACTGCTGTGACCTTTGAAGTTAAAAATTACTTCCCTGCTTGTCAAATCCCAAACTTTAATACTGCCATCCCAAGAACCTGAAATTACTCGCTTGCCGTCGGGAGTTACTGCTACTGCTTCTACGGCAAAAGTATCGCCTGCAAAGGTAAATATTTCTGTCGCTGTTTCTAAATCCCAAATTTTAATTGTATTGTCCCAAGAACCGGAAATTACTTTAGTACCGTCGGGGGTTACAGCTACAGCATTGACGTAGGTAAGATGACCTTTGAGGGTGCCAAGTTCTTCTCCTGTTTCTAAGTGCCAAATTTTAAGAGTGTGGTCGGAGGACGCAGAAATTGCCCGCTTGCCGTCGGGGGTGATTGCTACACCTTGTACCCAGTCTGTATGTCCGGTGAGGGTACGCAGCAATCTCCCGCCGGGAGGGGTAAAGCTGGGCGTTAGCGGTCGCAGCCAGGGGGTTGTTTGATGTTTTGCCTGTGCTAGCAGGGCTTGAATTTCTGGACTTTCAAAGCGCATCAAGCGGGCTATTAGTTGGGTGGCTAGTTGGCTTTTATCTGCGGCTAGAATGTGGGCTGACAGCCGAATTGCTTCTTGGATTAATTTGAGTCGTTCGGCTTTTTGGTCTGAAATAATATCGGGACTTGTTGCTAAATCGTAATCTTCTATTAGCGCCTGTACTCCCGATGCTGACAGCTTGGCTTTAATAAAATTGTAATCTGTTAGTAAGCTGTATAATTTTTCGGAGTCTGAAGTCGCTGCTAGCTGACTGGGCAATATTCCCAGGTAGTTCGTCTGTTCTGCGGGCTGGATTTGATCCAGCCCTTGTTTAAACTCGGTCATAAATTTACGGATGTGTTCTTTAAATGTATACGATCGCTAGCTGCACCCTACCGAAAAGCCGATCGAGAATCTTTTCTCTTAGACTTAGCATGACATATTTGAATGCTATGTGCTATAGGCTTGCTGTCCTCGGTTTGGTGATGGTTCGATGAATTGCTTGTTTTTTAGTCGAAGTCTGCTTTGAGAATTTTCAAGCAGTGCGATTACAATAAATCGCGGCCAATATAATTCAACTCAGCAACGCCCAATTTACCGATTGAGCGACAAAAGCTGACATATATCTTTGTTTTTCTTAACATAGCGGCTCTTTGGGCAATGGTCGATCAATAAACACTCTCAAGCTAAAAATTTTCAGGTATCGCAATCCTATTGAAAGTGCGAAAAAGACTTTTTATAACGAAACATGATGGCGGATGCTCTAATTTTCTCTCAAGTCGGCCACATCAGGGAGGCAGATGTCCCCCTGGTTGGGTTTGCTACCAGGGCGGCATCTGCAATCTGTTTCACCTAAAGCTCTCAGAAAGCTTTGCAGGTGCGCCCCCTTCCTCTAAAATATAGAAAAGGACTTGCACTATTAAACCGGGTTTCTAGACAAAATCATTGGTTTGACCGCTAGGTACGTAGGAAGAAACCGGGTTTCTGACTCCATAGCGCGCAAGTCACGATCGCAAATAAAGCAGTATTGACTTTAGAGACAAATTTCATGGATGTTATCGAGTTTTTCGAGTTAAGTGCAGGTAAATGGTTTTCTCAGCGTACCGTACACAATCTCCATTCTGGGGAATTGCAGGCAGGTAAATCCGACCTCAAAATAGAAATACTGACAGCTAGCGATGCAGCAGTCGTTAAACTTTGCCAACAACACTCGATTAACCCGGCTTCAACTAAGCTAACTAGCGTTCGGATTAGTTGGGACGGTATTCCCGATCGCGACCAAGCTAAACAAATCGGTTCTACAATACTAGCGATCGTACCTAATCCCGACAATCCAAGCGTTGGCAAAGTGTTGCAAGACAAGGGTAACAGTCGCTACGTGATGGGCGATGACGTGCTGACATTGATTACAGAATCAGACACCCTCCATGCGGAAGAAAGGCTGTGGTATCTCATGCCCAATTTGCGGCTGCGGACTAGCGTTGTTAAGCAAGCTAACGGTACGGAACAAGCTTCTTTTTGTTCGGAAATTCGGATGGGAGTAAGTGCCCCAAGTGAAAAGTGAAAAATAACTATATAGTTCCCAAAGTTTACACTCTATTTCTGCTTTCTCCCTTCTTTCTTCGGCCTTCTCTGGCAATCGCTTTTAACTTGGTATGAAAATCAGTGTGTTTGACAACTGGGAATGATTTTGCCACAGGTTTGTCCGCTAATTTGTGCTCGGCTTCGGCGCGATCGGCGAGGGCAGTAACAGCCACATCTTCATATACTACAAATTCTGTATTTTCTTTGGTGCGATCGTCGGCAGCAGGTAATTTTCCTGTTTCCTGGGCCTCTGTGTTTGGGACTTCTGCTTGAAGCGCCACATCCAGTTGCGCCTCTGACGGCCCACGCAAATCTAACTCTGCGGCACTTACTTCCGGTTCCTGGTGCGATAAAAGTATATCTTCCGGTGACAGTTGAGCAGCACTTTCCCCCGTTAAATTTTGAGGAAAATTATTGCATACCAAGCGTTCAAACTCGCGATTGAAATGATAGAGAGGTTGACCTATCCGATGCCACATACTCAATAGCTGTCCCACAGAAACAGCCTTGTAGCGCCCTTGATAAAGCGCTTCAACCACTGCTAAACGCAGCCAATAGCCGGGATACTTGGTCAGCCATTCACCCGCCAATTTCTCGGCTTTTTTGCCACCTAGGTCAAAACCGTAGTGAACCAGCAGAGCCGCTGCTTGTGCAGATATTGCGGTCACTTCTGTCATGTGTTGTCTGTTGACTGTTGACTGTTGACTGTTTTCTGTGGACTGTTTTCTGTTGACGGTTGGTTCAAAATTCCCAATGACCAATTCCCAATGACCAATTCCCAATCACTAATTACCAATTAGCCCATTGAATTAATCGGATAAACGCACTCCTCCTTCTACAGTTCGCGCGTCCCCGGAAAAAGGTTGGGGAGTCCCATTCCAGTTGAAGTCGCTAATTCTAAAAGTCAGGCTGCCGACTTGACGCTCAGGATTAAAACGCAAAATGATTGCGTAGCTGCGGCGGCTGTATTCTAGAGTGTAATTCGTACTGATTGTTTCCCCGCTTTCTAAATTAATAGCACTTTGAAATCCAACTCGAAAGCCTCCGTAAACTTGCTGGACAAGTCCAAAAGACAGGACTCTCAAATCTACTAGGCGATCGAATAAAAACGGCGATACACCGTCGCGCCCCACTTGGGTATAAGTCACGTTAAACCCAGTGTAATCGAGGAAAGGGCGGGAGAAATGACCGAACTGCCCTTGAATGCCGACGCTGGGGGCGAGGGAATTTTGTCGATCGCCACTGCTGTAATAAGTACCAACTCCCCGGAGTCCCAAGGCTAGTTGCAAGAAAGGAACCACCGGCGTCCGCGTGTACTTCAAACCTTGGGTGGGAGTGCGGGGCAGCGGTTCGCCCTCCCACAGGTTGAAGCCGCGACTCAAGGCAAAGCTAACTTGGGAACGGCCCAGATCGATGCGGTTGTTTTCCCGCACTGGTTCGAGCAAGTCTGGTCGATCGGTGTCAGCATTGATAAATTGATACCCAGCTTGGTAGCTGAGATTGATGCCCGTGCCTCCGAGTGGGATGACTGGGGAAGTCAGGACTGCCCCCAGGCTGCTCTGCACGGTTTGAAAGCCCAGAGAACCGTTAAACAGTCGATCGCGATAACTGTATTCTGCGGCCAGAGTGTGAGTGCCGATCGACTGTCGCAGGCGCAAATTGCCCCGAAAGCTGTCTTCCGGCAAGTTCGGGAAATTTTCAAAACTCAGAAATATTGCCGATCCGTCCAGCCTGGTACGCGGGCCCAGACTAGCGCCCAACCTCGCTTTCAGCCCGTAGCTGTCGGGAGAAAACGGATTGCCGCCGTTCTCTGCCACGAGACGCTGCAGGTAAATTTGGGGCGTCAGAGTCAGCCGCACCGGCCCGTTTTGCAACACCTCAAAACCGCACTCGGCATACAAACCGCCGCGTTCGCCTCCGTCGTAGCCAAAGGTCAAACACGGGCCGCTCTGCTGCCTGCTGTCAAACACTTGCCTGCGGGGATACACGGGTATTTTCACTCGGTTGTCGAACACCAAGCGGGGTTTCGTTGTGACTAATTCCTCTGCCGTGGGCGAAATCCTTCTAATCGTCGCCGTCCGGGCCCTGTATTCAAATTCCGGGGGGGAAAACGGGTCGTTAGTAAGCCGAATGTTGGTTGCTACCCTCGCGCCGTCTGGCAGCAGTTCGATGCGTTCTGCTTCAAAGCGGATGCGGTTGACGGCGCCGACCACTTGGGGGGCTGCTAGCTGTCCACCCCCACCGAGAGTTACTGTAGCAGCGCCGGGGGATCTGACTCCGCGCAGGGGCTGCTGGCTGGTAATTCGATCGCTCAGTGGCTGTTCGAGAATCGTCCCGGCACTAATATCTGTCGGCAGTGTGGGAGTCAATTCGCTACCTGCTGCGGGCAGGAATATTTCGCCTCTTGCTTGTTCGACTGCGCCGCTGTTGAGGCCGAGATTGAACTCCATCCGCTGGCCGCGCACTACTTGTTGCCCGCGGGTATAGGCGACATTGCCGGATGCTACCACTTGGCGGGTGACTAAGTTGACAATCGCTCGATCGGCATCAATCACAGTTTGCCGGAACCGCACGACGACATTACCAACCGCCGTCACAATTTGCTGCTTGTCGTCGAATTCTTGGCTATCGGCCTTAACTTCAATAATATCGGCCGGAGTCACCGGAAAAGGCACCGTCCGCTGAGAAGGGGCGGTGCGGACTCCCGGCGCGGCTGGTTTAGGTTTCGGTGTCGGCGCAGGGGGTGTTCTGGGTGCGGGGGTGGTTGCTGGTGCGGGAATGTCGAACTGCTGTTGCCCGCTGGGTTCTGGTTCTAGGGCGGGTTCTGGAACGGGAATTTCAGCAGGTTGGGGAGAGTTATCTTCTAACTGTCGGCCTTGGGCCTGATACCAACTTTCCTGCTTTCCGGCAAGATTTCTCTCCTGTTTTCTCTGCGCCTCTGCGGTTCGTTCCCGATTCCGAATGGCAATGGCATTTTCTACCGAACCCAATTGGTAAGCTGTAAACGAGGAATCTTTCGGAGTTTCCGCAGTTTCGGGTTCTTCCACAGGGGCCTGACGCTGAAATCCCACCACTGCGTGGCCGCTTTCGACTTCCGCTAGGGGGTCGGCGATTTCTGGAGGCCCATCGGTGGCTGCAGTGGTGCCGAGGAGTGTGGCTGCGGGTTCTGCTGGGGCTGGTGTGGGTTCTGGCTGAACGATGTCTGGGCTTGGTTCCGGTATTTCTGCGGGGTTGCGGAGGGTGTCTCCATCGCCGGCCGCGACAGTGAGGGCGACTTTTTTTGGCTTTGCGATGTAGATGATGCCAGGGGGTTCTGGCGGCGGTACCGGATAGGGCATAGTTACTACAGGTAAGTCATCCGATTTTAGATTTTAGATTTTAGATTTTAGATTTTATAGGGTGCAATTTATTGAAAATTTTGCATCTAAAAGGTAACTGTTTAGAGATTAATCTGACATCTAAAATTTGCAGTGGCTTTGGCGCGCCGGAATAGGGCTGCTTTCAGAACTTGCTTCCGCCACAAGATAACCTCGCTGGCGGTGCGAGGTCAATCGATTTTAGATTTTAGATTTTAGATTTTAGATTTGAAGCATTTACCCCACGGATCAATTCGGGGGCTCCTTTATCGGATACAGGTTTTTTATTTCTGGACTGATGAATCAGGGGGCTTGTATCCTGGATGCTTGGATTGTCAAGTTTTGTCCGACTAATTTTTGCGGGTTTGTCGGCTGTTGCAGGGGCTGCGGTGACGCGCCCCTACTCTGCGGGCGAGATAAGTTGTTTATTCCATGTCTCTGCGGTTGGGGTTCCGGGCTGGGTCATTGGACAAAAATCCAAATATGAACAGGGAAACAAAAAATAAAACAACTACATTAACTACGATTTTGAGGGTTAGCACTGTGGGAGTCTCCAAAGATGGCCTAATACTGAGCTGATTTGCTGCTGTTGCCGCAACTTTTTTATCATAAGCTAAAGATTAGTCAATTTTATCTTTGCTTTTGAGGATTTTTGGCAAGTTGATTTTTGCCCAATTCCAGAGTTGCTCGGCGATGTTTTCTAGCCGCAGCATAACTCGATCGAGCCATTCGAGCACTTGTTCTAGGGGGTGCTTAATGTATCCCATCGATTCTGCTTTTGTTTCTAAGTATTCGCCCTCTGGTGGGACGCCTGCGCTGGGATTTTTTGGTTCAGCAGCAGCGCGGGTTGGGGCGGTGTATCTGCTGGTTTGCGGGGTGATTGCTGCTGGGGATTTGTTGTTTTGTGCGGTGTTCGGGTTGGTGTTTTTTGGCACTTGGGTTTCCGGCGCGCGCCCTGGGGTTGATTCTGCTGCGAGTGCAGAGCTATTTTTTTGAGTAACTGCTAAATCTGATAAATCAGATGCTGTTTGGGGTTGAGTATTTGGGCTTTTTGTGAGCAAGCTCTGTTTTAGCTGCCCTAGCAGGCGGTGAAGTGCTTCGGGGTAAGGGGATATTGAGACTGCGATCGATCGACCTTCGGGCAATTCTCCTACTTCTGCTATTTCCTGCTTGACTTTTGGGTTAGCTTGTGATATTAGGGTTTGAACTACTGCCTCTGGCTGGGAACTGCCGTCGATTAAATGCGGCGGTGCTGCTTCTCCGAATAAGTCTTGCCAGTTGAGCCACGGTCGATCGACCTCTGGGCTATTTTGGGTATTTTCTTGTTCTCGCTGTTTCAAATAATACTGAATTGCAACTGATTTCTCCGTATTATCACTGGCTGCCGTTTCTTTGCCCAAAAGGTGGTCTACTGACGACCAAATCATTTGTTCGATGTTTCTAGCGTATTTTTCGAGGATGTCACGGGCGGAAAAATCTACATTGGCATCTGTGCCGGATGTGTCAATTTTGACTCCGGGGGCTTCCGTGGGTGCGGCGGTTGTTTTTGCCGCTGGCGGGAGGGTTAATTCCTCGATGTTGACGGCGGCGCGATCGAGTAATGTAACAAAGGAGAGAGGAGTTGGGGGTCGATCGAACTTGCTGTTAAAATTAGTTTCTAGTTTTGGGGTATTGTGGTCGATCGAATTCGATGCCGCAATTGACTGCTGTGCGGTTTTTGCTTCGATCTGCGCGCGGGCTTTTTGGACTAGGATGGCATTGCGGTCGATCGATTTTTTAACTGCGAGGATTGATTCTCCAAACTGATTTCTTTTGAGGGCAACCGGACTCGTCTGAAGCCAGGCCATCAATTCCCAAAAACGACGCATCGGCGGTAACTGCGCTTTTTTCGCCGCTGACTCCAAACCGAGATTAAATTTTAATTCTTTTTGGGTAATTTCCCGTCGTTCCGGCCCGCTGTTGGCTACTTCCCAAGTTATGCAACCTTCAAGCATTTCCTGCTGTTCGGGTGTCAAAATATCTAATATCTGATTTTCTCTTCCCACCAATACTAAAGTGCGGGCTGGTATAAAACTGGCAATTCCCTCAACTTTCGGCTGGGGTTTTAATTCAGTTTTAGCCAGCGGGTGTTCTAAGACGGAAGTGGTTTGATGCTTGGCGGTTTGTCCGCTAAAATTGATAGCCGGATGTAAATCGCTAGCAGCATTTCCCTGATTTATTAACAGCGGGAAGCTGGCTAAAGTTTTCGCGGTTTGCGACGAGGTTAGTAAATTTTCGGCGAGGTGCAAAATTTCGGCGATCGAACTTTCTTCGGAAACTTCCCCCTGATACCAATTTTGTGGCAAATCGGCATTTTCGTCACCGCCAAATTCTTGCAGTTCCGGTAAATCTATTTTTTGACTTGATGCCCGCAACTGTCGGCCCAGCATTCGGGAACTTTGCACCAGCAAATAAGCTGGATAAAGCAGAATTTGGGTGGCGGTGAGAGTTGTTTCTTTAATTTGACGCCAAGTTCGATCGCAATTGTCAGCGACTTGGCGGGACTGTTTCGATATAAAATTTAATAGTCGGCTTTGGTATGGGCCGTAGTAACCGTTGGACATAAGTTTAATTCTTGAATTCAGATTTTTGATTCGCGCCGGAATTGCTGAATATTGCTGTAAAATCAAAGCGATATCTTAATCGAAGCTTCAAACCCTCTGAAACCTTTATTTCTTCGCGTCCTACCCTTCGGGAACGGCTTCGCCGAACGCGTCTTCGCGGTTCGATATAAGATATTGCACCCATGTCAATAAGCCTTTTACTGGCTGCAGGATGCCCACCCCCTACTCCCCACAAGAAAATTCACTCTTTGTGGAACAGGCATCTTGCCTGTTCTTGAGAATAGTGCAAGATGTGAGTTCAATCCGATTTTTGATTAATACACAATTCCTATTTTAGCGAAATATGAGCGCTTCTGTGTCACCTGCTAGCAACAATATTTCTGCCACTGTCGAAAAGTTGCGCCGCCTCAGCCAAGTGGAGGTTCAGTCTGGTTGGAGGTACTGCGATTCTGACTCTGCTGTCTCTTCGGTAAATATTTGTAACAGTCCTGTTGTCGAACTTAACAGCAAAGGACATATTACTTGGCCGTCGGGGAAGCAAGTTTTGTATTTGGGTCAGCAATTTGTAATTCCTGACAATTTGCACGGCTATCCTGTGGTTGGTTTGCGGTTGCTACTGGGCTTGACTTGGTGGGCGGAAGATGCTCAAATTTTTGTCAACGGCGAGTTGGTCGGACAGGGAGATTTATTTGATTTTGCCGATCGAGTTTTGTTGAGTTCGTCGGCCAATCCCGGAGATGAATTTTTAGTAATTTTGCGGTTGGTAAGTCCGGGTCACGATAGCGGTGCTTTAGTGCGATCGATTTGTTTGTACGAAGCTGCTGACTCTTCTTGTTTCGATCCGGGTTTTGTGGCTGCCGAATTAGAGATTTTGCAAAATTCGCTTAGTCGAAATTTAGAAATTAAAAATTCCCAATACCTCCCCACCGAAATAATAGCAAATCGCCCCAGGTTTGTCAAGGGGGAAATGCTGAAATCTGAGATTGATTTGGCTATGGGTTTGATTGATTGGGCGGCGGTGGGCGATCGCGATAAGTTCGATCGCTCGCTGTCTGTTTTGCGGCACAATTTACTGGGATATCTGCGGGCTTTTTTGGGGGATTTAGATGATGGAACCGCAGAGGACACAGAGGGCGCAGAGGGAGGAAGAAGGGAGGAGGTTTCTCAGGTTGGAGACAATAGCGATGCTACATCTATATATATAGGAGAAAGCGGTGAGCTGACATCTTTTTCTGGGAATTTAGATGTGGGAACCGCAGAGGGCGCAGAGGGCGCAGAGGGAGGAAGAAGGGAGGAGGTTTCTCAGGTTGGAGACAATAGCGATGCTACATCTATATATATA
>NZ_JAUBUY010000003.1:142213-287503 GCF_036705565.1 Microcoleus sp. AT8-B5
GGAGAAAGCGGTGAGCTGACATCTATATATACAGGTACAATCTATTTGGTTGGTCACGCTCATTTAGACTTGGCTTGGCTGTGGCCTGTCCCGGAAACTTGGGAAGCGGCACAGCGAACTTTTGAGTCGGTATTGAAATTGCAATCGGAGTTTCCCGATTTGATATTCTGCCATTCAACTCCGGCACTTTATGCTTGGATAGAAGAACATCGGCCGGACTTATTTGCTGCGATTAAAAAACAGGTGGCGGCGGGTTGCTGGGAAGTTGTCGGCGGGATGTGGGTAGAACCGGATTTAAACTTGATTTCTGCTGAGTCAATGGTGCGGCAAGTTTTTTATGGACAGCGTTATGCAAAAGAAAATTTTGGGGAATTGATGCGGGTGGCTTGGCTACCTGATACTTTCGGTTTTGGGTGGCAATTACCTCAGATTTTGCGGCAAGGTGGAGTTGATTATTTTGTGACGCAAAAGTTGCGGTGGAATGATACAACGGAATTTCCCTACGGTGTGTTTTGGTGGGAAGGGTTGGACGGTACTAAAATATTTAGTATGATGTCTCCTCCCATTGGTGAAGGCATAGAATCTGTGAAAATGGCAAGTTATGCTTTTGACTGGCAAGCTAAAACTAATTTGCAAGATGCTCTTTGGTTGCCTGGAGTTGGCGACCACGGCGGTGGCCCGACTCGTGATATGTTGGAGGTGGCGAAACGCTGGAAAATGTCGCCTTTTTTCCCAAGGTTGGAGTTTGCGACAGCGGTTGATTATTTGTCTTTGATTGAGAGTCAGTTTTTGCCGGAAGTTGGGGAAAGTTCGCAGGAAAGTGATGTTCCAGAATCGGACAATCAGGAAAATTTGCGGGCGCGAGAATTGTCAAACTTGTCGCCAATCAAGGATGCAAATCCTCCCATCTCACAACTCAAAACTCTTCCCGTTTGGAAAGATGAACTTTATTTAGAATTCCACCGGGGTTGCTACACGACTCGCGCCGACCAAAAACGACAAAACCGCCGCTGCGAAGAATTGCTCTACCAAGCGGAGTTGCTGTCTTCGCTGGCAACGATTTGTACTGGTGCGGTTTATCCGAAATCTGAGTTAGAATCAGTTTGGAAACAAATTTTGTTTAACCAGTTTCATGATATTTTGCCCGGTTCTGCGATCGCCCCAGTCTACGCGGATGCTAATCTAGCTTTTGCTGAGGTCGATCGCACTTGTCGCGAAATCCTGCTACAATCTTTGGATGCCATCTCGGCTCAAATTTCTCTCCCTTCCCCTCCGCAGCCTGACGCTCAACCGATTTTGATTTTCAATACTCTCAATTGGCCGCGCTCTGAGGTTGTCGCCGTACCGCTTCCCGATTCCGCTGATTCCGCTTGGCAAATTTACGATTTTTCCCGACGGCGATTGGCTTCGCAGATTGTCAGGGGCGATCGACCGCAATCGCACTCTACACTGTTATTCTGGGCAAATAATATCCCCGCCGTTGGCTACCAGGTGTTTTGGCTGTGTCGCGAAGACGCTCAAACTGTGGATAATGCGTCCGCGAGTCCAGAAACCGAAAAAAAGACAGAGTTATCGAAACTTACATACGGTATAGCACAAAAAAACACACCTTGTCAAGAAACGCATTTTGCAGCCGCAGAAATGGTTCTAGAAAATGAATTTATTCGGGCAACAATAGACGGCAAAACTGGCAATTTATCGAGCATTTGGGATAAAGTAAATAACCGAGAAGTCCTGAATGCAGCAGGCGGCAATCAACTGCAAGCATTTCAAGACAGTGGCCAATATTGGGATGCTTGGAATATCGATCCAAATTATGAAAAACATCAACTACCAGCGCCGACACTCAAAGATATTTGTTGGATAGCACAAGGAGAAATACGGCAGAGTTTGCGGGTAGTCCGACAAATTGGCAAGTCGGAGTTTTGCCAAGATTATATAGTAGAAATAGGTTCGCCGCTGCTGAAAATCAAGACAGTTGCAGATTGGCAAGAAAGTCACGTTTTAGTAAAAGCAGCCTTTGGGTTAAATGTAGAAGCAGATTTTGCAACTTGCGAAATTCCCGGCGGTGCGATCGCACGCACAACCAAGCCGCAAACACCCGCCGCAAAAGCCAAATGGGAAGTGCCGATTTTGCGCTGGACTGATATCAGCAATGACGGTTTTGGAGTGAGTTTGCTCAATGATTGCAAATACGGTTGCGACCTTCAACCGAATCGAATTCGGCTGACTTTGCTTCGGGGTTCGACTTGGCCGGATGAACAAGCAGATTTAGGAGTTTCGGAATTTACTTGTGCAGTTTATCCCCATGCTGGAAATTGGCAAGAAGCCGACACAGTTCGACAGGGCTACGAGTTGAATTTACCACTGCTAGTAAAGGTGTTGCCCAAGTTAGAGAAAAATGACCACAAGACTCTGCCCGCAGTTGGCAATTTCTTGGATTTGTCCGCCGAAAATTTAGTGCTGATGGCATTCAAACAATCGGAAGATGATTCTAATGTGTGGATTTTGCGGTGTTACGAGTGTCACGGTGAAGAGGCAAAGTTGGAATTAAAGAGCGATTTGGGTTTGGCGATTAGTCAGCCTGTCGATTTATTAGAACAACCCATAAATTTGCCTCAGAATTCAGACGATGGGACAAGTTTCACAATATCGCCGTGGAAAATAGCCAGTTTTGCAGTAAATTTATCATTGCCAATGGAGAATAGTACCCCATCGGACATTTATCCAACCTTTTGAGACTTTGGGAACTTACTGCTAACAAAATTTGTCAACCTGCGCCAATTAGCTCTCACAACTTTCTTCTGATCTAAAATATGCAAAATTACGAACGCTAAAAATGTGTACGCCAGCCAAAAATGCAAACTCCTTCCCAAATCAACCATTGCGGAATTCTGCGGAAACACATCGGGTAAAACAATGCCGAAAAATTTCACATTGTTACTTTTGAAAGAGTTAGAAAAAAAGAAGCCTGTAACCGGAACTAGCCACATAAAAACGTACAAAGTTGCGTGCAAAGCAAAATTTTTGTACCATTCATTCGTAAACTTTGGCAGGCGTTTTGTATATTTTTTCCACCATACCCGCAACAGAGTTAAAATCCGCCAAGTCAGTAAAGCCATTGTCAGCACCGCTACGGATTTGTGAAAATCATAAAGGGGGCCTCGAATAAACAAGCCTCTCGGCAATCGAGCCATAAACATACCGCCAATAAACAGCACTAAATAGCAAGCTGACATCACCCAGTGTAAGGACATCAGTTGTTTGAACGCAGAATTAAGTCTGGGTTTCGCAGCGGGTTGGGTAGTCACTGTTCCTTGCCTCCTTAGCGTTTGCTGGACAAGATTAAGTATAAACTATAGGACTAAAGTCGGTGGCCGATTGTGCATTATAAGATTTACTTAACTTAAGTATTATAAATATTTATTAAACAGTCTAATTAATTAGATTCACCCTCGTCATTCCCAATACAAAACATCGTACTGGGGTCGATCGCCTCCCAAGCAGTTTTCAGGTCGAGTATCCCCAAAAGCCACAGCACTCATCTGACTCGATAATTGCAACCGCCGCCCGGTTCATCCGCAGCCCCGGCAAATATCCCAAACCGAATCCGAAGTAGGTCAGTCCGAATCTAGGTATTTGAGTGTTATCGTATATACTTAAAATCAGTGATTGCCGATTTTTTTATTGTCTAGGATGCTAAAAGTACAGACCGGGTAATTGCAGCTAAACCTGCTGGCATTGCAACTAGCGGGAAATATCGTCGGCAGACGGTCTACTAACTACAAACAAACACAGTGGTTGCATTGGGAAGCGAAAATCAGGGTGCTGGACAAGTGGTATTTTTGTTACAACTTGTAACTTTTTTCAAACAACAGGTTTAATTTAGTTTCACAAAAAAGTTAAATTCCAGAAAGTAAAATTAATTACAGTCGAGTTAAGCTAAAAGTGTTTGCTAAAAAAAGTAATTCAAGCAACCCCGAAACCAACTATTCTCACTTGCTCGACACAGAGGGCGAGTTCGCGACAGCAAAACTTGCGTGCAGCCAACAAGTCGAACAAGATTGGTATGGAACTCTCTACGAGAATTTTCCGGGCATTTACTTCGTTCTAGATGCTTTGGGAAGAGTTTTTTCGCTCAATCAATTCGGCGCGTCTCGCCTCGCCTACAAATCGCAGGAATTAATTTGTCATTCAATTTTTAACATATTTTACTGCCAAGAACAAGGCAAAATGCAGGCA
The DNA here is from genome assembly GCF_036705565.1 of Microcoleus sp. AT8-B5. Classification (NCBI taxonomy): domain Bacteria; kingdom Bacillati; phylum Cyanobacteriota; class Cyanophyceae; order Oscillatoriales; family Microcoleaceae; genus Microcoleus; species Microcoleus sp. AT8-B5. The sequence goes on from NZ_JAUBUY010000003.1 coordinate 146,456, forward strand.
GAATTTGCTGGATTGGCCCAGCCGGAAAACGGTACGTCAACTCCAAAAATTGCCTGTTGGGAAGGCTGCTTGACTTGCAAAGACGGCAAGATTATTAGGGTAAAAGCAACCGCGCGCCCAATGCCGACGGTTGATTGGAAAATAGAGGAAAATACTCATGGTCGTTCAATTGCCAATTTCCAACGGCCGGCTGTACTGTTAGTTTGCGAAGAAATTAAGGCCGCTTCGCAGTCACCCATGCCGCCCAACCAGAGAGGAAATTGGCGCAGTCCAACTTTGGCGATCGCAAAATTAGCCAAAAGTCAACTAAAAGAACGCCACAATATAGAAGACTTCATCCGCGAAGTAACAGAAACCGCTGTCAGTATTGTCAACTGCGATCGAGCCAGTATTTGGCTGTATGGCGAAGACAAAACGCAGCTTCACTGCATTGACCTTTACGAACAAAATACTAAACTCCATTCCGTACAAATAATCATCACAGCAGCCGACTGTCCGGCATATTTTCAAGCTTTAAAATCGGCAAGTGCGATCGCAACAGTGGCAGCAGAAAATGACCCCAGAACGCGAGAACTGGTCGGTCTTTATTTGCTCGATAGGGGCAGCACTTCTCTGTTAAACGTACCGATTGTGCTAGCAGGTAAAAGCTTGGGAATAGTCAGCGCCGAACGCCAGGGTTCGGACGGTGATTGGACGGAAGAAGAACACGAATTTACCCAAATATTAGCAGATTTTGTATCCTCAAGTTTGTCAGCTAGCGAAAAGTTAAAATTAGAAGCAATGCGGCACGAACAACAGCAAAACTTGCTAAGCCAATACTACGATCAACTAGAAGAAAGAGTAGAAAGACGCACGGCTGAACTCAAAAAAGCTAACCACAAACTGCAAAAAGAAATAATTAAAAGAAAACAAGCCGAAGCCGAACTACGCCTGCAGCAACAAGAACAGCAAATAATTTTTGATTCCGTGCCGGCGATGATTTGGCTCAAAGATACCGAAAGTCGCCTGCTGCGAATTAATCAAGCCGCCGCTGCATCGAGAGGTTTGCCCGCAGCTCAATTAGAAGGTAAATCTTTTTATGAAATCTATCCAGACGAAGCAGAGCAATATTATTTAGAAGATTTGGAAGTAATCAATTCCGGCGTTCCCAAACAGGGGCAAGTCGAACTACTGCCAACAGCCTCTGGTCAAAAATGCTGGGTGCGGACAGATAAAATACCTTACCGCGATGAAACCGGTAAAGTCGCTGGCGTCATCGTGTTTGCCGTAGATATTACTGATTTAATTAGAGTCGAAAAAGAACTGCGAGAATATCGCGATCGCCTCGCACAAAAAGTTGAAAAACGTACTGCTATGTACAGGCAAGCCATGACCGCTTTGTACTCGGCAAATACGCAATTGCAACAGTTAATTAACAACAGCTATTCCTCTGGGGAAAATGGCAGCAGCCAGTCAGCAGCACGCTTGCTTGAATGCGAAGCTTATTTTGAAGCAGTTGCCGTGGCTGACCGCGACACAATTTTGAGCGTCAGCAGCAATTTTGCCCAACTTTTCGGTTACGAACCTGCGGAAATGGTGGGAATGAGCTTGCTGGAACTACTGTCGCCGAAATCATACAAACAGGCGTCGCAAATGATTTCTGCAGCCAGCAATACAGTCTGTGAAACTATTTTTCTCAAGCGAGATGGAACTGCTTTTCCTGCTGATGTTCGCAGTAAATTCGTATTTTGGGAAGGTCGTTTAGTCCAGGTGAAAGCAGTCCGAGACCTCACGGAACGCAAATTGCTCGCAGCAGAATTAGAGCGATCGCGCTCTCTGCTGCACGCTACCTTAGAAGCAACGGCAGACGGCATTCTCGCCGTTACTACCGCCGGAGAAATGATTAGTTATAACGAAAAGTTAGTTCAAATGTGGGGAATTTATGAAGAAGTTAGAAACTCAATGGATAGAACGCTGCGACTGGCATTTCTCACGAAGCAAGTGAAAGATCCGAGGGCTTTTTTGCAGAGAGTTAAAGAATTTTATAGCGATGCGGAGTCGGAAGGTTGCGATATTCTAGAGTTTAAAGACGGCCGCTCTTTTGAGCGCTATACGCAGCCAATTCGAGTCGGACAAAATATTATTGGCAGGGTGTGGCGCTTCCGGGATATTACCTCTCGCGAAAAGGTGACGGCAATGTTGGGAGATTCTCAAAGACGCTTTCGGGCAATTTTTGATTCTTCTTTCCAATTTGTGAGCTTGTTGAAACCGGACGGCACTCTGCTGGAAGCTAACCAAACTTCTCTGGATTTTGCGGGAATTAAGCTACGGGATGTGGCAAATAAACCGTTTTGGCTGTTGCCTTGGTGGGGAGATTCTGAGAAAGTTCAGGAACAGTTGCAAGAGGCGATTTCTCGATCGGCAAAAGGTGAATTTGTCCGCTATGAAGTGGAAGTTCAAGGTGTAAATCGGACGGCAACTGTTGATTTTTCTCTCAAACCGGTCGCGGATGAAACTGGCAAAATAGTATTGTTGCTGCCGGAAGGTCGGGACATTACTCAAAGTAAGCAAGCCCAAGTCGCGCTGCGGCAACAAATAGAACGGGAACGCCTGATCGGGCAGATTCAATCGCGCATTCGTTCTTCTCTGGATCTCCAAGATATTCTCAACACTACAGTAGCGGAAGTGCGGGAGTTTTTGGCAACCGATCGCGTGCTGGTTTTCCGCTTCCGACCCGACTGGAACGGAGATGTGGTGGTGGAGTCGGTTGCAGAAGGATGGATGCCACTCAAGGGGATGGGAATTGACGATTGCTGTTTTGCCAATACTTACATCGGACAGTATTTAAAGGGTCGCATTCGCGCCATAGAGGATATTCATGCTTCTAATTTGAGCGAGTGTCATCTTAATTTTTTGGAGACTTGTCAGGTGAAGGCAAATTTGGTAGTGCCGATTGTCCAGCAGGGCATAGAACCTAGGGAAGGTAACAGTTCTTGTCAAGTGCCGAAGTTGTGGGGTTTGCTGATTGCCCACCACTGTTCGGCACCCCGCCAGTGGCAGCAGTTTGATGTGGATTTGCTGAGTCAGTTGGGTACTCAAGTTGCGATCGCGATCGAACAATCTTTACTTTACCAGCAGCTAGCTGCTGCCAACCAGCGACTGGACGGGTTGGCGAATTTGGACAGTCTGACTCAACTAGCTAACCGCCGCCGTTTTGACGAGGTGATCAACCGAGAATGGGAGCAGTCGAGTTCTTCGGAACCGCTATCTTTGATTATGTGTGACATTGATTGTTTTAAACTTTACAACGACAATTACGGCCACCAAGCCGGGGATGCTTGTTTGCAGCAAGTGGCGCGGGCGATCGGGGATGCTTGCACAAACGCACCCGCAGAGCGCCTTTATTTGGCTGCTAGGTACGGGGGCGAGGAATTTGGGGTAATTTTGCCAAATACGGATGTCGTGGCTGCACAGGCTGTTGCTGAGGGAATCCGCAGTCGCGTCAAAGCTTTGGCCATTCCCCACATCAAGTCTGTTGTCAGTGATTGTGTGACTCTCAGCATGGGAGTTGCGGGTGTTTCGCCAAGTCAAAATTCCCCGAAAATGTTGATTGAAGCGGCGGATAAGGCATTGTATCGAGCTAAGTCTGGCGGGCGCGATCGAGTGGCTATTAATGAGTAATCAGGTTATTTTAGATTTGAGATTTTAGATTTTGGAATTACTGATGAAGCTGCTGGTTTGGAGCTTGTCTGCTGTGGCATTCTTTTTTGAAACTGGTGTTACTAAAAAAGCGATCGCCCTAACTGGCATAAAGTTAGTGCGATCGCGGTACTATGAATCAGCTATTTATCTATCAAACTCTGCGCGGATTTTTTACGCATTTCCACTGATTTTTTTACAAAACTTTACCGTGAGTAGCGTACAAATATCCAAAAACCACGTTTCTCTACCCGATGTCTCTTTTTTTATTGAACCGCAGAGGACACAGAGAGCGCAGAGGAAGAGAAAAGAGCAAGGAAGGAGTTCGCAATTGATTGGGGATTGCTATAGCAATTACTCACCTATTTCGCTAACAGTTTTTGAAACACCTTATACATATCCTCGGCTAACTTTTTAGGATTCCACAAAGGTGCGAGATGTTCTGGCTGCTTAGATTTTACTAAATGCTCTTTCACCGCATTTCTGAAACCAGCATCGCGGCCAAACTTAACTCCCCACTGCGTATATTCTTCCCAACTCCACGCCGCACCAACATCAACATTTGCACTTTTGAGGAAAGCGTAACCCATCCGCGAAAGATATTGGTCGCCGGATCGAGTTACCACTGGCAAATTCGCCCACAAAGCCTCTAAGTTGTGAGTCCCGCCGTTGTAAGGATAGGAATCTAAAAGCACGTCGGCTACATAATAAATAGCCCGGTGTTCTTCTTCACTTCTGGTTTGCCCTATAAACTTAATCCGACCAAAATCTACTCCTTGAATGTCGCATTCTTCGCGGTAAGTGCTGTGAATAATATCGGGGTCGCCTTGACCTTTGCGGATTAACACACTATCTGGTACTTGCTTGAGGATTTGAACTTGAGCTCGTACCATTTCGGGATTGGTTTTTCTACCGGGCGCAACGCACAAATAAGTCATTTGCTCTAAGCCAATTCCGAGAGCGTTTCTAATCGCCTCTCGATTCACAGGAATGCTTTGCAGTGCGCCAATTGCTACCGAACCTGCAGGCAATCTTACTAACTTTTCTAAGTAATTTTTTTCAACACCTGGGGGGTGAGTGTGTTCGTCGCACAGAAAGTAGTGATTATCTGAAATGTAGGGTGCGTCAAATCCCAGCCAAGAAACGCAAATTCCCGCAGGATATTGATACAGCACTTCGACATTTGTTGGCACTGTCATCGAGTCTAAGTCGATTAAAACATCCAAGTTGTCTTGCGCTACTTCGGCGAATATTTCACCGCCATCAGCAAAGCCGTTTGGATATTTTTTAGGCCAGTAAAACTTGCCTGCCATGTCTTCAAACCGCTGCGTAACTTCATCTCGGTGGAGTTTCCCGGTGACGTAAAGGTGAACGTGGGGGGTGATGTGGCTTAATTCGCGAATTAAAGCTTCGCTGCACCAGCCTACTGAGTGGCGGCGGAAGTGTTTGGAAAGGAAGCCGATTTTTAAAGGACGCTGTTCTTTTGTTTGGTACTTGGCTAGGTTGCTTCTGTTAATATCCTGGCGCTTAGGAACGGCTTTTTGGTAGTATTCTTTGGCAATTAGTCTGTAGAAATTGGCATTTTTTTCGCGGTTGTCTCTCAGGTGAGAAACTGCAAACAGGAAGATTTCGTAGAGCAGTTTTAGTTCGATTGTGGTAAAAGTTTCGACCTTTTCGTAGCAGAGTTTTTCGATTTCTTCGAGTTTCTGAATTGCCTGTTTGCTGACACCTGATTGCAGGTAGGAAAAGACGTAGGCTGTAGCTGACATGACTGGGGCGACATCGCCGCAGTTTTCGCAGTATTTGTCGGCTACGCTGCGGGCTCCGGCGAGGTTGGTGGAATGGCTTAGCAAGTCGCACAGTTGTTGGTAGGCTTCGCTGTATTTGGGGTTGCATTCGATCGCCTTTTCAAATTTGGCGATCGCCTCCAAGGGCTTATCTTGTTTTTGAATGTGCCCCATGCGACAGTAAACCTCTGCCCAATTCGGTTTTAATGCCAAAGCTTGCTGATAGCTGGCTAAAGCTTCTTCCAGCCGCCCCTGCATGGAAAAACAACTGCCGAGGTTAGCGTGAACTTCGGGCCAGTTGGGCTTGATTTTCAGAGTGTTTTGATAATTAGTAATCGCTTCTTCGTACTTGTTTTGCTGTAAAAAAGAGTTGGCTATATTGAAGTGCAGAACTTCTAAATGCGGCTTTAAAGCTACAGCTTTCTGATAGTAAGCGATGGCGGCGTCGAGATTGCCTTGTTGCGATCGCGCGCTGCCGATGTTACCGTAGGCTTCGGCCCAATCCGGTTTAATGGCGATCGCTCTTTCGTAGCTTTCGATGGCTTCCTCGCGCTTTCCTTGGCCCAAAAGTCGATTACCTAAGTTAAAGTGGAAGTCTGCACCGACTAGCTGCGGGTTGAGCTCGGATGTTCTTTTAAAACAGGCGATCGCTGCTTCGATGTTGCCGTGTTGGTGATATACTTTCCCTAAGTTCCAGTGAGCTCCCGCTAAATCAGGACTCAGGGCGATGGCTTGCTGATAATGGGCGATCGCTTCTTCCAAACGCCCCAATTTGAAATACATACTGCCAATATTGGCGCGCACTTCCGCAAAATTTGGCTGCAATTCTAGGGCTTGAGAATATGAACGAATGGCAGCTTCAGTTTTGCCTACTGCTTGCAAGGCATTGCCTAAAGTGACGTAAGCATGGATGAAATCCGGTCGAATTTTTATCGCTTGCTGACAAGCTGCGATCGCCTCTTTAATTTTACCTTGAACTAAAAAGTTTTCTGCCAGTTTTTTGTAATGTTCTACTTCTTGAAAATTGGCAACTTGTCCGGCATCGGGAACATTTAACGATGTAACTTGTTCGGAAAGTTCGGCGGGATTTGTAAACGGAGTATTTAAAGTCTCAGTGGTTGGTGCTGGCGGCAAATTGAGGCTCGAAGGCTGCAAGCCGTAGCCTTCATCTTTGTTGACAGATACTGTTTGCGATTCCCCTAATTCTGTTTCTAATTCGATAAAGTTGCTGTCAGTAGTTGCCCGCTCTTTTTGTGCGATTAAACTCGCTAATTTCTCAGCAGCGGTGGCATCTTCCGGTTGCTGTTGCAGCACTTTTTGATAGCAATTAATTGCTGCATCTAACTTTCCTTGCTGCTGCAAAACGCTTGCCAGCATCATATTGACCGAACACAATTGAGGATTAATTACCAGAGCTTTTTGGTAATAATTCCCCGCCTGTTCCAATTGCCCTAACTTGTAATACATACTGCCAAGATTCGCGCTAGCTTCGGCAAAATTCGGCTGAAATTTTAAAGCTTGCAAGTAAGCTTCAATGGCCATTTCCAGCTTGTTTTGACTGTGCAAAGCATTGCCCATTGTCAAGTAAGCAGGAGCAAAAGTGGGTTGAAATTGAAGAGCGACATTACAAGAGGCGATCGCCTTTTCAAATTCTCCTTGCAAAACATAAACTTCCGCCAACTTTTTATGAACTTCTGCATCTCCTGGATTAAACTCTAAAGCTTTCTGATAGTTATCGATTGCGCCACCGAGATCGCCTCGATCTTTCAGCCAATTCCCCTTTTGAAAATAATCTCTCACTGCCTCTAAACCTACTAAAGAATTCCCGATCATTTGCTCTGCCACTCTTACAGGTTTTACACTAATACTATTCAGCCATTCTAGCCACTGTCGGGAACGCACAGACCAAGTACACCCTCGATTTCTATATTCTACCTGCTGTCTCCGATGATTTTCAGCAGTGGCGCCGCCCGCACCCGTGCCATCATTTAAAACTCCGACTACGGCCTCTGAAAACCGCCTTGTATATCCCTCCCAATCTGGTTTACCTGCCCGCTTCTAATTACTTATCAATGCAAAATTTTCCACCCCTGACATGGAAACTAGACGGGCAAATCCAGCAGTTGTTTCCGGCAAAGCTGCCAATTCACTCGTCACAATCCGGCAACTGCAGGCCATCGCCTCCATCGCGACAATAGATGACGTTTCCAAACAGGTATTCGAGTAAGCTAAAACCGCCACTGAACGCAGTTGCCGGACGAGTTCGGGTTGCGGTACGGAACCGACGTACTCGACGCCTTCTGTTTCCTGGCACTGGCGGTAAAGTTGACAAAAAAAAGCTGGTTATCATTGTCGTATATTTGGTGTACTTTCATGCTTTAAAATAGTTGAATCTGGTTATGGAAACAGATTGACGAATTTCGAGATCGAGAAATCAGATTTTCATTGTGGCAATTATCCACCGATTTGTGAACTAGATTTTTTTATTTAACCGCAGAGGACGCAGAAGGCGCAGAGAAAAAAGAGAGAAATTCCCAATTGAAATAATTTGCCAGTTCCCTCTCTTCATCTTCTTCCTCTCTGCGTTCTCTGCGCTCTCTGCGGTTAAATAAATCCATAATAAATGGTATAATCTTAAAACTATTAAGGAGTACCGAACATGACCACAGAACAAGATCCCGTAAAATTGATGAAACAGCAAGTCGGCTTTGCTGCCGCCGATCGCGTAAAATCTGGTATGATTGTCGGACTCGGCACCGGGTCAACTACAGCTTATACTATTCAAGCATTGGGCGATCGCATAAAATCCGGTGAACTCAAAGATATCAAGGGAGTGCCGACATCTTTTCAATCAGAAGTGTTAGCCAAACAGTACGGAGTACCGCTGACAACACTAGATGAAATTGACAGAATAGATGTAGCTATTGACGGCGCTGATGAAGTAGATCCCCACCTCAACTTAATTAAAGGTGGCGGCGCAGCCCACACCCGCGAAAAAGTAGTCGATTACCTCGCCACTCAATTTATTGTAGTAGTTGACAGTTCCAAAATCGTAGATAAATTGGGTTCGACTTTTCGCGTGCCCATCGAAGTTATACCCATGGCATTAACACCAGTGATGCGCGCCATTGAAAAAATGGGCGGCAAACCCGAACTCCGCATGGGTGTGAAAAAAGCAGGCCCCGTAATTACCGATCAAGGTAATATGGTAATTGATGTCAAATTTGATGACATTGCCAACCCCGGAGAAATGGAAAAAAGCTTGAATAATATTCCCGGTGTCTTAGAAAATGGTTTGTTTGTAGACTGTACAGATTTGGTGTTAGTCGGGGAAATCCAAGACGGAAAACCAGTAGTACGGGAGATTTCTAAATAGTCAAAACTGCCCCAGTGGTGGTCAATAACTCTTTGTGGAACAGGCATCTTGCCTGTTCAGGAGAAGGCTGCCATATGGGAGTTACAACCCGCAAAAATACCAAAAACAAGGTTTTTTACCCTATAGCAACCGCCAAGACTATTAAGAAGTTCTTAATCAGTGAAACCCTTGCGATTGTTACATTTTCTTCCTTCTTCTTTCTTCCTTCTGCTATAGCTTTGACCGAAAGCATCCAGGATACCCGCCACGTGATTCATCCGTGGAGAAAGAAAAAACCTGTATCCGATGAAACTTGCCGAACGTATTTATCTCGCGCAAGTCAAAGCTTCAATCTAAAATCTAAAATCTAAAATCTAAAATCGATTGACTTTGATTATGATGATGCAATATCGCAGATTCGGTCGCACAGAATTATCCATGCCCGTCTTTTCCTGCGGTGGCATGAGATATCAGTACAAATGGCAAGACGTGCCAGCCAATGAAATTCCCCCAGACAATCAACAAAATCTAGAAGCGACGATTCGTTACTCGATTGAATGCGGCATCAATCACATAGAAACTGCTCGCGGTTACGGCACTTCCGAGATGCAATTGGGGTTAATTTTGCCGAACTTTCCCCGCGAAAAATTGATAGTGCAAACGAAAGTTAGTCCTAAACCAAACTCCCAAGAGTTCCGCGAAGAATTTGATAAATCCTTAGCTTATTTGCAACTGGAATACGTCGATTTACTGTCACTACACGGCATTAATACGTGGGAATTGCTAGAGGAGTCTATCCGTCCGGGCGGCTGCATGGATGTGGCGAGAAAGTTGCAAGCAGAAGGCAAAGTTAAGTTTATTGGTTTCTCGACTCACGGCCCGACTGATGTGATAGTCAAAACAATTGAAACTAATCAATTTGATTATCTTAACTTGCACTGGTACTACATCAATCAAAGTAATTGGCCTGCTATCGAAGCTGCTAAACGTCACGATATGGGCGTTTTTATTATCAGTCCTTCCGATAAAGGCGGTCAACTTTACAGCCCGCCGCAAAAATTGGTAGACTTGTGCTATCCGTTGAGTCCGATGGTGTTTAATGATTTGTTTTGTTTGTCGCATCCGCAAGTACACACTTTAAGTTTGGGCGCCGCCAAACCTGAAGATTTTAACGAGCATTTGAAAGCTGTAGAATTGTTAGATAGAGCCGATGAAATTTTGCCACCGATATTAGAAAAGTTAGAAAAAGCAGCAATTGATAAATTAGGAGAAGATTGGTTTAAGACTTGGCACGTCGGTTTACCAACTATCGAAAATACTCCCGGAGGTATTAATATTTATGTGATTCTGTGGCTGTGGAATTTGGCGCAGGCTTACGATACGATCGACTATTGCAAGATGCGCTACAACCTTTTAGGTAATGGGGGCCACTGGTTCCCCGGCCAAAAAGCCGTAGCTTGCGGTGCGGAAGGCCATCGCCTAGATGAATTAGACTTGCGCCGCTGTCTGGCCCACAGTCCCCACGCTGCAAAAATTCCCGGTATTCTTCAAGCAGCCGATCGGCTTTTTGGAGGCGAAGCCATCCAACGCTTGTCCCAAGAATAATCAAAAAAAAACCCGGTTTCGAGACAGAAACCGGGTTGGTGAACCGGAGCACGTGAGTTAGTTACGCGCATACAATTAGCCTATACTTGAGAAACTCTCACCACCATCGCCCATCCGTCTCATCCATTCGGGCGATACAACTTTTTTCTCAACTCACTCCCCTTTTGCTTTAATTTGAGATAAAACAGTTAATAATTCACTTAGGTACTTTTTATGACTCTCAAACGCCGAGATTTCTTGTATTTGCTGACTGCCACCGTTGGAGCTATTACCGCAGGTGCTTGCCAAGCGTCAGGAAATAATGTATCCCAAGCCAGTCCAATTGCAGAAAGCACAAAAATAGCCCAAACTCCGGGGCCTTTTACACTGCAGCCTTTACCTTACGAATACAATGCTTTAGAACCGCACATCGATGCGCGGACAATGCAATTTCACCACGACAAACACCACGCCGCCTACGTTAAAAACCTCAACGATGCTGTCAGCAAATACCCGCAACTCAAAAATATCACTGCGGAAAATATGCTGCGAGATTTGAGCAAAGTGCCGGAAGATATTCGCACAACCGTGCGTAACAATGGCGGGGGACACCTAAATCACAGTATGTTTTGGGAAATCATGAGTCCCAACGGCGGCGGGGAACCGACAGGGGCAATTGCAACAGCAATTAAGCAAACTTTCGGCAGTGTTGACGATTTTAAAACAAAATTTAACGATGCCGGCGCCAAGCGTTTTGGCAGCGGTTGGGTGTGGCTAGTCCGCAATAAAGCTGGCAAACTTGAGATTACAACTACTGCCAATCAAGACACTCCTTTCATGGAGGGCAACTATCCAATTATGGGTAACGATGTTTGGGAACACGCTTATTATCTCAAATACCAAAATTTGCGCGCCGACTACTTAAAAGCTTGGTGGAATGTTGTTAATTGGACGGAAATTAACAAGCGCTACGAACAGGCGATCGGGTAGTTTTCAATTAGATGAAATACAGGACACGGTAGATGAAATACAGGACACGGCAGTGCCGTGTCCCTACTAGCTAGCGCACGGGACGATCGAACTCCCGTACAACTTTCCGCAAGTAAACGCAGTGCCGCGCCCCCTGACTCGTCGGCGTTGTGAATGCTTCGACTGACTCAATAGTGCCGCCCAAATGCTCGATCGCCCTTTGCAACTCCGTTTCTTCCTCCACCGTCCAATTCCCACGGTAAAGCACAGCTAAACCGTCATTTTTCAGGAATGGCAGCGCGCATTTAGCACAGAGAGGAGCGGCTCCCACTGCTCTGAGAACGGCTAGATCGTAAGCTTGTTTGTGATGCGGCTGTCGGGCAATTTCATCCGATCTACCCAACAAAGTCGCCGCATTTTCTATCCCTAAAGACGGCAAAACTGTTTCCAAAAAAGTAATTTTTTTGCGCGTAGAATCGAGCAGCGTAACTGATAAATGCGGCAGGGCGATCGCGATCGGCAACCCCGGAAAACCCCCACCAGTCCCAATATCGATCGCTTTCTGCACCGAATCGGCGACAAATTCGGGATTTTCCGCCGAATTGTGATTAGCTGGCAGCAGTTTCGCAATTCCCCGCAGAGAATCCCACAAATGTTTTTCCCAAAACTCCATCGGTTCGGTAATTCGAGTTAAATTCAAGGAGCAATTTCCCTCGACAATTAACTCATAAAGTCGCTGAAATTGTTGCTGCTGCGACTCATCCGGCTGCCAATTCAGCGTTTTTTGCCACAACTCGTTCATCTGGGGCAACACAGGCATTGTAATCTGATTCATCTTCTATTCCCACTCTTTTGTAAGCTCTGCGAATTCTCTGCACTTAAAAATGCTTCATAATGCGATATACCCGCCCGCACTAACTAATGACTAATGACTAATGACTAATGACTAACAAAACTCGTTTCCTTAGCTTCTAATTTAGCCCGATCGACCTCTTGCAAATCCCCGTGGTTTAGAGTCCAAAATTTATCGGCTACACTCAACAAATCGCTAGCATCGTGAGTAACAATCAACAAAGTCCAGTGACTTTTCAACTTACTCAACAGGCTTACCAACTGCCGCCGCATCGACCAATCCAAACCCGCCGTCGGTTCGTCCAAAAGTAGCAAATGCGGCTGCCGAATTAGCTGCACCGCCAGGGCTACCCTGCGCTGTTGTCCGCCGCTCAAAGCGTGGGGGGAAGCGCGCAGCGGCAAATGTCCTAGTCCCACTTCTGCCATTGCTGAGTTAATTTGTTCTTGTCCCAATTCAGGATGCCCCAACCGCAATTCTTCTAAAATTGTGCCTCCGCAAAAATGCCTTTCTGGAAACTGGAACACTAACCCTCCTAACTGTTGCAAGTGTTCCGGTGTTAATTCTTGTTCCCGCCAGCGGATGTCGCCGCTAGTTTTTTCGGCTAAACCTGCTAATATTTCTAATAGCGTACTTTTGCCAGAACCGCTGCGACCCACAATCAGCCCCATTTGCTGCGATGGCAGTTCTAAGTTAATATTTTTCAGAATAGGATTCGGACAGGCGGTAGGATGATATACTAAGTTTTTTAGATAAAGCATTAACGGCAGTTGTTAGTTGGCAGTTGGCAGTTGCTAGTTGGCAGTTGTTAACACTCAACAGTGAACAATCAGAAAAATAGTTATTGTTGGAGGGGGGAACTTCTGGTTGTGCTATTGATAGTTAAGGCGGTTTTTGGCAGGGGTCGATCGCACACAATTATTTTACATAAATCTTAACAAAAATTTCCTTTTTTTTTCAGGAGTGGCGTTTGATTTTTCTGTTTTTTCATGGTATAGTTTAATAATGGAAATCTGTCCGTCAATATATTACAAGTCACACTACCATTATTAAAATATACCTCAACAACCACAAAAAATCAAGCAAATTTCACTCTTTTTTTGGTGGCGGCCCGAAAGTCTGAAAATTTAACTCTCTTGTTTCTAGTTTACAGTATATTACATTGAGAGAATTGACGATGACGAAAACTCCTTTAGCATCGGTGGGCAAGCAAATGTTAAGTTCTCAACAGACAGTGCGGGCGATCGCCTGTGCAGGAGCGATCGCCCTGGGCATCTGCATTAACTCAGCATTAGCGGGCGATCCCTTTCGCAGCAGCAACCCGCAGGCGATCGGGCCCAACACCGAAACCGCTTTCAAAACAATGTTTCAGCAAGGAAACTACAAACAAGCAAAAGCACAAGTTCAACAAGCACTATCAGCCGAACCAAACGAGCCACTAGCCTATGCAATGGCAGCCTCCCTCTCCTACATCGAGCAGGACTTAAACTCGATGAATTCCTACGCGCAAAAAACCCGCGAAGTCGGCGAAAAATTGGCGAAAACTAATCCATTGCGCGGCAATATTTACACAGCAGCAGGTCACTTTCTAGAAGGGGCGAACATTATAGCCAAAGAAGGAACAGCCAAAGGCGCGCCCCAAGCTTTGAGTAAATTGCGAGTAGTATTTCAATACCTAGAAGCGGCCGATAAAATAGCGCCCAACGACCCAGAACTAAACCTGATCAAAGGCTACATGGACTTAATGCTAGCCACAAACCTACCCTTTTCCAACCCCAACGAAGCAATTCAAAGACTCGAACAAAAAGCCTCTCCCCGCTACTTAGCTTATCGCGGCATGGCAGTAGGATATCGAGACTTAAAAAAGTACGATCGCGCTTTAGAATTTGCGAACAAATCCCTAGCAGAAACGCCAAATAATCCCGAAGTTCTCTATCTAAAAGCACAAATCTTGTTTTCCCAATCCCAGAGGAACAACGGCAACAAAACCTTACTTGAGGAAGCCCGAAAAAACTTCGACGCAGCCTTAGCAAAACCCGACCAACTTCCGCGCAGTTTAGTAGCCGAAATCTTCTTTCAGCAGTGCAGAACCCGTAACCGTCTCGACAGCCAATCTCGCGCCTGCGACCCGATGCGCGATAAAATCAGAGATGCAGATGGAGTCTGGGGGCCGGCAGCCTTACCACCACTATAAAAACACCAAAAAACTATGCAAGTAGAGTTTCGCGAGTTTAACCCCTTTGACCTCTGGATTTGGCTGAAGTTCAGCAACGTGCCTTCAAACGGTGAAAAACAGTATGTTGAAGAAGTGTTTGACTCTTGGTTTTTCTTGGGAAAACTTGGAGGATTTAATGCGGAAAATTTGCAAGTTCAAGATGAAGGCTTAGACATCAGTGATATGAATTACGATGTTAATCTAGCCGACCAAAGCATGATGGCTTTGATGCACAATATGGGAGAAATGGAGTATCAAGGTTATTGGGCTCGCTGCTGGTTTGATTTGGGCACTAGCGATGCCATTGGAATCGATGTTTTGATTAATGTTTTCCAGCAACTCAGCAAAGAATTCGTAACGATTGAAAAACTAATTATTGGCGGGGAAAATACAGACTGGCCCATTGAAAATAGGAGGAGCAGAGAGGGTTTTGCTGCCGATAATTAAACCTTGGCACGACACGGATGACACGGATAAACGGATAATATAGTCCTGGACGCACGGGTAATCAGAAACCGGGTTTTTTTCCTTGAATACTTTGTTACAACGCTTGAAGGGCAAAAAACCCGGTTTCTTTGGTTTTGATGCGTAATGACTAATGACTGATGACTGATGGCTATATTATGCAAGGTAAAATTCGCGTCATTGTTTTAGGATTAATTCGATCGGGCGATCGCATCTTCGTGTCAGAATGCGAAGATCCGGTCACAAAAGACACATTTTACCGCGCTTTGGGCGGCGGCGTAGAATTCGGAGAGCACAGCACCGACGCTTTGCAAAGAGAGTTTCAAGAAGAAATTCAAGCCGAGTTAACAAATATCAAATATTTGACTTGTTTGGAAAACTTCTTTGTTTATAATGGCAAAGCCGGACACGAATTAATACAACTATACCAGTGCGATTTTGTCGATCGCAAATTTTATGAATTGGAGAGTCTGGATTTTGCAGACGGAGATGGGGAACATACTGCATTTTGGATGCCCGTCGAGCGCTTTCGATCGGGCGAATTGCGCCTAGTTCCCGACAAATTTATCGACTACTGCGAAGGCTAATAACTCAACCAATACCAAAAAACAAATACCTGATATGGGAGAATTACACCTAAAATATTTGCCGTCGGGGCAGGTTTCACCTGAAATATTGGCGATAACTAACAGGATGAATAAACCCGCCCCTTCCTTCCGCCCCCCGCATTACCCGGATTTACCTTACACTAGGCAGAGTCCGCAACAGCTCATAGAGCAAAGAGTTGATAAAACCGAGGGCTATAGCACCCAGCAAAGCACTCCAAATTCCCCACCGCAAGCGAAATCCATCCACTAGCCAAGCCGCCAATCCAAAGATAGCAGCGTTGATAACAATTATCCACAAACCAAAAGTTACCAACAGCAATGGAAAACCCAAAACCACAAAAAGCGGCCGCACCAAAGCATTCAGCAATCCAAAAACCGCCGCCGAAATCATCGCTTTTCCAAAAGTGTCAATATCCACCCCGATGGGCAACTTGGAAATGATAAAAAAGCTCACGGAAGTAACTAGCCAAGCAATTACCAGCGAAATAATATCCATGTGCCAATCTCCTTAAAAAAGCTAAACATTAAATCGGAACAACAGCACATCCCCCTCTTGTACAACATACTCTTTTCCTTCACTGCGAACTAAGCCTTTTTCCTTAGCCGCATTCATCGCGCCCGTAGCAACCAAATCTTCATAAGCTACAGTTTCTGCCCGGATGAAACCCCGTTCAAAATCAGAGTGAATCACCCCTGCAGCTTGGGGTGCTAACATTCCCGCGATAATCGTCCAAGCGCGAGTTTCTTTCGGGCCGCTAGTAAAATAAGTCCGCAAACCCAATAATTCGTAAGTAGCTCGAATCAGAGATTTCAAGCCACCTTCTTTGACCCCCAGAGATTCTAGGAAATCCGTTCGTTCTTCCTCGGATAACTCCACCAATTCTGACTCAACTTGCGCCGAAACTATGACAACCTTAGCATTTTCGGCTTCTGCTACTTCCCGCACTTGTTCGACATAGCTATTTCCCGTTGCTAAATCGTCATCAGATACGTTAGCAGCATAGATAATTGGTTTGTTGGTCAGTAATTCCAAACCTTTAACTAATTCAGCTTCTTCATCTGTGAAATTGTACTGCCGCGCCGGTTTCCCGGCATTCAAAACAGCGACTAATTTTTCGAGTACATCCACTTCGGCCTGAGCTTCCTTGTTGTTGCGGGCCAGCTTGCGAGTGCGATCGAGCCTGCGTTCAATTTGAGCTAAGTCTGCTAAAATTAATTCGAGATTGATAATGTCAATATCTCGCTGGGGATCGACAGAACCGGCAACGTGAATAATATCATCATTGTCAAAACAGCGGACAACATGGACGATCGCATCTACGGCCCGAATGTGAGACAAAAACTGATTTCCCAGTCCTTCCCCCTGACTCGCCCCCTTCACCAAACCCGCAATATCCACAAACTCCATCCGCGTCGGCACAGTTTGCGCGGAATTGGCAATATTGCTCAGCACCTTCAACCGTTCGTCTGGCACTGCCACGATACCCGTATTTGGCTCGATCGTACAGAAAGGAAAATTAGCAGCAGTCGCCTTGGCATTAGCAACCAGAGCATTAAACAAAGTAGATTTGCCAACATTAGGCAGTCCGACAATTCCGGCAGTAAGCATAGCTATTTAGAAACATATCACTGTATCAAAATATCATAAGCAATAGCAATATATCTGACTTGTGCTTTCTAACTTCCACTGCTAGGCTTGAATAAATATACAACTTGAGGTAGATGGCTCAATGGTTAACCGATGGTTAAGCAAAGTAACGATGGCTGTGGGGCTGTCGCTGCCTCTGTTAGGGCTCACAGCAGCTAGCGTTTTCGCTCAGATGATCAAAATTTCGGTGTTTAACAACAGCGGCAAGACGATGACAGCCCTCTATCTGTCTTCTGTCGAGGATGATTGGGGAGAAAACATGTTAGACGGCCCGATTCCAGATCGGGAAAAGGAAGTTTTTGAGTGGAATCGAGCTGAGTACGAGGGCTTGGATTCTGCGGGCTGTGTTTTTGATGTCAGGGTCGACTACTCTGACGGCAAATACACTGATATGCGTGGGGTTAACCTTTGTGAACAGAATGTGCTCAACTTCAAGTAATCGATAATCTACGCAAAAACCGAGTTTTTTCAAGTCTGATATTCATCAAAAAGATTGGGGACTTTGGAGAAAGCCGGTTTTTGCGATCGGCCTGACAAACAATCTTAAATTTCGCGATCGACTAAAACATAATTTAAACAGGTTCAGGGATTGTCTGAGGAATAGGCTCCGGCACTGTTTGAGGAATCGGAGAGGGTACAGTTTCCGGCACCGGTTCGGGAATTGGCTGGGGAATTGGCGCAGGTACCGGTTCCGGTACAAGGCCGGGAATCGGTTCGGGAACGGGGCCCGGCACTGGTGGCGATGCGGGTATAGTCGGCAGCCCCGGTTCGGTGCTGGGAATCTGCGGGCCGGGAAATGGAGTAGGGTTGGGAAAAATCATGTTAGTGTTTTGCTCGCTAATAGAGATGTTTCAAAAACATTTGCTAGCCACTTCTAGCTATATTTTTCAACAAAAATAACTGAGTTGTGGTACTCTTTTATCTCATAATTTTAAACTCAAGAGTGCAGTGAACACATCTATCTAAATAGCTATAATTAACTGTTACTTCCGCATAAATTTATGCCTTTAGCATTAAACTAAGTAGGTGGTTACAAATAAACATGAGATGGGTAGATCGCGTGAGTACAGCAAGAAACTGCCTGAAAGTAAAGGTACTAGCTCAACCCGTCCCTAGAAGATATTATGGTTTTTTCATATCGCTCTACTTAGATATCAAATACAGCAATCAGGATTAAGCGTGTCACCAGCAAACTCTCAAACAAAAACTCCCCTATTAGATGCCTTGCGCGATCGCACAAATCATCCGCACGCCCCATTCTACGCCCCCGGACATAAACGCGGACAAGGAATCTCTCAACCCCTAATTGACTTATTCGGTGCGGCAGTATTTAGAGCGGATTTGCCGGAATTGCCGGAATTAGACAATCTCTTTAACCCAGAAGGTGCAATTGCTGAAGCTCAAGACTTAGCCTCCGCAGCATTTGGAGCAAAATCAACTCGGTTTTTGGCTAACGGTTCGACTTGCGGAATTATCGCCGCCATCTTAGCGACTTGCAGCCCAGGAGATAAAATTATCCTACCTCGAAATATCCACTCATCGGCGATTTCTGGTTTAATTTTATCCGGTGCAATTCCAATTTTTGTCAATCCAGAGTACAACCCGGATTGGGATATTGCCAACAGCATCACCCCAAAAGCTACAGCCGCAGCCCTAGAACAACATCCCGACGCCAAAGCAGTATTGATGGTTTACCCAACCTATCACGGCGTCTGCGGGGATTTGCGGGCGATCGCCCAAATTACCCATCAATACAACATACCGTTATTAGTAGACGAAGCTCACGGCGCGCACTTTAACTTTCATCCAAACTTGCCAGAACCGGCACTATCAGCGGGTGCCGATTTAACAGTACAATCAATCCACAAAACCCTCGGTGCAATGACACAAGCATCGATGCTGCACGTCAAGGGATCTCGCATAGATATCCAAAAATTAAATAGAGCATTGCAGTTAGTACAATCTACCAGTCCGAGTTACATACTATTAGCATCCCTAGACGCCGCCCGCCAACAAATCGCACTCCACGGCAAAGAATTAATAGCGCAAACTTTACAGCTAGCAGAAAAAGCGCGATCGCGAATCAGTCTAATTCCCGGCTTATCAGTTTTAGAACCCTTAAATACACCGGGTTTTGCAGCATTAGACCGCACCAGGCTAACAGTAAAAGTATCAGATTTAGGAATCACAGGATTTGCCGCCGATGAAATTTTGCACTCTCAACTCGGCGTCACCGCAGAACTTCCCATGCCTCAACATTTAACATTTATTATCAGCTTGGGAAATACAGAATTAGATATTGACAATTTAGTTAAAGCTTGTACTCTTTTAGAAGGAAGAAGGAAGTTCGGCAACGTATTCTGTAACGGATGTAACGGATGTCAGGAAGAAGGAAGTTCGGCAACGGATGTAACGGATGTAACGGATGTAACGGATGTAACGGATGTCAGTCCGATGTCCGTCGGAAGAAAGAAGAAGTCCGAGAGAAGAAGTCCGATGTCCGATGGAAGATTTGCCCACTCTCCCACTCTCCCACTCTCCCCCTCTCCCCCTCTCCTCTCCCCCCGCGAGGCTTTCTTTTTTCCAGCGGAAACAGTACCCGCAGACAAAGCAGTCGATCGCCTCAGTGCCGAACTCATCTGTCCCTACCCCCCAGGAATACCAGTCCTAATGCCCGGTGAAATCATTACCCCAGCAGCCGTTGACTACCTGCAACAAATCCTGGCCGCCGGCGGAAAAATCACAGGTTGTAGCGATCCCGGCCTCCAAACTCTCAAGGTTGTGCGACAGTAAATATGAAGGCTTGGGGGAAATTGGCAGAATTTCTACTTCTTCCGCGAGTTCCAACTTCGGTCTTGCTTCAATCAAAAATCAAAATTCAAAAATATAACTATGCTTTGGCCCTACGTCACTCCAGGCATCCCGGATGACTTATTTGAACGTTTACCGGGAATTCCCATGAGTAAGCGAGAAGTCCGACTGCTGTTAATCTCCCACCTGCGGCTGCAAGCAGATTCAGTCGTGTGGGACATCGGTGCAGGTACTGGTACGATCGCCGTAGAAACAGGTTTGCTGTGTCCCAAAGGTCGGATTATTGCCGTCGAAAGGGACGAAGAAGTAGCAAGCTTGATTCGCAGAAATTGCGATCGATTCGAGCTCGACAACGTAGAAGTCATAGAAGGTAGTGCCCCGGAATGTCTGGAAAACCTGCCCCAACCCCCCCACCGAGTCTGCATCGAAGGAGGTCGCCCCATTAAAGCCATTCTCCAAGAAGTCTGGCGGTACTTGCAACCCCACGGTAGAGTTGTCGCCACAGCATCGAATTTAGAGAATCTTTACGCCCTTTCCGAAGGTTTCGCCGAGTTACAAGTCCGCAACATCGAAGTAGTCCAGTCCGCCGTCAACCGCTTGGAGACTCGCGGCCTCAGTCAAACCTTTGCCGCCGTCAATCCCATATTTATTCTCAGCGGCGAAAAGCTGGATTAGAAGTTAGTTGACAGTTGACACTTGACAGTTGACAGTTAACTTTAACCTGGTTCCTCGGCAGAGCCTGGGAATACATACCCAATGCCCCATGCCCTATGCCCTATGCCCATTCCTAAATGTAATTCTTAATCTTTTTTAAGTTCACTTAACCTTCATACTTAAGAATAGGGGCCACCATAGCTGGATTGACCGCCTGACTTGAGATATTGGATGACCGATGGGGGATGGGGGTTAGTTGTGCAAGGGATCAACTCGTGCTCTAGAAAAATCCCAAATCTCAAATCCAAAATCCAAAATCCAAAATCCAAAATCGAATGATCCACCGCCGTCTGCAAGAGAAATTCATTTTATGCCTTGGTCTCGTATCCTGAGTGGAATAGTTGCGATCGCCCTTGCTTTGGGAATGATTATTATGGGCGGATGGTACTTCACCGTCGGCTTTGGAGTCATCGTCTACCTAGGCCAATTGGAATATTTTCAATTAGCCAGGGCGAAAGGTATTGCACCCGCTGCCAAAACTACCTTAGCCGTCAGTCAAGGGCTATTAATTACTGCCGCCCTAGCACCGGAACTCGTAGATGCCATGTTCCCTCTAGCGGGAACCTTAATCTGTTTCTACCTGTTATTCCAACCTAAATTATCGACGATCGCCGATATTGCCTCCTCAGTTTTAGGATTGTTCTACGGCGGTTATTTGCCCAGCTATTGGGTACGGCTGCGAGTCGGCCTCGACCCAGCCAATCTTGCTACAACCCAATTTTCGCAAGCAGTAGCAAGCAATTTGCCCGTTAACATTTACTCGCCGCCGTCTTGGACAACTTCTAGCCATATATCTTTAGGATTGACTTCGCTGCTGCTGGCTTTCTTCTGCATCTGGGCCGCTGACATTGGAGCTTATTTTGTCGGCAAATTCTTCGGGCGCACTAGCCTATCCCACATCAGCCCCAAAAAAACCGTTGAAGGTGCCGTATTTGGAGTTTGCGGCAGCATCGCCGTGGCAGTCGCTGGTTCTTGGTATTTACACTGGCCGGGGTGGCTGTATACTGGGGCTGCTTTTGGTCTGTTGATTGGGGTTGCTAGCCTGTTGGGAGATTTAACTGAGTCGATGATGAAGCGAGACGCCGGCGTTAAGGATTCGGGACAGTTGATCCCCGGTCACGGCGGCATTCTAGATCGCACCGACAGTTATGTTTTTACCGCGCCCTTAGTCTACTATTTTGTCACTTTACTATTGCCCGCGATCGACTCTTTTTTAAGTGACATCCTCCTACACTGAATCAAAAATTACAGTGTAGGCTTCCAAACCTCACGATTTGGCTTTCCTAGTTCTTCCCTTGCGGGACTTCGCCTCTGACGCCGACTGACTTTCATCAATCCCCGGCAGACCGACTGCATAGGCATTTTCTATTCCGCTGAGTCCCAGCGTACTAAGTTCTAGACCACGCAACCTAATGACTTCTGATGCTGCATGATCTCTATCTGTCTCATATCCACACTCACTACATCGATGCACTCGTTCAGAAAGTTCTTTTTTACCCGTATGCGTTCCGCACTTAGGACAGGTTTGAGACGTTCCATTTGGATCGACCCGCAGGAAGTAGACTTGATGTTTCTTTGCTACCCACTCCAGCAGGTTGAGAAACTGACCAAAAGCGGCATCAAGGGTATGTTTTCTCAACATCCCTCTCGACATTGCTTTCAAATTCAAGTTCTCAACAAACACCATCCCAATATCTTCTTTGGTACACAGATGATTAGCCAGCTTGAATTGCCAATCTTTCCGAACACTCGCGATGTGGTTGTGGAGTCTAGCAACCTTAATTCGAGCTTTCTCACTGTTCTTAGAACCCTTTTTCGTTCTGGCATACTTACGTTGCAGCAATTCCAGCTTGCGGTACAAGGATGCCAGGAATCGGGGTCTAGCGATAAACTCTTTATCCGAGGTTGTCAAAAATTTCTCCAATCCCAAGTCAATACCCAGTGCGTGTCCATGAGGTTGTGCATCGGGTATCGATACGTCAGATTCTATTGTGATTACCACTTCCCATCTGTCAGCTTTCCTCAATACCCTTGCCTGTTTGACCACAAACCCCTGTGGGATAGGTCGATGCACATTAATGGGTATCTTCCCAACCTTGGGGAGAGCAATCTGCCACCATGTAATCGGGTTGGTCTTGAACTGAGGAAACAGCATGGACTTTATCTGTCCAAACTTCTTGAAGCGAGGAAAGCCAAACCCCCGCGACTGAAAATAATTCCAAGCATCATGCAATCTACGAATAGTAGTTTGCAGAACTTGAGAAGGGGCTTCTCCCAACAATGGGAACTCTTTCTTCGCCTTGGGGAGTGTGTTCTGTTGTGCGTAATAGGTGGGAAATGTCTTGTCGGCTGGAATGATATATTCTCGTTCCAGGGAACAATAATCTAAACTACACTTACGCGAATTCACCCAATCTTTGATTTCTCGCAAAGCGTAATTATAGACCTTGCGAGAAATTTCCAGCCAATGCAGCATGGTCTGCTCTTGGCTGGCGTCGGGATAAATTCGGTAGCAGTAGTTCATAATCAGTGTCATGAAGATAATTATAACACGGTATTGACCGTCTATAGACCTTCACCTATTGCAGATTTTACGCCTGATTGACCGGATAAAATTTGCTTGGGTGAGTCCATGTATCCCAACGCCAAATCGGAGATTATGGCGTGGGACTTATATCTCCCCCAAACCCCCTCAAACAGTTAATCGGTAATTGGGAATTGGGAATTGGGCATTGGGCATTGGGCATTGGGCATTGGGCATTGGGCATTGGGAATTGGGCATTGGGCATTGGGCATTGGGTATGTATTCCCAGGCTCTAGCGAGGAACCAGGTTAAAGTCAACTGTCAACTGTCAACTGTCAACTCTCAACTGTCAACTCTCAACTAACTAAGGTAAAACTCTAATTCCCCCCCGACAAACAATCTCCCCCGGACTCAAAATCAACTCTTCTATCTCAACTTCCGGCCCAAAATCAATTTTAAAACCATTGAAATCACTGCTCTTTAATTCTCCATCCATTTCGATTTCGGGTGATTCAAACATCAATTCGCGACCGCTGGCTATCCGCAAACCAGTCCGCAATACCAAAGGAATTTGCCTACCGCCAGCGCGCAAAATTGTCGCCGAAAGCGTCAACACACCCGCCTCAATTGCGATCTGCGAATTTTGCAACTTCAGCGACTTTTCCCTATCTGTCAGCGGCAGCATAGGCAGCAAAAATTCGCTCAAAGCATCAGCCAGCAAAGGCGCTTTCAGCGACGCATTCAAATCCGCCTGACAGAGCCTCAAAACGCCTGTCACGGGAACGGATTCCAGGAGGCGCAGGGGTTTGCCTTTGAGAGCTTGACCGAGGTTGATGCGAATGCCACAGCCCTCTATGGCAACTTCAGTTAGGTGTAGTCCTTTATACACAGCACCTGTCGCGGCAGCCGTGACTTTGGGGATCGCACCGCTGAAGATTTGTCGATCGCTCCCCTCAATTTTCACCTTCAAGTCGTCCACCTGCTGAACTTGCGATCGCAGCCACAACTGCACCGCCGGAGACAGCACCGCGCTCGCGATCCGGCTGCCTTGACTCGGCGAAGCTCTCCCCGGTTCCTCGCCCAGATTAACAGTCTCACCAGAGCCAGCAGCGCCATCTCTATTGTCAAATTGAAGAGAGTTTCGATCGACAGTCATAAACAATTTCAGAATATAAACCTTAATATTCAAGCACAGAAATTTAACTAGAACTTGCACATCTGGACTCAAAAACCCGATTTCTGCACAGATGTACCGCTGTCAACCTTTGATTTTTCTTAGAAACAGGGTTGATGAAAACCAGTCCGATTAACTCCAAAACCAAGCAGAAATCTGGCATCAGCAACGCCAGAAGCAGAAAAATTCTCACCTTTCTCCCCTTGGGATCTTTGGGTAGTTCACGAGTTGTGCGATCCCGATGAAAAATTCGCGATCGAGCGTATAAATTTAACCAGGAGTACGGGATTTATGGTAGTGTTGGTTTATGGTCGGGTCAGACCCACACCTTTCAAACCAGCCGCAAACCAACGGTGCAAACCTGTGCCTGCCGCGAGTCTTTTCGTCGTAGTTTTTGCACAGCATTCAGGGTAATGCCATCAGGACAATCTGCACCGGGCACAAGGACAATCTGCACTCTTGCCGGACGTCCTGTAATAATTGGTCAGCATTATAATTTATTCCCAACCAGGAATTGAGCATTGCTAGTACGGTTAATCAATTAACCGTGTCGTGTTTCCTCCCCACCGCTGGCTCGTTGGGGATTTCCACACTCCCGTCATGTCTGATGAAAGGCTGCAAAAAATCCTCGCCCAGTGGGGCATTGCCTCTCGCCGTCTTGCAGAACAGATGATTGTAGCTGGACGAGTCCGAGTTAATGGCAATATTGTTCACTTAGGAGAAAAAGCGAATCCCGATCGCGATCTCATCCAAGTCGATGGAGTCCCGGTGAAACCAACGGATAAACCCGCAAAGGTGTATCTGTTGCTCAACAAACCGGCAGGCGTAGTTTCTACTTGCAGCGATCCAAGATCCCGATCGAAAGTTCTCGACTTGCTGCCACCCCAACTGCGTTCGGGTCAAGGCATCCACCCCGTAGGACGCTTAGATGCAGATTCCACCGGCGCCCTCTTGCTCACCAATGATGGTAAGCTGACATTTTGTTTGACCCATCCGCGTCACTCGATCGCCAAAACTTATCAGGTTTGGGTGAGCGGCGATCCCCCGGAACCCATACTACAAACGTGGCGTCAGGGCATCATCTTGTCCGGCCGAAAAACTTTGCCCGCGAAAGTTAAAGTTCTCGATCGCGCGCAAGACCAAACTCTGTTAGAAGTCATTCTATCAGAAGGCAGAAACCGACAGATTCGGCGAACAGCCGAGCTCTTGGGATATCCCGTGGTGCGCCTGCACCGCACAGCCATTGGCCCGATTCAATTGCAGCGGCCCGGTTCGCCAATATTGCCACCAGGCTGCTGCCGACCCCTAGAAGATGCGGAAATTATTTATTTATGGAATCTAGTCAACCTAACATCAATAAGCGTGCCAGTAAATTCCCAGGAGCACAGCATATGACAAAGAATTTATTGTTTTTATTCTTCAAAACCACTAAGCAGAAACTGCACTCCCAAGAGCCAGAACCAGCTCAGAAGAAGCTAGCGGAAATAGGAGCTAAACTCCGTCAGTACCGCGAACAGCAGTCGATTTGTTTGGACAAAGTAGCCGTGGTAACAATGATTCGGCGGAATCTGCTACAAGCAATCGAGGACGGTCAACTCGACCAACTTCCCGAACCCGTCTACACTCAGGGTTTGATCAAGCGCTACGCTGAAGCAATGGGTTTGGACGGAACTCAGTTTGCCGAATTTTTTCCGATCGAACCGCCGCCCCGATCGATAACCAAGCTATCTTGGCAAGATGGGCCTCAGTTGCGGCCGATGCACCTCTACCTCTTTTACACATTTCTAATTATCTGTTCGGTCAATGTCTTATCTCAATTGATGAGCGGTTCTGTTACCGCAAAAAACGGTGCGGGAGCCGAAGAACTAGCGCTTGGGCAGCAAGAACAAGCTCGCACCGCTGCTGAGGCATCAAGAGCCTCACAAAATCAGAAACCGGATAGTTACGAGGCTGTCGAAGCAGTAAGAACCGGTCAAAATTTAAATAAATCTGGCAATAAACCAGTAATGGTTAGCGTCACTTTTAAAGCAGAATCGTGGATGCAGGTTGAAGTCGATGGTAAAACAGAGTTTGAGGGAACTTTGCCGACCGGGACTGTTCGCACCTGGGGGGCTCAAAAGCAATTGGTAGTGGTAGCAGGTAACGCCGGCGGGGTAATGGTTGCTGTTAATAACGGACAAGCCGAACAACTCGGAGAGCCTGGAGTCGCTAAAGAAGTTGTTTTTAAAGCAAGCGAACTTAAGCCTTCAGCACCGCCCCAGAATCAAGGTTGACTGTTAATGGGTAATTGTTAATGGGTAATAGGTAATAGCGGGCAGTCCACAGAGTTTAATTAGAATGTCCGTCTTGATTCACTCATTACCAATTACCAATTACCCATTCTATCAAACCCGGTTGCATCGGAATAGTCAAATCCAGTCAACAGTCAATCGATTTTAGATTTTAGATTTTAGATTTTAGAATTGAAGCATTGACTTGCGCGAGATAAATACGTTCGGCAAGTTTCATGGGATACAGGTTTTTTATTTCTGGACGGATGAATCACGTGGCGGGTATCCTGGATGCTTTCGGTTAACAATCACGGATGGTGCAACCGGAATTGATAGAATTCATCTGCGTTAATCTGTGTTGCATCTGCCTGTATCTGCGGTCAAGAAAAGATAATTTCTGAACCGCCCCGGACAAGGGATTGACGCTGATTCACGCAGATAAAGAGAAGAGAGATAGGAATAATTCCGATGTTAACAGGTTTGATATTACCCATTAACAATTACCAATTACCCCTTCCCGACAATCAATGTTTATTAGGAGCGCGCCCGGAGATGTAAGTCATAGTTTTTAGCCGATCGCCCACTTCCCAATTCACAGCTTCTGGCCGATACCGCCAGCCCCAATTTCCCTCTGGTTTCCCCGGAAAATTCATCCGCGCGTCAGTACCTAAACCCAACAAATCTTGAAACGGCACAATTGCCATATTAGCAACAGAAATCCAACCCATGCGGATTAAAGACCAGTGAATTCCTTGGGGATCGATGCAGCCCAAATAACGCATAACCTCATCTCTTTCGTAGTTTTGCAGTTGATTGAACCAGCCGACAGTCGTGTCGTTGTCGTGGGTACCAGTGTAGACTACGGAGTTGCGATCGTAATTGAAAGGCAAAAAAGGATCGCCCGGACCACCGGCAAAAGCAAACTGCAAAATCTTCATTCCTGGAAACTCGTATCGATCGCGCAAAGCTTCCACTTCTGGAGTAATTACCCCTAAATCCTCAGCGATAATCGGCAAGTTGCCAAACTTCTTATTAATTAGATCCAACAAAGCTGTTCCCGGCGCTTTAATCCACTCTCCCTCGATCGCAGTTTCTTGTCCGCGCTTCACCGCCCAGTAAGCGTCAAATCCTCGAAAGTGGTCGATCCGAGTCACATCTACATAAGAGAAAATCGCTTCAAAACGCTGCACCCACCACTCAAAATTAGTTGCTTGCAACTTCTCCCAATTGTATACGGGGTTGCCCCACAATTGACCTGTATTGCTGAAGTAATCAGGGGGAACTCCCGCCATTAAAGCTGGTTCTCCGCTGGCTTCATCCAAGCAAAATATTTCGCGATGAGACCATACATCGGCGCTATCGTGAGCTACATAAATCGGAATATCGCCAATAATTTTAATGTCCCGCATATTAGCATAGCGTTTCAACTCCGTCCACTGGCGAAAAAACTCAAACTGGACGTATTTGTAGTAATAAATCTCAGCATTTAGCTGCTGGCGCCACTTCTCTAGCGACTCTGGCTCTCTACGGGCAATTTCTGGTTCCCAATTGTTCCAGCTAACACCGCCAAAGCGATCTTTTAGTGCCATAAATAAGGCGTAATCTTCCAGCCAATTCTCTTTGCTTTCGCAAAAACCTGAGAATTCTTTTTGCTGGATCTGGGATGCTTTGGCTTTGAAGTTTTCGCAAGCTTTTTTGAGCAAAGGCACTTTCAGGGCGATCGCTCGATCGAAGTCTACATAATCCAGCGGAAATTCTGGTAAATTAGCGAAGTCTTCATCTGCGAGCAATTGCTGGTCCCGCAGCAGTTCTGGGTTGATCAGCAGCGGATTTCCCGCCATTGCTGAATAGCACGAATAAGGAGAATTGCCGTATCCTGTCGGGCCCAGCGGCAATAGCTGCCAGTATAGCTGGTCGCTCTCTACTAAAAAGTCAATAAAGCGATATGCTTCCATTCCCAAGTCCCCAATGCCAAATCGACTGGGAAAGGATGTGGGGTGGAGTAATATGCCGCTCGATCGGGGAAAAAGCATAATCTATCTAAAGATATAGGAATTTAACATTGACAATTTGACCGATATTCCCTACCAGTTAAACTTCGTAGTTTTTAGGGGGATTGTTAGGGCAAATACTTTTGTGATTGTCTCATATTTTCTGCGATCGCGTGCTGACCCCATATTTTTATAACTCTACTCATAAATCCTCAGTAGAGTTCAACACATCAAAATCCGAACTTACACGATCGCCCTACTTTCACAGCTAGGTTTTTTTACCCAGGCTCGTTTGCTGCAACAAAGTATGTTGCTTGAGCCTAGCCGGTTTCTGCCTAACCTTTAAACTTAACTTTTTTTGGGTTTTGCCCCATCTCTCTGCAGTCGTAAATTGCCCACAAAAAATCAGCCATCACTTAAGCAGAGCCCATGCACAAATCAGCCGGCTGTTTTGTATCTTTAAAAACAGCCGGCTGCGAAATTACTGGTGATAATGCTTAGTTCATGCTTGCTTGTTCAACAATTTCTGCACTTGTTTGAGAGCTATAGCGCCGACGTTGTAAGCCGCCCAGCCGCCCGCCAACAATACGGGCATCAATACTATTAGTATGCGGAAGTCAAAATCCATGAGTTCTCCTCCTAAAGTTTTTTAACAAATTCTCATAATCTATTTGTATCTCATTTTGTCGCCATTCTCCTGACTCTCTAAGCAAATATTCGGGATACGCAGGAGGACATCGCTCCCCAAGAATTGAGAGCGAAAGCGAAACTCCTGGGCGGATCTCGGCATTCGCTGCACCAATTATCCCACAATCTGTTTGGCAATCCCTTCCACAACCTTAGTTAGAGGGTCGTTAGGGAAGTGCAGCGCAAACACCCCCTTGCTGGCGAGCAGCATCATCTGGTCGCTGTGGGGCAGTACCCCTGCCACTGGGATGTCGTAAATACTCTCTACTTGCTGCTTCAAATCCTCGAAATCCAGCGATTCTGGGGCTTTGTTAATCGTCATCAAAATCTTGGGAACTTCTAATTTGCGGGCCACATCTACCGTGACAGCCGTTCCCTGAAAATCTTGCTGATCCGGACGCAGAATCAGCAGCAGGATGTCGGAAATGGTGATGCTGAGGAGGGTTTCTTCGTTGAGCCCCGGGTGCGTGTCTATAAATAGGTAGTCTAAGTTCAAAACCTCGATCAGTTCTTGAAAGCCGTCGGTAAGCAGTCCCACGTCGTAGCCTTCCCGCAAAACTCGCGCTATCTCGCCTGCTTTAATGCTCGAAGGAATCAGGTAGAGGCTGCCGTTACTGGCTAATTTTGGCAGCAGCGAACTCACATTGTAGGCCGTATCCGCGATCGGACACCGGCCCCACAGGTAATCGTTCAGGCAGCGATCCATATTGCTCTCGCTGAAACCGAACAACACGTGAATCCCTGGTGATTGAATGTCTGTGTCCACAATGGCGACCCGATTTCCGCCGCGAGCGATAATAGATGCCAGGTTTGCTGTCGTGTTCGATTTGCCAGTTCCGCCCCGGTAAGAGTGGACAGAGATGATTTTGGACATGATCTGCGTATGAGGGTAAGAAACGGGGAGAACCCATTATGATGCAATTCTCGATGATACAGTCGAGTTGTCGGTCATTCTTCCTTGTCCCCCAAATCCTCCTTGTCTGCTAAACTATCAATTTTTTCATCTTTTATCATCTTTTGGCCGCCCCTGCGCTGCCGCATCTGTTTGGCTTTGGTTTGCAAATCGCTGAACTCGTCATCAGGTTTAGTTTCGGCTGAACTAGCACGACAACCGGTATCTATCGGGACACCCGTTTGAGAGCCGCTTTCCGATTCACTCACGGCGGCCCGCTGCTGATGCTGTTTGGCTTTTTCCTGCAACTGAGCTAAGTAATCGTCTGTCTGACTTTCGACCTTGGGAAGCTCTGGGGTAATGGCAATTATTTCTTGGGGTTCGGAAAGTTTTTTTTCAGAGGTTTCTTGTTTGCCAATCCTCAGTTTATCTTTCTTTTGCTGCAATTCTTTAAAGAAATCAGATTCTGTGATTTCTGCGACTTGCTGTTCTTTTTTGGCTTGGTCTATTTCGATTTTGAAGACTTGTTTTACTCGATCGCTAATTGCTTTCCCGTATCCGGCTTTATTAAATCTCTCTGCTGATACAATGCTACCGCCAGTTACGATTAATGCTAAGGCTGGCGCTGCCACAGGCACCCACCCTCCCAACAGAAAAATCCCAAAGCCGATCGCGCAGCACCCGGACAGCAGTGCTCCAAATGTCACCGTCAACTTCGCTGGGTGAGCCATCCGGGATGCCAAGGTTCCTCCCACAATTGACCATGCCGAAATCCACATGATTTCTGCCCATTCCGGCCAAAACCAAAACATCGGTCTGTTGTCTAAAACTGCACTCAGAATTTGGCTGACTACTTGTGCGTGTGCCACGATCCCCGGCATGAATTGGTTTTTTTGCTGTCGCCCACTGTAAGGAGTATAAAATAAATCTTTAACGGTTTCTGTGGTGTAACCGATGAGAACTATTTTATCTTTAACTAAATTTGGGTCAACTTTCCCTTCTAAAACATCGGTAATTCTGACTTGGTTTGCGACTTGCCGCCTGGAACGATAGTTAATTAATATTTGATATCCCCTGACATCGGCATTTTTGTATCCTCCGTCATTGCTTGCTAGTTGTTTTAATTGAGTTTCTCCCAGCCATAAAGATTGATCTGGTGCCAGTTTGGGATAGATTTTTTGCCCTTGCAGGTAGCGGAGTGCTAGCTGGAGGTTGAAGGAATATAAAACTTGAGAATTGTCATTGCAAAGATGTTTTTGGGCAGAAGAGTTGCCCTCAATTTTCGGCGGTTTCATAAATAATAAAGCCCTGCGGAGTATGCCACCGGGATCGACTCCGAAATCTGCAAATCCCACCCGGTTTTGTGGCAGCCCCGGCGCAGGCGGAGAACCGGGATTGTCCGGGCTTCCGTCGGTGACTAAACATACCCCGATCGTTCGATCGCTTTTTTGTAAAAATTTAGTCAATTCCTCGCGCCCGTCTCCTAAAGGTACGTCTCGCAGTACATCTAAACCGATGACTGCCGGCTGCATTTTTTCCAGTTTTTGTAAGATTTCAGCTATTTTGCGATCGGATATTGGCCACTGATTCAGTTTCTGAATGTCTGCTTCGGTAATCCCCACAACTAGCAAACGCGAGTCTGGCTGTTCATCGGGACGCCACCTCACCATTTGGTCATAAGCGCTTAATTCTACTGGTTCGAGTATTCCTAGCTGTCTGGCTCCCATCAAGGATAATGTTACTGCCGCGCTGGCAATTAATACAGACTTAGCCAAGAAGAGTGATGGTTTATACCTTTGACTCACTTGAGCCACTGCCGATCGAATTTTGTTAGATATTTTACTCATTATCCCAGCATAAAAGTTTGACTCGTTTCTGGAACAGCAGTTGTTTCACATTCCCCACCTGCCGGAGACTTCCTCCATCTTAGAACACTCGGAAACTCCGACCGCTTTGTTACAAAAATTTACCTTACGTAGCGACCAACTGTATCCAATGATACTTGCGACCTAGGCAACCGGATTTTTCCGACAGAGAATCCACTTGCCGCTCGAATTAATTAATGTTATTGATGATATGTCAAGGTATAAATTGTGTATCTGCGCCCTCGACTAGCATCTCAAAAATATTTATCGCCATCAGCGAATGCCTGTGTTTGCAATTATAGTGAAAGGTACAACAAAATGAAATGTTTTCTACATCGGGCTACACTTGCCGTCGCCGTATCTGCGATCGCAGCTACCCTACCCAGTTCACTTGCACCGATGCGCGCACAATCCCAGCCGCTTCTGCTGAGTCAAAATGTTAATTTCAAGCCTCCCGATGTAACAGCCCCCGCCAACCGACAAGGAGGAACACATCGCGGCAACAAGCTTTGTCCAGCGGGTTTATCTATTACTCCTTTAGTACCTCCAACTAATATCGGTTTAACCCTAACGGATTCTCCCACAATTTTTGTCTATGTTCCTCAAACCTCTGCAAAAATAGAGTTTACTGTGCTCAACGACAAGGAAGAGGAAGTCGTCTACGAAAAAACATTTAAACTAGACAAATCTGGGATTGTTGGAGTTACTATTCCTGCTACCGTGGACAACAACAAATCCCTTGAAGTTGGTAAGCGATACGTGTGGTCATTTTCGCTAGTTTGCGACCCCGAAGACCGATCTGCGGATTTAGTTGTTAAAGGGTTCGTGCAGCGAATTGAACCGCAGGCAAATCTCAAGAGCGAGTTGGCAAATCCCGACCCCATGACTAGGCTCAACGTTTATGCTCAAAATGGGATTTGGTACGAAACTATCGCTACTTTAGCCCAAATGCGGCGCCAGACACCGGGGGATGTGAAGCTGACAGCCAAGTGGACGCAATTATTGCAGTCCCAAGGACTGGAATCAGTTGCAGCTCAACCACTGGTTGCGCCTCTTTAAATCTCGCTATTTCTTGAAGTTTTGTCGATCGGCCGATGGCGATGTGAAAATTGACCACGAATTTCTTCATGTGGTACCCGCCACGTGATTTATCCGTGGAATGAATCCAAAATCCAAAATCGAAAATCCTCAAGAAAGAGCATTTATCCGTAGGGTCGCCTCTAAAATCTAAAATCTAAAATCTAAAATCGATTGACAAATTTACTCGATCGCGCCCGGAGCTAAAACTCCGGGTTAACATTAGAGATGTACTCTATAAATATTTCTACAAGTTGGTGGAAAAATGAAACGTTTTATAAATTTTACTGCACTGGTGATGACTGTATTGGCGATCGCCGTTACTCTCCCCAGTTTGCTGACACCGATGCAGGCTGGACCCGCACCAATCCTGCTGAGTCAGAATGTTAATTTCACACCTCCCGATGTAACAGCCCCCGACAACCGGCAAGGCGGGACGCATCGAGGCTGTCAGTTGCGGGAAGGTTTATCCATTACTCCCTTAATACCTAAAAGCAATATTGGTTTAACGCTAACAGAGTCGCCAACATTTTTTGTATATGTTTCTCAACCAGCGGCTCAAGTAGAGTTTATTTTGCTAAACGAAGATGAATCCGAAGTAGTTTACGAAACTACTTTAAAAAATGACAAAGCCGGAATTGTTGGAGTTAGCCTTTCTGAGAAAGACAAGACAAAAAATATTGAGGTTGGTAAGCGATATGTGTGGTCGTTTGCGCTAGCCTGCGATCCTCTGGAGCGTTCTGGAGATTATATTGTTAAAGGATGGATGCAGCGAATTGAACCCCAGGCAAATCTCAAGAACGATTTGGCAAATCCCGACCCTATGGCTAAGGTGATTGCTTATGCTAGAAATGGGATTTGGTACGAGACTCTTGCTACTCTAGCCGAAATGCGACGCCTCGCACCCAATGATTCGCGGCTGACGACCGAGTGGACGCAATTGTTGCAGTCCCAAGGACTAGAATCGATCGCAGATCAACCGCTAGTTCAGTCTTTTTAATAACGACTCTTGACCAATCATTGCTGAGTGTTTGCATAGTCAATTCTTCAATTATTCAATCCAGTGACCGAAAGCAGCCAGGGTACAAGCCCCCGTTCTTATCCTGGTACAACCCAAAAATACTATCCGATAACCAGTCCCCGGATTCATCAGTGATATCGCTTTCTTCAATTCTCCAATTCTTCAATTCTTCAATCCAAAATCCAAAATCTAAAATCTAAAATCGATTGATGGCTAATAACTTTCCGACAATTCTAGCTCTTGATTTTGACGGTGTGATTTGTGACGGACTAATCGAATATTTCCAAACCGCTTGGCGTACCTACTGTCAAATCTGGAAACCAGTCGAAACAGTGCCCGATCCAGATTTAGCTTTGAGTTTTTACCGAGTGCGGCCCGCCATCGAAACCGGTTGGGAAATGCCACTGCTAATCCGCGCACTGCTGACAGGAATTTCTCCAGAGCAAATTTTGCTAGAGTGGCCCAATATAGTACCGTATTTGTTGACCGAAAATAATTTAAAAGCGCAATCTGTCGGTGCTATGTTAGACGGATTGCGCGATAATTGGATTGCTGAGGATTTATCTGGGTGGCTGTCTTTGCACCGCTTTTATCCAGGGGTTGCCGATCGCTTGCATTCGTTGCAAGGGAGTTCTGTGAAAGTGGCGATCGTCACTACAAAGGAAGGCCGTTTTGTGCGGGAACTTTTGCAGCTAGCAGGCGTACAAATGCCGCAGGAGTTAATTTTTGGTAAGGAATACAACAAGCCGAAACACCAAATTTTGCGGGAATTTTTGGCTGCGTCTGGCAAAGATTCGACTATTTGGTTTGTGGAAGACAGGTTAAAAACTTTGCTGTCGGTGAAGCAGCAGCCGGATTTATCTCAGGTGAGGTTATTTTTGGCTGATTGGGGTTACAATACTTTGCCAGAACGGGAATCTGTGGCTCAAAATCCACCAGTTCAATTGCTTTCTCTGTCGCAGTTTGCCGGAGATTTTGCCGATTGGCTGCCGATCGACTGTTGATGTTAGATTTGTTCACAGTGGTGATTTTTTTCGCTTTTCAGATTTTAAAAAAAATCACAAAAATTTACATTTTTTTGGTTGACTTTTGCGGCGTAGACATGGTATTTTAATATAATGGGATGGTGGCAAAAATATTATTTTTGCCACCATCCGATTATAAGATAAATATAACAGAAATTTCTCAAAAAAGCAAGCCGATCGACAAAAAAAAAAGGTTTTTTTTTAGACTATTGCAGGTACTCTTGACCTCAAAAACCTGGTTTTTTTACTATTTCTGGGGGCGCGCACGCACGAAGTGTTTTAGTTAATTAAACCGCGTCTATCACAAAAAAACCAGATTCGGAACCAAAAAATTGAAAAGTGTTTTGATAATTTATCAGCTTGAAAGCTTTCTAATATTGAGACTTAAAACCCATGCTCGATTTAACTAAAGCAGCCAAGGCAATGCAGGGAATGAGCCAACATTTGAATGTGGAAGCGGCTGCCGCTCGCCAACGTTTGGAAGTGGCTCAGAATTTGCTGGTAAAGGCTGCAGCGGAACAGGAAAAATTGGTGGAATTGCAAGAGAATTGGCGCGATCGCACTTTATTCAATGCTGCCACGCCGATCGAGCCATTGTCCGATCGTACCTACATCACCGCACCCCCCGCCGCCCACACAGTCTTTGCCACAGACGGATCGCAAATTTCCCCCAACCATCACGAAATAGCCTACTGCTACCTGTTAAACGTCGGCACAGTCATGCTGCACTACGGACAAAGCCGCCACCCAGTTTTAGACAGCGTACCCGAGGTTTTCTACAAACCAGAAGACTTGTACGGTTCGCGACAGTGGGGAATTAGAACCGAAGAATGGATGGGATACCGGCGAGCAGTTTCCGAAGCAATGGCCTTAGCAGAAATGGGCTGCAATTGGGCAAAAGTTAACGACAATAAATTGCCCGCGCCAGCTTTAGCAATGGTAGACGGTTCCCTGATTTATTGGTTTTTGGAACAGTTACCCAGCGAAGCGCGCGATCAAATTTTGCTGCCAATTTTAGAAGCTTGGGACAAGTTGCGTTTAGCAGGAATTCCCCTGTTAGGATACTTAAGCGCTTCTCGCAGCAGCGAAAGCTTATCTTTTTTACGGTTTGAAGCTTGCACCCACGAAGTACCAGACTGCATGACAAATTGCCCGAACGTCGGATTTGCCGCCACAATTTCTTTCGCCGATAAAGCACCTTGTCAAGAATTTGAACCCTTGCGGGATGCCATCTTGTGGGCAACAATCCTGTCACCGGGACAAAGAAGCCCTTTGTGGAAATCCCAAGCTCGAATTTTAGATTTGTACGGTGTTAATTCCGTCTATTTCTGTTACGTTCACGTTGGCACAGAAATTGCTAGAATAGAAGTGCCGGAATGGGTAGCACAAGATATAGCCCAGCTAGATTTAGCATTAGGAATGATGCTGGCTCAAGTACACAAAGGCGGCGGGTATCCGGTGACGCTAGCAGAAGCTCACAATCAAGCGGTAGTCACGGGGGGCGATCGCAGTCGCTTTTTCGCTTTGTTAGAGCAGCAAATGATTAAAGCCGGCTTAAAAAATGTCGGAATTTCTTATAAGGAAACACGGAAGCGCGGCAGTATTGCTTAAAGTAATAAGTAGAGTAGTCTTGGACGCAGAAACCGCGTTTTTACGGAAATACTGCATTTAAGCCTTTAACACAGAGAAAAACCCCGGTTTCTTTGGTATTGATGCGTAAGTTATGTAGAGTTAAAATCAAGTTAAAAATGTTATATGCCAATAGAATTAATTATCTTAATTGCTTCGTTACTTGTATCTTGGCTAGTCTTTAATTGGGCTTTTAAAGTGTTGAAAGCCAGCATCGGTACAGCGATTGGTTTAGCAGCAATTGTGCTGGCGATGCAGTTATTGTTTGGCATCGGCCCAAATCAGCTTTTCCAACATATAATTCACTTGCCGGAAACCCTGGGGAAAATGATTTCGGGCAAGTGAGCCGATGTTAGATTTTAGATTTTAGATTTTAGATTCTTTTAGATACCCGACTTCTTCCAGAAGCCGGGTATCTGAGGATTCCGAGAATTTTCCCTATTCCTTCTTCCCTCTTCCGACGGACATTGGACGGACATCCGTTACATCCGTTACATCCGTTACAAAATCCGTTGCCGAACTTCCTTCTTCCTTCAGATATTAACTTCCCAGCATTTGCAAATTGTACAAACTGGCATACAACCCTTGTTGCTGCAACAACTCTTCGTGGCTGCCAGATTCTACTAACTGCCCGCGTTTGAGCACTAAAATACGATCGACATTTCGGATAGTCGAGAGCCTGTGGGCAATAATTATCGCCGTTCTGTCAGCCATCAAACGCTCTAAAGCTTCTTGAATTAAAGCTTCCGTTCCCACATCCAAACTAGCAGTTGCTTCGTCTAGAACTAAGATACTGGGATTGCGAATAGCGGCGCGAGCAAACGCTAATAATTGCTTTTGTCCCCCCGAAAGATTGGTTCCCCGTTCCCGCAATTGCGTGTCATAACCTTGAGGCAACTGTTCGATTAAACGGGCAACATTTGTCTTTTCTGCTGCTGCTTGAATTTCCTCAATCGAGTAACTTTCTCCCAGGCTGATATTGCTCTTCACGTCACCAGCAAATAGAAAGCCATCTTGGATAATCACGCCTATGTGCCTGCGTAACTCTGCTTGAGGCAAATCCCGAATATCGACATGATTTACCAGAATCCGTCCTCGGCTAGGCTCGTAAAGGCGGCACAGGAGACGGATAATCGAACTTTTGCCCGCACCAGTGGGGCCGACTAATGCTACTTTTTCGCCGGATTTGATGGTGAAATTGAGGTTTTGCAGGACATATTCGTCTTGTTTGTAAGCAAACCACACGTTGTCAAATTGGATTTCTCCCGATTCAGAATTCTGCGATTTGGCATTTTCTCCCCCCCTTAGCAAGGTGAGATTGGCGGGGGGTGATTGGGGATTGTTAGGCACTAAACGATATTCTGAACTTGCTGGATTTTGATGATTATCTGCCAATTCTCGATCGAACGGAGACAAGTTGTAAGCAGTTGCCTCTGGATGTCCAGTTATCAACAACGGTGAATAACCGGCCCTTCTTCCTTCTCCCCTCTTCCCTCTTCCTTCTTCCCTCTTCCCTATTCCTTCTTCCTTCTTCCCGCTAGTTGGATCTTTAATTTCGATCGGTTCGTTGAGAATATCGCTAATGCGTTCGACAGCGGTAAATCCTGCTTGAATTGCAGTGAATTTCTCAGCAAATTGCCGCAGCGGATCGAAGAGACGCTGAGCAAATAAAATAAATGCCGAGAGAGTACCGAAGTTAAGATTACCGGCTAAAACTCTTTGGCCGCCCATCCACAAAACGGCTGCAATCGCCACTAAAGCAATCCATTCTAATGTCGCAGATACGGCTGAGTCGTAAAATATAGTTTTGTCAACTGCTTTAATGTAGCGTTTATTTGTGACACGAAACAATTGTGAATTGAAGCTTTCGCGCCGGAATAGCTGCACTACGCCAATACCAGTAAGGTTTTCTTGCAGTTGGGCGTTGAGCTCGGAAAGTTCTTCTCTGGTATTGTAATTTGCTATGCGATATTGGTACTGAAAATAAACTATAACTGCGGTAATTGGTATCATCATCAGCACTAACATTAAAGCTAGTTGCCACTGCATGGTAAACATGAAAATGGCAATTACTAAAATTGAAAATAAATCGCTGACAATGCCGATCGCCCCTGAAGAAAAAACCTCTCCCAAAGCTTCTACATCGCTGGTGAGGCGAGTCATCAATTTACCGACAGGAGTGCGATCGAAAAATCTCACTGCTAGCGAGGTGACGTGGGCGAACAAATCATTTCTAATATCTGTAGTAATTATTTGCCCTACTTTAGTGACTAAATACCCTTGAAGTGATTGCAGTGCTAATCTAAGTGTTATAGTTAGCATGAGCAAAACTGCCAAAATATTCAATGCAGCAGATAGAGGCACTCCCCGCAAGAATTCGTAGGTAGGTTCCGAGCGAATTACCGAAATTGCCTGTCCGATGAGAATGGGTTGAATTGCTCCTGAGACTGCTAGCGGTACTAATAGTACGATCGAAATAATCAGCAAGCGTTTGCTGCGGGTTGCGTAAGATGCCAACCTCATGAATAACCGCCAGTCTGTTTCCTGGCCGGATTTGTTTTTGGTGTCTGCTACTGGTGAGGAAATAGTCATTGATGGCAAAAACTGTACAATATATCTAGTTAATAATTGTAACAAATAAAATGAATATTTGGCACTACTATCAGTAACAGGCAAGATGCCTGTTTCACAAAGAGTGTTTTCTTGTAACAGCAGGTTGGGTTGAGGAACGAAACCCAACCAAAATGTTTGTATGCTGACAAAACTGGTATTATAATCTACTGATAGAACTTATATTTATCATGCAAGAGATAGAGACAGCCAGATTGTATCTGAGACAATTTACGCCAGACGACTTAGATGAGCTGTACCGCATCTACAGCGATTCAGAAGTGATGAAGTATTTGAGCGAAGGCGTCAGAAATAGAGAAGAAACAGCAGCAGATTTATTTGAGATAATCGCAGATTGGGAAAAACACGCTTTCGGTTTGTGGGCTGTTGTCTATAAAGAAAATAACCAATTGATCGGCGATGGGGGGCTTCGCTTCTTAGGCAAAACACCTGAAGTAGAAGTCGGTTACGTGTTAGCAAAAGCGTATTGGGGGAAAGGTTTAGCATCGGAAGTTACAGCGGCTAGCCTCAAGTATGGATTTGAAGTATTGAAACTAGAAAAAATTGGATCTGTTGCACATACCGAAAACCTCGCCTCGCGGCGGGTAATGGAAAAAGTGGGGATGAGATACCAGCATAACCTAGACCATTCCGATCGAGTATATTATTCAATCTCGCGAAAAATCTACCAGTCAAAAGTAATTGAGTTGAGTTGAGAAAGGAAATCCAACCACTATTTTTGTAGCAAGACTTATCAAAACTGGTATCATAATCTAGTGGTAAAAATTATATTAATCATGCAAGAAATAGAGACAGCCCGATTGTATATGAGACAATTTACGCCCGACGACTTAAATGAGCTGTACCGTATTTACCGTGATGCAGAAATAATGAAA
Source organism: Microcoleus sp. AT8-B5 (assembly GCF_036705565.1). NCBI lineage: Bacteria > Bacillati > Cyanobacteriota > Cyanophyceae > Oscillatoriales > Microcoleaceae > Microcoleus > Microcoleus sp. AT8-B5. The sequence continues at coordinate 186,801 of NZ_JAUBUY010000003.1, forward strand.
TACTTGAGAGGAGTTAAAACTAGAGAAGAAACAGAAATCGCCATTGATACCATGCTCAAACGTTGGGCAGAAAACAACTTCGGAATGTGGGCTTTAGTACATAAAATAGACCGTAAAATGATTGGTCGCTGCGGACTGGCTTTTCTAGACCAGACACCGGAAGTTGAGCTGGGCTATGCGCTAGACAAAGTTTATTGGAATCAAGGATTGGCGACAGAAGCATCTTTTGCTAGTCTAAATTATGGATTTAAAATATTAAATCTGGATAGAATAGTTGCGATCGCCCGCCCAGAAAATATCGCCTCCCAGCGGGTAATACAGAAAGTTGGCATGAAATATGAAAAAAATGCTCGTTATTACGAAACTGATGTACTATATTATTCTATATCGCGAGAAAGTTACCAGGCAAAAGTAGTTTTGTAAGGCGTGCGTTGCACACCTTACTGCATTTAAATTACTCACATTGCAATTTGTCATTATTTCCTGCTGACAACTACGAAGTCCTTTGCAACTGCTTGTTAACTTTTTGAATTTTCTTAGCAAAATACTCTTGTCTGTGTCCCAATTTTTTAGCCACGTCCAACCCTTTTTGATAGGATTCCAAAGCTTTATCGTAAGCCTTCATCTCCTGATAAACTTGACCGATATTGTCATAAGTGTTCATCAATCCGTAGAAATTGTAAGCCCGCTCTTCTAACAGCAACTGCATTTGATAAATCCGCAAAGTCGGCTCCCACTGCTTTTGCGATCGATAAAGTAATGCTAATTTATCTAAAGCTTCGCTAGCTTGGGCATACTGTTGAATGGGGACGGCTAAATTGTAGGCTTCCTGATAGTATTGAGCTGCTAAGTTGATTTGACCTATGGTTTGGTAATCACTGGCGATCGCAATTTTGAGCGGTGGTATAGCGCTGGGAGTTTGTAAGTTAAGATACACTGAGGCTAGTTTTTCCCTTGCTGCGATCGCCTTTAGGGGTTGTTTCGACTGCTGGTAAACATAGGCCAACTGTCTCAGAGTATCTACCTCAGTTGGAGGAGTTACAGGCTGTGGCGGTGCGCCGTTTCCCGCAACAACAGCAGAAGTTTGCACAGCAGAATTAGCAGCAAATAAATCGCGGTTTTCCTGAATTAAAGTTGCCAATTCCTCATACACGGGAGCAGCTTTATCGTAACTCAACCAATTAATGTGAATTAGCCCGATCGCCTTTAAAATCTGACCTTGGGCCAATATATCTTGGTTTTGGCGCGCATTTTCGAGAATTTCTTGGTAAACTTCTACAGTCGGCCCTTTAGCGCGCACCTGCTGAAAAGCCGCAGCGAAGGCGGGTAGCAACTCAGTATTAAGTGGTACTTGGGATTTGACTTCTTTTTGAATTGCTTGCAACCGTTTGGTAATAAGCTGTAGTTCGAGGTTTTTACCATTACTCCAAGCAACACTTCCCACCCGACTCAAAGCAGCAATTTCCGCCGCCGGGCCCAGATACCTCCGCAGCCGCAATTCTCGGAACCAAATTTCAAAAGCACCCGCGCCGTCTCCAGCTTGCAGTTTAGTCGCTGCTTCTAAGTTTAACTCTTCCAAAGCCGCTGTCAGTTCGTCCCGCTGAGTGCTGCTCAAAGATTCGTTAGCAGGAGCTAGGGGATCGGGTGTGGTAATTTCTAGAGGATTAGGAGAAAATTGATCGAGGGCTGGTGGATTAGTTTGGGCGCTAGCAATAGAACCAGCACACAGCCACAAGAAAAGCAAGCACCCAATTGGTACAGAACTTCTCATTCTTAAAATTTGGTTGCCGCGATTCGGCATCTTTTCTGGAAACATCAAGTTTTGCATATCTACAAAACGGTATAAATTATGTCACAAAGATGGCACAAAAGCAAACAGTTCAACAAGAGCAACAAAATAAATGTCACCGCACTGAGCAATTATTGGGATTTAAAGACGCTGGGCGATCCTCTTCGTTGGCGTAGCCCCCGTAGGGGCGGGCTTCGCCAACGCATTTTACGCTTATTTAGTCTAGCCCTAATTCTCTTAACTGTTTGCACAGCTTGCGCCCCCCCTCCCGCAGTTGCAAAAGACCGCTCTTTTCCAGAATTGTCCCTAGAATTTTTGGGCGAGTACGAATTGCCAAAAATGAATTTTGAAGGAGTACCCGTCGGCGGTTTGTCAGGAATTACCTACGATCCCAAAGGTATTAGCGAAGTCACTTCCAAAGCTTATCGCTTTTACGCTCTTTCCGACGACCCCAGCGAAAACGGAGAAGCGAGATTTTACAGTCTCCGACTCGACCTCACATCAAGTGACCCAGCAAATATTCGCCTGAAAAAAGTTACCGTTGACGGCGTTACCTCCCTCAAAAAATCAGACGGTGAAACCTTCTCTTGGGGTTCCATAAATCCCGAAGGCATCGCCCTTTCTCCCCGCAATTCAATATTTGTCGCCAGCGAAGGCGTTACTCATGTGGGCATCCCTCCTTTTCTCGGAGAATTTGACCTCAAAACCGGGCAAATGCGGGGAAATTTGCCGATACCAAAGCGCTATATTCCCGATGCCAGCGATGAAAAACAGCAGCAAGGAGTGGTGGACAATTTAGGTTTTGAATCTTTAACTATCGACCCAGAAACCTTTAGTCCAGGCGGTCTAGACCCGTTTCGTTTGTTCGCAGCTACGGAAGCCCCGTTAATGCAAGATTTAGACCCAGAACAGGCAAGCAAACTTCGTCTTTTACATTATATCATCGTCGATAAAACGCCGCAATTAGTCTCAGAAAATCTTTACACACTAGACCAGGTTCCCATGACTATTTTGAACGGTTTAACAGAATTAGTGACAATCGGTGGCGGTCAGATTCTGAGTTTAGAACGTTCTTTTGGCCTGTCGGGATACAGCGCTAGGATTTATCAAGTAGCGGTTGGGGCGGCTACAGATACTTCGAGAATCCAGAGTTTCAAAGGACGAGTGGCCGTCGAACCTGTTAAGAAAAAGTTGCTCCTAGACTTAAGCCAACTCGGAATTCCGCTGTACAATTTAGAGGGGATGACCCTCGGCCCGCGCTTGCCAGATGGCAGCCAGAGTTTAGTTTTGGTCAGCGATGACAATTTTGATGAAGCGCAGAAAACTCAGTTTATCTTGTTGAGTTTGAAGGGCAAAGGTTAAGTCAGAAGGGCGGGCTAGAAGCCCACCCCACCCCACAATAAAATTTATTCTTTGTGGAACAGGCATCTTGCCTGTTGATGAAAACCGTACAAAAAAATTCACTCTTTGTGGAACAGGCATCTTGCCTGTTCATAAAAAATTTAAATTACATTTATCCAACTATAAAATACCCTAATTATGCCAACTCGTAATACTTTGCACTTACCAGACATTGAACTTTCCTACCTAGAATGGCAGCCAGACACAGGGAAAGAAAAATCTCCCCGTTTGCTGCTGTTACACGGTTTAGCAGATAGTGCGTGTGTCTGGACTAACTTGGGCAATTACTTGTCCAACCGCTATCATATTGTAGCGCCAGATATGCGCGGTCACGGAGAGAGTAGCAAACCGAAAACAGGCTATACTTTTGAAAGTGCGATCGCAGATTTAGAAGCTTTGATGGCACATCTCAACTGGCCAGACGCCCACATTTTAGGACATTCTTGGACGGGAAAACTAGCACCGATTTGGGCGAGGCAAAATCCCGATCGCTTTTGCAGTATGATTTTAGTAGACCCCATCTTCATCACCAAAATGCCCGCCGCGATGAAACTCACCCTGCCAATTGTTTACCGAAAATTAGACTGTCTCAAATGTGTGGGCCCGTTTGCGACTTTATCCCAAGCAGAAGCAGCGGCAAAACAATCGGGAGAATTCGCAGATTGGAGTGATGTGCAGCAAATGGTATTCCAACAGCAAATCGAACCAAAATCCGACGGAAATTGGGGCAGTAAATTTGCGATTACAGCCAGAAATCAGATATTTACAGAAGTGATGAAAGTTGCCGGTTTAACTGAAAATATTGAGATCCCAACTTTGTTTGTACAGCCGGAAAAAGGCGTAAATCGCATGGCTTGGCAAATGCAGCCATACAAGAGATATTTGAAAAATCTTACTGTTGCAAAAGTACCGGGGAATCACTGGTCTTTTTTGACTCAACCGGAAACTTTTAATCAAACTGTGGCAGATTTTTTAGAGGGTACAAGACAGTGAATGTAGAAATTATCGCACATCGGGGATTTTCGGCGATCGCCCCCGAAAATACTTTAGCAGCTTTTGAACTGGCGATCGCCCGTGGAGCTCATTCGATCGAATTTGACATCCAGCTATCCGCCGACAACGTACCAGTGATTTTTCACGACGCCACATTAGATAGAATCACTGGAGTTTCTGGCAAAGTTAGGGAAACAACCCTGTCTCAATTGCAGACACTTAATGCGGGAAAATGGTTTAGCGATGAATTTTCACAACAAAAAATTCCTACCTTAAAAGAATCATTAGCTATCCTCAAAAATGTTGACAAATTTCTTTACTTTGATGCCAAGCCGCACTGCGAGTGGTCGGATGCAGATGTCGCGGATTTTGTCAAGACTTTGAAGGGCGAAGAAATCCAACACAAATGCGTTATTACCTCCTTTAACGATGGATTTCTGGAACAAGTGCGGCGGCTATCTGGCGATTTGGCGATCGGACACATTGTTGCTAATCTAGAAGCATACAAAACTCAATTTGCTCAAGCTGTGGCGCATCAGGATAATTTGATTAGCAGCCAGTACCGCGTGTTGCTGGAAAACCCCGCACTAATTCCAGAAAGCCGGAGTCAGGGAGTTGACATTGTAGCCTGGACGGTGGACGATCGAGCGGATATGCAAAAGTTAATTGATTTGGGTATAACGCGGATAGTCACTAATTGTTTGATATAATTTGTTTAACTTGATATCTTGCACCATTATCAAGAACGGGCTCTCCGGCACGTTCCACAAAACTCAATTATATAGATGAATTACTTTCGCAAAAGCATCCACGAAATGTCTGGCTATGTGCCGGGAGAACAGCCACCGCTAGGCACAAAAATTATTAAATTAAATTCTAATGAAAATCCCTATCCGCCTTCTCCCAAAGCCTTAAAAGTGCTTGAGGAAATAGACGGAGAAATGCTGCGGCGCTATCCAGATCCAACGGGCAAAAGTTTCCGCATTGCTGCTAGTAAAGTTTTAGGAGTACCTGACGATTGGATTGCGGTAGGTAACGGCAGCGATGATTTATTAAACTTGATAGTTCGCGCTGTCGGCGAATCTGGGAAACAGATTGTTTGTCCCGCGCCTACCTATGTATTGTACCGCACTTTGGCAGAAATTCAAGAGGCAGAATTTGTCGAAGTTCCTTATCCCGACGACTACAAGTTACCAGTCGATTTATTAATAGCAGCCAGAGGGGCAGTAACCTTTGTAGCTTCGCCAAACAGCCCATCGGGAACAGCCCTATCTGTGGCAGATTTGGAGAAACTAGCTAAAGAGTTATCGGGCATTCTTGTCATCGACGAAGCTTATGTAGATTTCGCCGAAGAAAATGCTTTGAACTTGACAGAAACGTACAGTAATGTTATAGTTTTGAGAACGCTTTCAAAAGGTTATTCCCTCGCAGGATTGAGGCTGGGTTTGGCCATAGCAAATCCGGCGCTGCTGGCTGAATTAAATAAAATTAAAGACAGCTATAATGTAGATGTTTTAGCCTATGCAGTGGGGGCAGCGGCGATCGCAGATCAAGACCACAAAATAGCCAACGCCGAAAAAATTAAGGCTTCCAGAGCAAAACTAGCCGTTAGCTTCCAGGAATTAGGCTTTGAAGTTTGGCCCTCGCAAACCAACTTTTTGTTAGTTAGGCCACCAAACGGCGATGCAGAAAGAATTTATCAAACACTCAAAGTACGGGGAATATTGATTCGATACTTCAATCAGCCCCGATTAGAAGACAAATTGCGGATTAGTGTAGGTACGGAGGAACAGAATCAAATCTTAGTTAAAACTTTGAAAGAAATCCTATAAAGAGCGATCGCACTAAAATTAGTTTGTAGTGAGGAATGCCAGTCCTCAAAATTTTATGATACAGCACTTTCCAGGTAAGTGAAGTACAGAGAAACCGGGTTTCTTGAATAAAACCGGTTTCTGGCGAGAAATCCAGAAGAAACCCGGTTTCTGGGGTGTACTTTATAAACCTGGAATCCGCTGTATGAGGACTGGCATTCCTCACTACAAACAGCTTGATTACGGATAATTATTAGGATTGTCCGTCGCCAACCCTGCCGAACGAGCAATATCCAGCAATCTGTTATCCGCCGAAACAAAAATTAGTTGAGTTTCTGGTATGGATGTTAAAATATATTGAACGCGCAAAGCAGCCGCCAATTGCACAGCATCATAAGCCCGCAGTGGATGTTGCATCACCAATTCGGTGGCTGTTTCTATCAAAGTTTGATCGACATCTATGACTCGGTATTCATTTTCAAAATCCTCCCTAACTTTTTGCACAATTAAATCAAAACGCTCCGCAGACAAACTTCTATCCCGCAGACGGCGTGCAAAAGCGCTGTGTACCTCCACCCAAGTAATCTGGCTAATAGCTAAATGGTTATCTGTAGCAGGATCGGTAATCGATAAAATCCACTCACTGCCTTTTTCAGGCACGTATCGTTTGACTAAAGCGCTAGTATCCAGAAAATAAGCATTTACCACGGGCCACGATCCTCGATAACGATTTCTGAAATAGGCTTACCTGGTAGCGGTTCCATTTTTTGCATCAATTCGCGCCACTGCTGCGCGCGCTTGATTAATTCTGCCCGATCGAGCTTACCCTGTTTCTTTGGCAAACGCACCCCCTCTACAAGCATCTTAATCATCGACTTTTCGCGATCGCCCTTGAGTTCTTCCTGCGAAACTTCCGCTACAATTGTGATTTGCACAGTTTCCCCATCATTCAATGACAAAGGAATCAGGGGACGCAAAACCCCGTTTTCGTAGATAGCAGTAATAGTTTCTGGCATAATTAGCCTCTTAATTAAATGCTTTGACTTATTGTACTTCTTTTAGAGTTTTCAGTAGGGTGCGTCAATCGATTTTAGATTTTAGATTTTAGATTAAAGAATTGACTTGCGCGAGATAAATGCTCTTTCTTGAGGATTTTCGATTTTCGATTTTGGATTGATTCCACGGATAAATGCGGGGGCTTGTACCATCAAGAAATTATTGGTCAGTTGTGATTATTTTTGCTCCAAACAAACAATCTCGGAACTGACGCACCTGACAACAAATGGTGCGTCAGAATAATACTTTCGGCGCTGATTTAAAATCTCAAAACTGACGCACCCTACCACTGATATCATCAGTCATTCCCGATTCTTTAATCGAAAATCCAAAATCTAAAATCTAAAATCGTCTTACTTCGTTGCCACCACAGCCAAATTCCAAGCCAAGCGCTTCATCAAAGGCAACTTCTTCAAAAAGCTATCCCACTCTTCCAATCGAGAGTATTCCGGTTTCAATCTCTCTTGTTCAATGATAATCTTTTTCCAATAACGCTCCTCATTTGGATGCACTTTTTCTATCAAATAAAAGCGCAAAAAAATCCACAGCGATGTCAGCCAAAACGTATCGTAAGCCGTCTCGGAAAACAAAGATTGAACAATTTTCACAATATTAATATCCAAAGGACTTTCATCCTCCGTCCGCACCTCAGTCGCCATTCTGCGGTAAACATTAATCACGGGATTGTGCTTCATCGGGTCCCAAAAACAAGCTTTTCCCCCCGGTTTTAGCACGCGGTGCATTTCGCGAATTGCCTTTTCCGGTTCCGGCAAATGGTGCAGCAAATTAGAAGCGTAAACAATATCAAAACTCTTGTCCGGGAAATCCATCGCCATTGCATTTACAGTGCAGCCCTCTATTTTGACGCCGTTTTTCTCTGCCAATTTCAGAGCAACGTCTACCATGCCCTGGGAATAGTCGGCAGCCACACAATGCGCGCCTTTTTTAGCAAAATAAACGCTGTTTTCTCCCGCGCCGCAGCCTAAATCTAACAGGCGTTTGCCTGTAATATCGCCCATTTGCTGGACGATAAATCTATTTTCTGGGGCGGTACAAGCTTCAAAGTAATCATTGACTTGAATGCCGTCAATATCGATTGTGGATGCCCAAGCATCGTGGAATTGCCGCTCTTTTTTTAAGGTTTCGTCTTGCATTTTTCAAGATTTGGTTATTAGTAAAAAAAGTAATTTTAAACCGCAGATAAACCCGGATTAAGGCAGATTAATTGAGATTTATCTGCTTCGATCTGGGTTCGTCTGCGGTTGGTTTCAAGAAAAATGGCTGACAATAAATTTATCAGCGCTGTGCTTTTGCAACAACTTCATTTCTGATCAGATTTGGCTGTTCCGAGGATTTTTCAGCACTATGCTGCAATGCCTGATACAGGCGATTTAAAGCGCTGATGTATGCTTCTGCGGAGGCTACGATAATGTCGGTATTTGCTGAGTGACCGGAAAATACTTTGCCTTCGTGGCGCAAGCGAATTGTTACTTCGCCGATCGCATCAATTCCTGCTGTTACCGATTGTACAGAAAACTCGATCAACTCGTTGGGTACGTTTACCACCCGGTTAATTGCCCTGTAAATCGCATCCACAGGCCCAGTGCCGATCGCAGCATCGGTCAATTCTTCGCCCGCCGGATTCCGCACAGTGACAGTTGCTGTCGGGCGAGATTTGTCGCCGCAGGAAACCTGCACCAATTCTAACCGGAATAGTTCCGGTGCTTGGTGCACTTCGTTATTGGCGATCGCCTCTAAATCCCAATCAGTAATCTCTTTTTTCTTGTCAGCTAAATCTTTGAACTTGACAAAAGCCTTATTTAGCTCATCGTCGGCCATTTCAAAACCCAACTCTTTCAAGCGAGTCTGAAATGCGTGACGGCCGGATAATTTGCCCAAGACGATTTGATTTTCAGTCAAGCCGATCGACTCAGCGTCCATAATCTCGTATGTCCGCTTATTTTTCAGCACTCCGTCTTGGTGAATTCCCGACTCGTGAGCGAAAGCATTTGCCCCCACAATCGCCTTATTTGGCTGCACCAACATCCCCGTCAAATTGGAAACCAACCGCGAGGTTTTATAAATTTGGCGCGAGTCAATATTTGTCAGCGGTTCCTCAGAATCCGCAGGCCGGCCCAAGAACGGATTATAATATTGGCGCCGCACGTAAAGCGCCATTACCAACTCTTCGAGAGCTGCATTTCCCGCCCGTTCGCCAATCCCGTTAATCGTGCATTCTAACTGTCTGGCGCCATTTTTCACAGCTTCCAAAAAGTTAGCAACAGCCAATCCTAAGTCATTGTGACCGTGAACCGAAATAATTGCGCGATCGATATTCGGCACATTTTCCTTAATTCCGCGAATCAAAGCCCCAAACTCGCTCGGAGTCGTATAGCCGACAGTATCGGGAATATTAACAGTAGTCGCACCCGCTGCGATCGCCCGTTCTAGAACCTGATACAAAAACTCCGGTTCCGATCGACAAGCATCTTCCGGCGAAAACTCCACATCATCCACAAAAGACTTAGCGTAAGCCACCATTTCCGGCACTATTTCCAGAACCTCAGCCCGCGTCTTTTTCAGCTTATACTCCAAGTGAATATCGGACGTAGCCAGAAACGTATGAATTCGCGAATTTACGGCGGGTTTCAGAGCCTCGGCTGCTGTTTTAATATCCTCCTTTCTCGCCCTCGCTAAACCGCAAATTGTCGGCCCATTTTCTGTGCCAACCGATCGGGCTATTTTTTGGACTGCCTCGAAATCTCCCGTGCTGGTGAAAGGGAAACCCGCTTCAATCACATCCACGCCCAATCTCGCTAACTGGCGGGCGATCGTCAGCTTTTCATCCACATTCAGAGATGCACCCGGAGATTGTTCTCCGTCCCGCAAAGTCGTATCGAAAATAATAATCCGGTCTTGACTTGGTTGAGTTTTCATAGCTCTACAAAAGTGTTTTCCTGATTTTTACTTGTCCGTTTTTCTGGATTTTTAGCCTCCAGTCAGTCGATTTTAGATTTGAGATTTTAGATTTTAGATTTGAGATTTACTCCACAGATGAATCTGGGAACTTGAACCTTAGTCTAAAATTTTGGGCTACTGGTGGCTCCTATCGGAAAGCAAGTATGCGTTTTTTGGCGGGAGCACCAGTCCCGTGTTTCGCGCCAATAACGAATAATTAATAACCCATAACCCATAACCCATAACTGCTGACTAATAACTACTAACTAATGACTAATGACTAATGACTAATAACTACTAACTACTGACTAATAATCCATCTTCTCGATATGTTCCCTAATTTCATTTAGGTCTATATACCTATCTGTAGCATTTCGTAACTCTCTAGCAATCATTCCTTCGGTGGATACCACAGTAATATGAGTATTTTTCGAGCGGAGCAGCTCGATCGCCCGCTCAAAATCCCCATCCCCGCTAAACAGCACAACTTGGTCGTATTGATCCACGGTATTAAACATATCAACCACAATTTCTATGTCTAAATTAGCCTTTTGAGAATATCTGCCCGAAGCATCGTCGTAATATTCCTTAAGAATTTTAGTGCGAACCGTGTAACCTAGACTGATCAAAGCATCTCGAAATCCCCTTTGATCTTGGGGGTCTTTCAGACCCGTATACCAGAAAGCATTGATCAAGATGACATTCGGCTGCGAAGTTTTGAAATATTCGAGCACCCTGCGAGGATCAAAAAACCAACCGTTCTTTTGTTGAGCGTAGAACATATTGTTCCCGTCCACAAAAATAGAAAGGCGGTTCATTAAGTTTGTCATAGAAACTTAGACCTAATAATTGTAGAAAGAAGTTAATCTAAATATCACATTTTAGCAACATGGAGCTAACTGAGGCAATAGATTAGACTTCAGAAAACTCCATCTCCCCAGTATTTCATATTTTCGGCTCTACCGCCAGAGGGTTCTTTTAACCCTGCTTGCTTTTGAGCGAGGGGCCCTCACAAACTATACGCCTAGTAACTCAATACCGACTGCCGTGTCAAGGTTAAGGGCGTCTTCAAACTACCGCGCCCACCGCCCTACCGCCAAGCAGGCATACGCCCAGCGCATAGCAGTAGATGTTGCTCCCCTGATTTCATAGCGCAGACTACCTCCGCTCAAGCCTTTTTGCTTTCAAGAGCCCAGCGAGCTAACTCTGTCCGGTTGTGCAGACCTGTTTTGCCCAGCATATTGCTGACGTGGCTTTCGATAGTCCGCTGGCTGACATTCATCACGTCTGCGATCTGGCGGTTTGCCATACCCTGCGCTAGCAACTGTACCACCTTTAACTCAGTGGGAGTCAATTCGACATTGCGGCGCGCCTTAATTTTTGGGCCACTCTCCATACCGGGATTTGAGTGACGAATCAAGCGGGATGCTGCTTTCAGAGAAGATTCCACTTGGGCTACCAGTTCTTCTGGTTCAAAAGGCTTGACTATATAAACGTCAGCGCCCGTGCTCAAGCCTTTTACTCGGTCTGAACTTTGACCTTTTGCGGACAAGAAAAGAACCGGAATCCAGCTCGTGCGCGGGTCTTCTCTGATGTGTTTGACTAAAGTGTAGCCGTCCATTTCCGGCATCATCACGTCGCAGATCATCAAGTCGGGAACTTCTTGTTCTAGTTTTTCCAGAGCGTCTCTGCCGTTTTCTGCTGTAATGACGTTGTAACCCCGAAACTCCAAGTAGTCTTTGACCAGCAAGATCAAATTGGGGTCGTCGTCAACCAGCATCAGCCGTTTTTGTTCTCCTGAATTATTGTCCTTTGTCATGTTTATTCCCGCTAAAGTATCCCGCACACTTCCTTGTTTTCACTTCTGTTTTTTCGGTCAGTCCCCCGCCACCCGGCTGGGAGTGGAGGACGACGATCGACTGAAGGGATGGCGGTGAGGGAAAGCGGGGCGGGTATTACCGCTTTCCAACCTATAATCGACGGCTGTTTGTGAGTGTCTTACGACCTCGAACGCAGCCCAAACCTGTAATCGACGATCGCCCTGTCAAGATCAGCCTTGATTGATTGCAGATTCCCTAACAGAGCGCAAGTTAAATATTTAATCTCGATGGTTCAATTTCAGGTTAATGCCCCGGTTTTAAATGATACTTCTGATATAGAGAAATTTAAGCAGACTCCCTACTTACGTATTTAACTGTTTCTAGTGTAGTTTGGCAACCTCCTGAGTGTCTGCCACTGAGAATTTTTTGCACAAAATTTCTCAGTTCCTGCGATCGATTTTTTTTACTGTACCTTTTGAGAAACACAAGGAACACGGGAAGCGGCACCAGCAAGACAAGAACCTAACTACAGTTTTATTGAGCTGTAGCAGGTGCGATCGCCCGGACGCGAAACTGTCTCAATTTTTCACCCTTAACCTTAAATTTAACACTTTACCTATAACCCTGTACTTTAAACAGCGCTACACTTAAATGTTTGGCTGGGTCTCAGCAGGCACAGGCAAAGGATGAGTCAAGAAAGCGTATTCTTGAACCACCTTTGAGTTTAGGAGATGTTCCTGAATAATTCTCTCAATCACGGGTGGAGTAACGTCGCGATACCACACTCCGTCTGGATAGACTACCATAATCGGGCCAGACGCGCACACTCGCAGGCAATTGGCTTTCGTGCGAAAGACGCAGGTTGGTCGATCGGCACTTGGCTTGTCCAACCCCAATTCTTGCAAGCGTTTTTTTAAGTAATTCCACGCCTCCAGACTGGTTTGCCGATCGCAGCACTTGGGCACGGTTTGGTCGGCACAGATAAAAATATGCCGCTCGATTTGAGGGATTCCCAGGCTTTGGACGCAAGCGCTCAAGCCTTGGCTGCAAGATTCCATGTTATTTTCTGTCATTTTATTCATTCGTCAACAGTAATTGGTTAGCGGTCTAAAGTCATCACCACAGCCCCCACTCCCTCCCGTCTCAACGGTAGGTTTTTTACAATTCAGAAATTGAGGGCAAACAAGAGGCAAGTTTTAAAGGCATAACAAGTCGAAATCCGGGATTTTTCGCTTCTGGCTCTCTCCCCCTCTCCCTCTCTCTCCCCCTCTCCAACTCATTGTCGGTTCGGGAACCCGTACTGACAACTAAGTTGCGATCGCCCCTTTCTAGAGCTAAATTAGCACTCAGGAGTCGAGAGTGCTAATATGTCAGTTGTAAGTAGTCCGCTGTTGCTTTCATCGTGACCCCTGACGACTGACTCACGACAATCTGTAATCTGGAGATTTATTTATGGCAGCAGTATCACTGAGTGTTTCTACCGTTAAACCGTTAGGCGAGCGCGTGTTCGTAAAAGTAAGCGCTAGCGAAGAAAAAACCGCCGGCGGCATCCTTCTGCCCGACACAGCTAAGGAAAAGCCCCAAGTAGGCGAAGTCGCGGCCGTGGGCCCCGGCAAGCGCAATGACGATGGCACCCGCATTGAAATGGAAGTCAAAGTCGGCGACAAAGTTCTCTACTCGAAGTACGCCGGCACCGACATCAAACTCGGCACAGACGAATACGTCTTGCTAGCCGAAAAAGACATTCTGGCGATCGTTAACTAATTAATCATTAGTCATCAGTCCTTAGTCATCAGTCATTAGTTTAAAGCGAACGCCGCCAAACAACTAATGACACGGGACAAATGACTAAAATCCATCATCCCCAATCCAAAATCTCAAACCCTCTCATCCCCAAAAACTATGGCTAAGCGTATCATCTACAACGAAAATGCACGTCGCGCCCTCGAACGCGGTATGGACATTTTGGCCGAAGCAGTGGCCGTAACCCTCGGCCCCAAAGGCCGCAACGTGGTTCTCGAAAAGAAATTCGGAGCTCCTCAAATCGTCAATGACGGTGTTACCATCGCCAAAGAAATCGAACTAGAAGACCACGTAGAAAATACAGGCGTTGCCCTGATCCGTCAAGCAGCTTCCAAAACCAACGACGCAGCAGGCGACGGTACCACAACTGCTACCGTTTTGGCTCACGCCATGGTCAAAGAAGGTCTGCGTAACGTAGCAGCCGGCGCAAATGCGATCGCCCTCAAGCGCGGTGTTGACAAAGCAACCACCTTTTTGGTAGAAAAAATTGCCGAACACGCCAAACAAGTAGAAGATTCCAAAGCCATCGCTCAAGTCGGCTCCATCTCTGCTGGTAACGACGATGAAGTCGGCCAAATGATTGCCAACGCAATGGACAAGGTGGGCAAGGAAGGCGTGATTTCCCTGGAAGAAGGGAAGTCTATGACCACCGAATTGGAAATCACCGAAGGGATGCGCTTCGACAAAGGCTACATTTCTCCCTACTTCGTCACCGACACCGAACGGATGGAAGCGATTCTCGAAGAACCGTTCATCTTGCTGACAGACAAGAAAATTGCTCTGGTACAAGATTTAGTACCTGTGCTCGAACAAGTAGCTCGTTCCGGCCGCCCGCTGTTGATCATTGCAGAAGACATTGAGAAAGAAGCTCTAGCTACCCTCGTTGTCAACAAACTGCGCGGTGTGTTGAACGTGACTGCTGTTAAAGCACCCGGTTTTGGCGATCGGCGCAAAGCCATGTTAGAAGATATCGCCGTATTGACCGGCGGTCAACTAATCACCGAAGACGCCGGTTTGAAACTGGAAAACACCAAGCTCGACATGATCGGCAAAGCCCGCCGCATCACCATCACCAAAGACAGCACCACAATTGTTGCCGAAGGTAACGAAGCCGCCGTCAAGTCCCGCTGCGAACAAATTCGCCGTCAAATGGACGAAACCGAGTCTTCCTACGACAAAGAGAAGCTGCAAGAACGTTTGGCCAAATTGGCTGGCGGCGTCGCAGTGATCAAAGTCGGCGCGGCTACCGAAACAGAAATGAAGGATCGCAAACTGCGTCTTGAAGATGCGATCAACGCTACCAAAGCTGCTGTAGAAGAAGGAATTGTCCCCGGTGGCGGTACAACTTTGGCTCACCTGACTCCTCAATTGGAAGAGTGGGCTAACAGCAGCCTGAAGGGCGAAGAATTGACCGGTGCTTTGATTGTGGCACGGGCTCTGGCTGCTCCTCTGAAGCGGATTGCTGAAAATGCTGGTTTGAACGGCGCTGTGATTGCTGAGCGCGTCAAAGAAAAGCCGTTCAACGTTGGTTTCAACGCAGCGACAAATGAGTTTGTCGATATGTTTGAAGCTGGTATCGTTGACCCTGCGAAGGTGACTCGTTCTGCTCTGCAAAATGCCGCATCTATTGCTGGTATGGTGCTGACAACCGAGTGCATCGTCGTTGACAAGCCTGAACCGAAGGATGGCGCTGCTGCAGGCGCTGGCGGCGGCATGGGCGGCGGCGACTTCGATTATTAATCGATAGTTTGATGGGGCGGGCTTTAGGGCCTGCCCTGTTATATTGGTAACGGTTTTTAGCATAGGCATAACAACTCTAAAGCGACATTAACTAAACGCACAATCTCTAAGGGCCCGTGCCTCTGTACTCAGCTAGGTTATACCCAAAAACCTAACCCCGCGTAACCGTTAATGAAAACTTTTGGAGTTAAAATGAACCTGCCAACTGCTGAACAAAGCATCAAGTGTGTCATACTATGTCAATCCTTAACCAATAAATTCACCATCCCTGTTTTCATCTGCCTAGACGAGCGAACAGGTAATCTATTTATACTGGCAGGAGATAATATAGAGATAGAAATCGATCGCGATGGTTCTTTGTTAGACAAAAATTAGAGCAACTGAAGACGAGTTAGCTCTAAAAAAGCGATCGCCCCTTGCCTGAAATGGTGAGGGATTTTTTTTTCTGCGATACAATCAAGACAGCACTTAAAAAGCGTGATTTAAACATGGTAACAAGCTTAAATGTATTGCAATCCCAACCATCTAGCCAATGGAAAGTGACACTCCTGTTAGAAACTCTCTCATCAGGACAGGTTTCTGCTTCTGTTTTCGAGTTTCCGCACTGTCGAGTTGAAGCAGCAACTCGGGAAGAAGCCATTACCCAACTTCAAACCACTTTGTTAGAAAGACTTAAGCATATTGAAGCTATTTCCTGGGAAGTACCGATTCAGGCTTCAGAACCCACCTGGATGCAATTTGCGGGTGTGTTTAAAGACGATCCAGATTTTCAGGAAATTATGGACGAGATTCGTGCCGAACGTACCTCTGACGATGACTCTGAAATCGAGCCCTCATACTACCTGTAGAGGTGATTTATAGGATAGTAAGCTAACATGAATCTATCATTTAAAGATTTAAGGTTTATTATAGAAGCCATTGAACATCAAATCAATGCCTATCAAGAACGTTTGCAAGTAATTGAAGATGTAGATGAGGATGAGGCTGCCGATCTAGGGAACGATCTTGAATTTTTAGAGCTTCTCCACGCAGACATGACGACAACTTTAGATCAGAATACCAAACCTTTAAGTTCTGATGATAGTTTTTCGCCCTATCGAAATGATAATTATTCGGAAAATCCACAAGATTTATCTTTTCAAGAATTAGTAAAATTAACGCTTAAATTGTCAGTTAGCGAGCGGTTATTTCTAGTAGAGGCTATTACCTCGTCTGTGCGTCAGGAAGTCACTATCAGCCAATAATCAGCCAATTATAGCATCTTTAGAAGTTTGTTATGATGATATTTTGATTATAGCAACCGCCATGAAACTTTACCACACTCCCATTTCCGCCAACTCACGCCGCGTCTGGGTCGCCCTCTTAGAAAAAAACCTCGACTTTGAATTAATAGAAATCCACTTGGACGGCGATCACTTGCAGTCTGAATTTGTGGCAATGAATCCTTTTCACCGCATCCCTGTTTTGGTCGATGATGGCTTCACCGTCTTCGAGTCTCTGGCAATTCTTGACTATCTAGAAACGAAGTATCCAGAACCGGCAATGCTGCCGAAAGATCCGCAAGATTTGGCAGTTGTGAAAATGGTAGAATTGGTCACGGTTAACGAACTTGCGCCGGCACTTTACCCCCTCAGCAGTGAAAAAATGGGCTGGGGAACTCCTGAACCTCAAGTAATAGAAAAGGCTAAGGAAAAAGTCAATACTGTGCTGACATTTTTTGAAGGTTTGTTGGACGATCGCCCTTTTTTCGCTAGCAACAGTGTTACCTTTGCCGAGTGCGTTGCCGGCACCGTCGTGCCCTTGCTATCTTGGGTTGGTGTGTCCCTAGACGGCTATCCTAAAATTAAAGCTTGGTGCGATCGACTGCTTGCCCGCCCCTCATGGCAGCAAACTCAATTCACCGAGGCAGATTTGGCGGCTTTCGCATCTCGGAGACAAAAGTTTCTCGCACAATCTCAAGCCTGATGAACCCATCAATTGTCAAGCGAGCGCTCTTTTTCCTAGCTGTTATCGCCTGCATCCAAATTCCCATCGCAGCAATGGGGCAGCCCGCCGCCCGATCGAACTACGAATCAATTAACGTCAAACAGTTCCTGGGCGATCGCAAAATTACCGTCTCCAACCCCAAAGATATCGCAGCAAAACTCTGACTCGCGACAGAAATAAGTTATTCCTGGGTAAGTCATCGAAGCAATCTGGGTTCCGCGTTGTTCGCTTGCTGCGCGACAATCTTAAAACTATTTTCGGTGTCGATCGCTCTTGTAGTCAAAAAGAGCGATCGAATTCACCAGTTTACTTGCACATGATCAAATTTCCAGCCGAGATGAATCCGGGCACAGGGCCTGAAATCTCAACCCAATTCCGGTTTTCTCCATTCTTATCTTTCACTAACTGGAAATTCGGTACAAGCGTTACTTGACCGTTAGCCGGTACACCACCTTTAACCGCAGCAGTCCTTGAAGGCTCAGTACGGATAGCTAGACCCCTCGGCGCTACGCGAGGTTCTACTTGGCGGCACAGACTTACGGGGCCCGTTGCAGGTGCTGGTGCAGGCGCAGGCGCAGGCGCAGGTGCTGGCGCTGGTGCTGGCGCTGGTGCTGGTGCTGGTGCGGGTGCGGGTGCGGGTGCGGGTGCTGGTGCGGGTGCGGGTGCTGGTGCGGGTGCGGGTGCTGGCGCGGGTGCGGGTGCTGGTGCGGGTGCGGGTGCTGGTGCGGGTGCGGGTGCTGGCGCGGGTGCTGGCGCTGGCGCTGGTGCTGGCGCTGGTGCGGGTGCGGGTGCTGGTGCCGGTGCAGGAGTTTGACTAATTGTGCACGAACCTAAATTACTTTCGTCGTTGGGATATCCGCTAGCTACATACCCTGTGACGGGAGCGGTAATTTGAATCCAGAGGCGACCGTCGGAGGCTTTAACAGAAGTAGCGCCTTGGGACAGCGTTACCTGAGTGTTAAGTCCTACCCCGCCCACTCTAGGGGATTTTGGGTCTGGGCTCTGGCGAACGGTCAAACCTTCTTTGGGAGTGACTTTGCGACAAAGGTTGCCAGCCTGGGCTATTTGAAAGGTGGCGCTATCTTCAAAGGAAATATTTTCAGCATCTTGACTGACAGTCGATGTTGATGGGGCGGCAACAACGATCGCATTCGCTTGCAAACTTCCGGTTGCGATCGCGATCGCGCCCAGCAATGCAGCGGGTTTATTCCAGCAATTCAAGTTTTTCATCCGTTCAAATCCTCACTTAACCACAATCATTATCTTAATTGCAGGTCAATATAGCAAAAAAATCGATTTGTCTTCCACAAAAAAGCTTTATGTAACTTTTTTTTACCGCAAGTCAAGTTTAATTTATATAATTTAATGTTTGGTGAGTTGAGCGAAGACACATAAAGCTGCTACGCCTATAAATTGCTCATTATGCCACAGTGGGGGAGGGGGAGAAGGTGGAAGTGTCCGAGTCTGGGAATGGCAGAGGGGAAAAGTAAACAGCGCCAATCGCTAGCATTGACCCGATGGCGGGCATCAACTTGATAAAATCTTCCAAAACGGAAACTTATCGGCTTGAGGCACAGTTGTGTTTTTGTGGCTAAAGCCGCCCCGCCATCAGCGACAGTTGCTGTAGCTGTTTCCAAACGGTTTTGTTCCTGTGGAGACAACCAGCACAAAACCTCCGAACAAAAGCAGCCCGCTCAAATCAGAAACCAAATTTTTGCGCCAATTCTGATTTAATTATATTGCTATAGCAACCGCGCTCGATGTTTATGATGTTTTCACTTGCTAAAACTAATGCGGTAGATTCCTTCGGAATGGGATCATATTAATGATAATAGGAAAAATCTTTTTTTCGCAGGGCGATCGGGATGAGCGCACGCACAAGGAGAGGAAAATCCCAACTAATCTCCTCCCTTCTTCCTGCTGTCCCAAATAACTAAAGCCTTATCTATTCGAGAGTTAAAGCTTTCTTCCTTCTGCTATATAATGACCAAAGCGTTAAATATTTTTCCAGTGACAAAAACTACTAACAAAAAAAACGGCAAATCCTCTAAATATCCCTTTGACGGTCTATCTTTAGACGATCGCAATCCCGACTTCATTCAGCATTTGTTGCCAATCTGGGAATGGCTGTACCGCTACTACTTCCGCGTACAAAGCGACGGCTGGCACCACGTACCCGCGAGCGGAAAAATGCTCGTTGTTGGTTCTCACAACGGGGGACTCGCCGCTCCCGATATGTTTATGTTCCTATACGAATGGTTCCGCAGGTACGGAACGGAACGCTTGGCCTACGGATTGATGCACCCAACGGTTTGGCAAGTTTCTCCTGATGTTGCTAGCATGGCGGTTCAGTGTGGAGCTCTCAAGGCGCATCCGAAAATGGCGATCGCAGCGTTGCGGAAAAATGCTCCTGTTCTCGTCTATCCGGGTGGGGCTCAAGATGTTTTTCGCCCCCACCACTTGCGCGATCAAATCTACTTTGCGGGACGCAAGGGATTTATCAAATTAGCATTGCGAGAAGAAGTGCCAATTGTACCAATTATATCGCATGGTGCTCACGATACTTTGATAGTTTTGGCAGATTTGTACGAACAAGCAAAGCAATTGCATGAATTGGGAATGCCGTGGCTATTTGGTATCGATCCGGTGGTATTGCCGGTGTATTTGGGATTGCCTTGGGGATTGAGTATTGGGCCTTTGCCAAACCTGCCTTTACCCGTGCAAATTCGGACTCGCGTGTGCGAACCGATTGTATTTGAGAGGTATGGTTCGGAGGCGGCGCGCGATCGCGATTATGTTGATGCTTGTTTCGAGCGAGTTACCGCCCAAATGCAAGAACAATTAGATTGTTTGGTTGGCAAGTGACAATTGCAAAACTCTATATTATTCTCTGCCGCAGAAACCGATTTTTTTTACGACAATATAGCGTGAATCGCGAGGGACATGGGTAAAAAAACTGGTTTCTTGACTCTTGTGGGTGAGTCGTGACTGCAAACCTTTTTTGAAATAAATCTAATGATTTATTTCAAAAACCGAGAATTGCGGTACTAAATCGGATTTTACCTATCTTAATTACGTGAAATACCCGAAAACCGCAGTCGCCAAAGTGATACTTTTTATCATGCAGGTTGTCGCGGACATCATATCAGGTTAAATCAACGCAGATGAATAGGATTTCATCTGCCTTTATCTTCCTTACTCGGCGGGGAAAAAATAGAATTGGCAAAACTAACCTGATTCTGTATAAACTCTCGATCTTAATTCTGCCTTCTGCCGAACAGTGAGTAATTGCCCGATCGCCTTAAGCGCAATACTGGGATGAAAAAGTACAGCCGGCGACTCAATCATGTGGAGAACTTCCAAAAATGCTTGACAAACTTTAGCATCTCCGACCAGCACTTTTAACACCAGATCCATGTAATCAATTGTCAGCCGCGTAGCAAGGTTGAGTTTTGCACCTTCACTTAGAGGATAGCGGGAATCCTGACTGATGGCAAACATCCAAGGAATAGTGTGTAATTTTGCTAGTTTTTGTTGAAATTGTCGCGCAAAGCCTGTTAAATCACCTTCTGGATACCGCTCTCTTTGCTTTTGCAAACATTTATCTAGCATCTGAGCATCCAGTGCAGCAACGGTCATTCCTTGGCCATAAACTGGGTTGAAAGCGCAAACAGCATGACCGATAACTGCCAAATTTTGAGGATAACGGGAGAGGCGATCGTAGTGGCGCAAACGGTTTTCCGTACCTCGATAGCTATAAACTGGTGTGATGGCTTCTGCCTCTTTTATCGCATGATAAATTGTCGGGGTTGGCAGACTGCGCGCAAATTCTAGAAAACCTGCTTCGTCTGTGGGGGGATAATCGCGATCGCCCCCGTCGAGAGTCACCAGCCAGCGATTGCCTTCGATCGGAAAAATTGCACCGCCACGAGTGCGAACTGGCGGGGCTAGTGACACAAATACTGGCGCTGTTTCTGACAATTTACCGCTGCATTTATAGATGCGGGTGGCATAGCCGACAAAAGCATTGATAACGGTTTCTTGCGGAGGTTCATAGCCCAAACTTTTCAACCATTTAGGTGTTTTGGAAACTTTGCCACCAGCATCGACTACTAAATCTGCATACAAATTCTCTGTATGGATGTTACTAGGGTTGTGACGATCGCGAAAACGCACCGACACGCCAGCAACCTCCGCACGCGAGGCATTAGCCAGCAACCCCGTTACTGTGCCTCCTTGGAGGAAATGCACGTTCGTATTTTCAGCCAAGCGGCGGCGAATTTGCCAATCAAGTAAATCCCGACTGAACAAAATTAAATCATTTAGATCCGGGCTAAAGTGCGGGGCCCAACCCGCCGGACTAAACCACCCGATCGACCTCGGATCTAAACTACGAGCACCAGCAGCTACCAGTTCGTTTTCCAAGCCGGGAAAAAACTCTTCTAGGATGATTCTCCCGCGATTTAAAAGGATGTGAAGGTGACGAGATTGAGGAATCCCAGGGCGAGGTGCGGGTTTTTCTGGAAAAAAATCTCGTTCAACAATACTTACTCTGTCGAAGTGTTTTGCTAATACTCTAGAGGCAAACAGTCCTGCTAAACTGCCGCCAATAATAATTGCATGACTTTCTCGCTGCACTATCGAATTCCTTCAAAGCTAATTTGCTATGGAATTGGTTGATGAATTTTGAACAATTTGTCTGGGCTTCTGTGCCGACTCTGAATATCGATCGACCACAGATTCTCCTGTGCGATTATTTTAATCAGACTTACATACCACAAATTGCCCTAAAGTGACAGCCGGCCGCAGACATATTTCTACACTTCCAACTGTAGGGGGATGCTTTAGCTCGACAATAAGGCGATGCTTGCCATTGGGGGCATGAGTCTAAAACTATACATTAGTTAACTTGCGCCAATGAGCGCGCGCACCCACTCCTTAACGAGGAATATACTATGTATCAAAATTTGCCAATAAATCCACAACTGTATAACATCGGGTTCTGGCTGGCCCAAGTGCCAGTAGACCAGACTACAACAACAAACAGAGTAGAAGACGCAGCACTCCTCTATTCCGGGCCACAATTTTTTATCGCCTTGATAGCTGGAGTGGTACTCGCCTGCGCTTTCCAACTCTTGCTAACAAATTTATCAGTAGCAGCCGGCCTTTCGTACATTGGACAATCCCACGACGACGACCACCACTCGGATAGCGGCAGCCCCCCAGTCCGCCATATCGGCAGAAAAGTAGGCACTTGGACGCTGATTACCGTCACCATCGCCCTATTCTTTGCTTGCTTGCTAGCAGTTAAGCTCAGCTTGATTAGCAGTCCCGGTTTAGGTGCGATCGTCGGTTTAGTCGTGTGGGCTACCTATTTCTCAATGCTTGTTTGGGTGAGCTCCACCACCGTCGGTTCCTTGATCGGTTCCGTCGTCAACAGCGCCACAGCAGGCTTTCAAGCCATTGTCGGCACCGCAGCCTCGGCTATCGGCGCCAAAGCAGCCAGCAACCAAGTAGTCGCCACAGCCAAAGCAGCAGCAGCAGCAGTGGGCCATGAACTCGGTAGCGCGATCGACCCCACAAGCTTGCGCGAAAACGTCGAAGACTACATCCAAAGCCTCAAACCGCCAGAATTAGACATCAAAGGGATGCGTAGCGAGTTTGAAAAATTGCTCAACGATCCGCAACTAAAAACTATTGCAGCCGAAAATTTGCCAAATCTCGATCGGCAAACCCTCGTAGATTTAGTAAGTTCGCGATCGGACTTATCAAAACGCGACGTAAACCGGATTGTAGACCAACTTCAAGATGCTTGGAAACAAGTAGGAAAACAAGGGCAGCCATCAGACGGCATCGCTCAATTAGTAGACTATCTCAAATCTGCTAAATCGGGAGATTTGGTCTCAGATAAATTGGCAAGTAGGGTAGAAAAAGCCCTCAGCAATCTGGGCGGTCAAAATTCCGGAGAAAGCCCGACCATGATGTCCCAAGCAACGACAATGGCAGTCAATGCTTTAATGGGAATAGTATTGGGTCGCACGGATATTTCTGACTTCGATGTTGAAAAAGTAGTTGGTCAGCTCAAAGAAGCTAAAGACAAAGTTACCCAGCAAACTGATAAAATTACCGCTCAAGTCAAAGGCGAACCCGTAACTTACAGCCCAATTCGTGCCGACGTAGAAAACTACCTACTCAACACTTATTCGTGGCAGATGAACCCCCAAGCCATCGAGCGCGAATTTCGGGACGTGCTCTACGATCCTACCGCCGACCCCGGAACAGTGCGCCGCGAATTAGAAAAACTAAAACAGTCTAATTTTGCCGAAATCTTGGCTAGTCGAGGCGTTTTTACCCAAGACAAAATTAAAGAAATTTCCCAGGAATTAGAAGCAATTAGACAGCGCGTTTTACAAACCGTGATCTTTGCCGAGGAGCAAGAAAAAGCTCGCGATTTGCAGTGGCGGTTGGAAACTTATTTGAAGTTGACGCCGAAAGAGGAACTGACAGCAGCAGGTATCGGGAGCGATTTCAAAAAAATCTTAGAGGATTCCGACGCGAGTTACGAACAGTTGCGCGATCGACTTTCTCCTTACACCCGCGACAGTTTTGTGCAAATTCTCCGAGGTCGCGAAAATTTCGGATTCCAGGAAGTAGAACAGATTGTTCAAGAGTTAGAAAGGACGCGAGATGTAGTTTTAGCAGATGCTAAAGGTCTGCAAGAAGCAGCGCAAGCCCGACTAGATAACCAGTGGCAAAGAGTACAAGAATACTTGAAGTCTACGGGCAAAGAAGAACTCAATCCCGAAGGCATCAAGCGCGATTTGAAAACGCTGCTGGACAACCCGGAAGCGGGAATGTGGGCGCTCAGAGCTAGAGCTTCTAAGTTCGATCGCCAAACTTTGGTAAAATTGCTATCTCAGCGGAAAGACCTCAGCGAAGACCAAGTAAATCAGCTTCTCGAAAGCGCCGAAGAAAATTGGCACAGCGCGGTACATACGCCGCAAAAGTTGGCAGAAAAAGCTAAGGATCAGTACGACCAAACCACCACCGCCCTTGCAGATTACCTTCGCAATACTGGCAAATCAGAACTCAATCCTGAAGGGATTCAGCGGGATTTGACAAAACTGCTGGAAAATCCAAAAGAAGGAGCTTTGGCGCTGCGTGGCCGCCTGTCTCAAGTCGATCGCGATACTTTGGTAAAACTGCTTTCTCAGAGACAAGATTTGAGCGAGGAACAAGTCAATCAAATTATCGACCAAGTGCAGGAAACCCTTGGCTCGATTGTGAAAGCGCCCCGCCGTTTGGCAAAACGGGTGCAAAGCCAAGTGCACGATTTTCAGAGTGTTTTAGAAGATTATTTGCGTAATACGGGCAAGGATGAATTAAATCCCGAATCCATCAAGCGCGACTTGCAACTGCTGCTGCATGACCCGAAAGTCGGTGCATACAGTTTGGGCGAGCGCTTGTCGCACATCGATCGAGCTACAATTGTTTCTCTGCTGTCTCAGCGGCCGGATATTTCTGAAGCAGAAGCCAATCGCATTGTCGATGGAATTTTGTCGGTGCGCGATGAGTTCGCACTGCAAATTCAGAAAATACAGGAGGGTATTCAGTCGGTAATTGACGGGGTTCTCGGAAAAATTCGGGATTACCTCAATTCGCTCGATCGCCCTGAACTAAATTACGAAGGCATTACGCGGGACGTGCGGAAGTTATTTGACGATCCGCAAGCCGGATTTGATGCTTTGCGCGATCGGCTTGGTCATTTCAATCGCGATACTTTAGTAGCACTAATGAGTTCTCGCGAGGACATTTCCGAAGCAGATGCCAACCGCTTGATCGACCAAATTGAAAGAAGCCGCAACACCGTCTTGCAAAGAGCAGAACGCTTGCAGCAAGAGGCGCAGCTTCGCCTCGAAAGCATCAAACTGCAAGCTGAAAAACAAGCCGAAGAAACCCGGAAAGCAGCAGAAGTTGCCTCTTGGTGGCTGTTTTTCACCGCTCTTACTTCGGCGGCAGCAGCAGCCGGCGCCGGTGCTTTAGCCGTCATCCGATAAAAAAGACTCAAGTTGCGATCGGATTGCAGATAGTGCCTGATATGAGTTTCTACTGATATCAGGCACTAATGTTAGTAAAGGGTTTGATCGGGGAGTGGGAACGAGTTTGTATTAATTTGTTAGTACGGTTGAATAATGTTATGGTAAACCAGTTCATACCCGTTTTTTGAGGCTGGTGCCAACGGTGAATCTATACATTTTAATTAGCAGTTTTGATGAATTTAAAATAGAAAAGTGAAAAGCCGATTTTATTGATTGTCGTATATTTTATTTGCAGATGTAATAAATAAAAAGTAGCCGGATCTTCATTGCCTCTGCTATCACAATTTTTGAACGGGGTTCAGGCTTGCAGGCTGGATTTGCTTTGAGGCAGATTCTACAACTGTTGCAAGGATTACTGAAGAATGACAAAAATCAAAACATTTATTGGAGTGAAAACCTTTTGGCAAAGCAAACTTCGCGGGCCAGTTCCCTCTCTCCTCAATATTTTTTAGGTACAATAATAGAGAGGGTTCTCCACCCAGCACGCCTGTTCTCCCAACCGCCCGCCGCCCTGGCTGCGTTAGTATCAAACAAACGCGAACTGTTTTGAGTTCGATCGGCGGTTAATTTTGAAGATGCCGATCGTCAGGTTTTGACTTGTAGGTCATAGGTTGTAAGGAACCCCATAGCTAAAGCTAGGGGCTTTCAGGAAGTCCGGCTCGATCGCCAGCGGTTCAAGAAGAAAGCCCGAACCTTACCAGAGACAGGATTAGACCTACGTTTTTTGAGTCACGATACCGGAGAATGCGACGCTAGTTTTCCGATCTATCGCCAAAAGTTAAACAGGCTTAACGGGGTTAAACCAGTGCTTTTGGCATAACAAGCTCAATAAACATTCAAGGGAGCGAACTTTACCCAGCAATGGAGGACTTTATGTCTAATTTTGTTTTTGTAATTGATGCCCAAAAAAGACCGCTAACACCAATTCATCCCGGTTTTGCAAGGAGGCTTCTGAAGCAGAAACAAGCGGCTATTTACCGTAAGTTTCCGTTCACTTTGATTCTTGAAGAGTCCCGACCCGATTTAATCAGACCCCATTTAAAGATTAAAATCGATCCTGGTTCTAGGGTAACTGGTTTTGCCATATTGAACGGCGCACAAGTCATTTGGGCAGCAGAATTGACTCACAGAGGTCAGGCAATCAAAGATGCTCTGCTCTCACGCCGTCAACTGCGGAGGGGACGACGAAATCGACATACTCGTTATCGTCAACCAAGGTTCTTGAATCGCACAGGTCCTAGAGGTTGGTTGGCACCCAGTCTTGAACACCGAGTTTTGACTACACTCACTTGGGTGAACAAACTCATCAAACTTGCGCCTATCGGGTCAATAGCTCAAGAACTTGTGCGATTTGATTTACAACAACTTGAAAACCCTGAAATCTCAGGTATTGAATATCAGCAAGGCACACTTTTGGGCTACGAGGTTCGCGAATATATTCTTGATGCGTGGGACAGAAAATGCGCTTATTGTGGTAGTGAAAATATACCTTTACAAGTCGAACATATTCACCCTAAAGCTAAAGGCGGCACGAATCGTATCTCAAATCTATGTCTGGCTTGCGATTCTTGCAATAAAAAGAAAGATACTCAAAAAATTGAGCAATTCCTGGCCAAAAAACCTGATGTTCTTAAAAGAATTCAAGCACAAAGAAAACGACCCTTAAAAGATGCTGCTGCCGTCAACTCGACACGTTGGGCGTTGTTCAATCAGCTCAACAAAACTGAACTTCCGGTAACTACGGGTTCTGGCGGTCAAACGAAGTTCAATCGAACTCGTTTGCAACTACCTAAATGTCACTGGTTAGATGCTGCAAGTGTCGGCAAAGTCGAAGAATTAAAGGTGCTGACTTCTCAACCACTGCTAATCAAGGCGACGGGACATGGCAGCAGACAGATGTGTGGCACGGATAAGTTTGGCTTTCCAATTCGCCATAAATCAAGAAAGCAAATCCATTTCGGTTTTCAAACTGGTGATATTATCAGCGCGACAGTCACCGCAGGAAAGAAAGTCGGCTCCTATGTGGGACGAGCTCTGTGCCGTGCATCCGGCTCGTTTGATATCGCCACCACGATGGGAAGAGTGGCAGGGATTAGCCATAAATATTGCAAACCCATTCACAAAAAAGATGGTTATTCGTATGGATTTTGAAGAGAGGCGACTGAAGTCGCAGCCGCTTTCCTCCCCATGTCTAAAGCCAGGGGCTTCTCGCTCGTTTTTTGGTGAATAATATGGAACTAAAGCTCTGAAAATACTACACTGGCTGTGGGGGGCAACATACCGGATACCTTGGGAATACCAAGGGCTTTGCTTTCGTCAGCCCAGAAAAGTCCAAACACGCAGGCCCTGCGATCGCCAATGTTAAACAACCTACGTCTCAAACCTCTCCTGGCTAGTTGCCTATTAGCACCGTGAGGAGGGCGACGCCATGCAACTCCGAAAAAAAACACTATTAATCATCGGTGCAGCGCTGATCAGCCTGATTCTGGTTCTCTATGCCACTGCATCAACTATTTTGCTGCATGATTTTCACAACCTGGAGGCACAGTACGTCCGCCAGGATGTCGCACGGGCTTTGGACGCATTAGATGATGACTTGTCGAATTTAGACACCAGCGCCCAAGATTACGCCGATTGGGACGATACTTACTCTTTCGTCGAAACACGGAACGAAAATTTTGTCAAGTCAAATTTCGTCGATTCGACATTTATTTACTTGAGACTAAACTTATTGGTGCTGCTTGACTCCAACGGTAAGACAATCTTCAGCAAAGGTTTCGACCTTAAATCCCAAACCGAAATCCCGATTCCCGAAAGCTTCAAACAGCACTTGACCGAGGCACTAATAGACTCATCGACAGTCGAGGGCGATCGCCCCGTCGCCAAAACAGGCGTCCTCACCCTGCCAGAAGCCAGACTGCTGATTGCCGCCAAGCCCATCTTGAACAGCAACTCCCAAGGCCCGTCGCGGGGGACGCTGATCTTGGGACGCTACCTAGACAGCAGCGAAATCGGTTTGCTTTCAGAACTGACTCACCTGTCAGTGGATTTTAGATTGCCGAGTTTAGATTTTAAAGTGGGAGCCGCGAACTACTCCGGGCACAGCGCCAAGGCGATGGCTCGATCGAGGCAGGAGTTGGAAAATGTCAAACTCAAAATTTCCAACCTCAAATCAGCAGAAATTTTAGTCGAGCCACTCAGCGACACCTTAGTCGCAGGATACGCCCTGATTCGCGACATCCACGGCAACCTAGCGCTGCTGCTGCGAGTAGAGACAGATCGCATCATCTACGGCCAAGGTCAGGCTACCTTGGAGCTGTTTACCTTATCAATACTGGCAGTAGGTTTAATATTTAGCGCCATCACCCTGCTGTTGCTAGAAAAATTAGTTTTGGCGAGATTGGCTTCCTTGAGCACCAGCGTCAGCAACATCGCAGCCAACGGCGACCCAAGCTTGCGCGTTGATATTGCCGGAGAAGATGAACTCGCAAGCTTGGCCGACGCCATCAACCGAATGCTAGAAGCATTGGGCAATTCTCAAGTCGAACGTAATGAAAGCGAAGACCGCTATCGGTTGATGGCCGAAAACTCAACCGACATGATCACCAGACACGACCCCAAAGGCGTGTTTGTTTACGTCTCGCCCGCCAGCAGGGCTTTGCTGGGATACGAACCTTCGGAACTCATCGGCCGCGTCCCCAAGGATTATTTTCACCCCGACGATTTAGAAACCATTGCCAAAGCCCACTGGAAAGTCCTGGCCCTCCCAGTTACTTACACCGTCAGCTACCGCATCCGCCGCAAAGACGGCAAATACATTTGGTTTGAAACCACCGGCCGCACGATCAGCGATCCCCAAACAGGCGAAGTCCAAGAAATTATCGGCATTTCCCGCGACATCAGCGTGCGGAAGCAAACTGAACAAGAACTTCGAGAAAGCGAAGCTGCAATCAAAGCTTTGTACCAAGTGACTTCGGCTCCCCGTACAGACCCGCTCAACCACCTCTCTACCTTTGATTTGCGCCTCCAAGAACTGCTGGCAATGGGATGTCGGCATTTAGGCCTGTCTGTGGGAATTTTGTCCTGCATTCAAGGCGACAACTATCAAATAATGGCTGTTGAGTGTCCCGACGGGTCGATCGTCAAAGACCAAATCTACGATCTGGAAAAAACTTTCTGCGTCGCTACGTCAATGGCAAAAGAACCGATCTACTTT
The DNA here is from genome assembly GCF_036705565.1 of Microcoleus sp. AT8-B5. Classification (NCBI taxonomy): domain Bacteria; kingdom Bacillati; phylum Cyanobacteriota; class Cyanophyceae; order Oscillatoriales; family Microcoleaceae; genus Microcoleus; species Microcoleus sp. AT8-B5. The sequence continues at coordinate 216,473 of NZ_JAUBUY010000003.1, forward strand.
GAGTCGGTGAGATTTTCGGGTTTTTCCTTTAACACGCACGATCGAGCCTTCCCAATCGAAGCTTACATGGGCATTCCCGTCACGGTGGCAGGTGAAGTTTACGGCACTCTGTGCTTCTTTTCTCCGACTCCTGTAACAGAACCGTTCCGAGCTGTAGACAGAGAGTTGGTGAAACTGATGGCTCAGTGGGTGGGAAGCGAACTCGAACGCCAGCAAACCGACGTAGATTTGGCAAAAGCTCGCGATCAAGCACTGGCGGCTACTAGAGCCAAAAGCGAATTTTTAGCCACCATGAGCCACGAAATTCGCACTCCGATGAATGGAGTCATCGGCATGACCGGTTTGCTGCTGGATACCCCCTTAACTCGCGAACAGCGCGATTTTGTAGAAACTATCCGCAGCAGTGGCGATGCCTTGCTGACTCTGATCAACGATATTCTAGATTTCTCGAAAATTGAATCGGGCAAATTGGACTTGGAGGAACATCCGTTTGACCTCCGCACTTGCATAGAGGAATCTCTAGACTTGGTAGCTGCTAAGGCGGCAGAAAAAAAACTGGAAGTGGGTTACTTGATCGATCGTACAGTACCCGCAACGGCGATCGGCGATAGCACCCGCTTGAGGCAAATTTTAATCAACTTGCTCAGTAATGCGGTTAAATTTACCGACGCTGGAGAAGTGGTGGTTTCGGTGACTGCCAAAAAGATTTCAGTGCCGGCGGCTAACGCTAAAGAACCGCCATTAATTGCTGGCGAACCGGTAGCAATTAACCCAGCATACGAAATACATTTTGCGGTCAAAGATACCGGTATCGGCATTCCGAGCGATCGCATGGATCGGCTATTTAAATCTTTCAGCCAGGTGGATTCTTCAACGAGCCGGCAGTACGGCGGTACCGGATTGGGTTTGGCAATTAGCAAGCGTTTGGCCGAAATGATGGGCGGTCGGATGTGGGTGGAAAGTATGGGTAGTGTCGCGGGCAATCCTCCGGCTCATTTTAGATCGTCGGCAGTTTTTGATTTGGGATGGGCAGAATCTTGCGAAATTGCCGAAAAATATGGCTATGGCAAATCTGTACTCAGCAACCAGCCGATCGCCCAAAATACGAAATCTGTTGGCTCTACTTTTTATTTTAGTACGATCGTTTCTGGCTGCAAGAATTCCTTACCACTTAACTTGAGCAATTCTCAACCTGAATTAGCTGGGAAGCGAGTCTTAATTGTCGATGACAATGCTACCAACCGCAGAATTTTGACTCTCCAAGCTCAGTCTTGGGGAATGGTGGCTAGGGCTTCAGCTTCGGCTCGTTTGGCTTTAGATTGGCTGGCTGCTAAAGAAATGTTTGACTTGGCAGTTTTGGATATGCAAATGCCGGAAATGGACGGGTTGGCTTTAGCGGCGCAAATTCGCCGGTATCCTGATTGCGAAAAGTTGCCGTTAGTGATGCTAACTTCGATCGGCAGGCAAGAAATTAATTCCCCTTCTATGGAGATGGATTTTGCTGCTTTTTTAAATAAACCCATCAAACAATCTCAGCTTTACAATGTTTTAATCAATATTTTTGGAGAACAGACACCGGAATTTAAAGGGCAGCGCACTAGCGGGCCTTTCTTGCAAACCATACCCGTGCTGGCCGAGAACTTACCGCTGCGGATTCTGTTGGCTGACGATCATTTGGTGAATCAGAAGGTGGCTTTGCAAATTTTACAGCGGATGGGGTATCGCGCGGATGTGGCGGGAAACGGTATCGAAGTGCTCGAAGCTTTGCGCCGCCAGCCTTATGATGTGGTGCTGATGGATGTGCAAATGCCGGAAATGGACGGACTGGAAACTACCCGCCGCATCCGCGAGCAATTTTCAGCAGATTTAACTTTAGAAAATCTCACGGGAGAATCAGAACTTTCCGCAACTGATGAGCAATCTAATAATCGAAAATCGAAAATCGAAAATCCCCCATTGACTGACGAGGAATCTAACAATCGAGAATCGCAAATCGAAAATCAAAAATCGACTGATGAATCTAACAATCGAGAATCGCAAATAGAAAATAGAAAATCGACTGATGAATCTAACAATCGAGAATCGCAAATAGAAAATCAAAAATCGACTAAGGAATCTAACAATCGAGAATCGCAAATAGAAAATAGAAAATCGACTAAGGAATCTAACAATCGAGAATCGCAAATAGAAAATAGAAAATCGACTGATGAATCTAACAATCGAAAATCGAAAATAGAAAATAGAAAATCGACTGATGAATCTAACAATCGAAAATCGAAAATCGAAAATCGAAAATCGACAAGGCCTTGGATTGTGGCGATGACGGCAAATGCGATGCAGGGCGATCGCGAAGAGTGTATGGCTGCGGGGATGGACGACTATTTGAGCAAGCCGATCGCCATCGATCAGTTGGTGCGAGCTTTGATGGCGTGTAAATCTCGATCGAACTCCGCATTCGATCGTCTGCAGCCGATCGTTTGCTTGGATGCCCCGGCGGAACAGATCGAAGGAACGAGTGAATTACAAGTGCGATCGAATGTGGCTGTTGCGGGAAATCCACAACAGACAATTCCCAATTCGCCGGCAGTCGTCGAGTGGGGTGCATCAAATCTCGATCGGGCTTTGTCAGAGGGGCACGAGTCCCTGAGTGCCAAGATTATAGAGGGATTGCGAGAAGTGGAAGCTTTAGACGAGGCGATCGAGATTTACCTCGAAACAGCTCCCGAACTGCTGCGAGGCATCTCTATGGCTCTGTGCAACGCCGATCCGCTGGCTTTGCGGCGATCGGCTCACTCTTTAAAGTCGATTAGCGGTACTCTCGGTGCTTTTCGCTTGTTTGAGCTGTGCGAGGAACTCGAAATCATGGGCCGCATCGGAACAAATGCTAACCAGCCTTTACCCGATCCGGCCAGCGCGCTTTTAGAAGAGGTTGAGGCCGAGTATCAAAGAGTTGAAACGGCGTTGAAAATAGAAATGCAGTACAGCGAAACAATGACAAGTGATAATTAACTATTCTTCCTCTGCGTTCTCTGTGTCCTCTGCGGTTAAATCATTCCGGTGCCACCGCAATTGATATTACAAGCTATATCTCGCGCCCAAATCTCTCGCTGCTTGTCGGTGTTTTTCTACCAAACTCGGCGGGGAAAGCACTTGGGCGCTATCCATATATCTGTTCACCCACACACTAAATTCGTTGAGAGAGCGATCGGGCAAATCGATCTGATAATCCACATAAAGCAGATTGCCAAAACTATCCCTTGGGCCTTCCTTAATCTTTTTTTGTCGCGGATGCCGCCGATCGCCCTCTAAAATAAATCCCACTACTTTCTCAAAAAACCGCACCTTCACTTTTTCCAACTTCAGCGTACCTTCCAATTCAGCCTGCTGTTGCTCTGGCTTGCCCAAGAACAGCCCCCAGCCGTTTTTTAACAACTTTTGAGCTATTTTCAAACGTTGTTCCTGTACGGCTAAACCGCGCCCTTCTACATCGATAATTTCGCAGTAGTCAGTAAAGCGATTCACCCGTTCTACGCTCAAATGCCCGTTGTCGCAAGATTCGCAAATCATGTACCAGGCGATGTCGTGATAAATCAGTTGCAGAGGCCAGATTCGCCGGAAACCGACATTGCCTTTACCATAATAATCGTCTTGACGGTAAAGTTCGATCGCCTGACCTCGAACAATTGCTGTTTCTACGATGTCTAGTTTGTGAAATAGGGTATTCCGATATTCTTGGCGATCGAGCATTTCTACAGGATCGGTGTAAATAATCGCACGATTTAGGTGTTCGCGAACGGGATAAAACAATTTACCTTTGAGTTCGATATCTAGTCCGCGCAACAGTTTAGTGAGTTTTTCACAAATTTTGCGGGCTTGGGGATTTCCCTGATATTTGGCTTGAGATGCTATTGCTTGAAATGCGAATAGTAGTTCTTCGCGATTCATTGCGCCGGTACCGAGATAATATCCGAAGCGATACATTCGTTTGTCGAGGATTCCGTAGTGGCGCAAAGTTTCTAAGTCTTTACGGATTGTGGGAGTTGCGGGATAGTTTTCGGGAAATTCGATGTTGAATTCGGCGGCAATTTTCTGCAATTGAGATTGGACTTCTAGCAAAGCATCATGATATTTACTATCGGATGTTTCTGTGTCGGAGTGTCCGATGCCCGGATGGTTTACTAATGTGGCGATGAGGAGCATGATGCGATCGAACGTTAGTTTGTCGGCGTAGGGGTGAGGGGTTGGTTTTTTGGCCATGATGGGTGGATGGGGGTAAGGTGGGTAAAAGTCAAGGAAAAGACAATATTGACATAAAAATATATAAATGTCTGAAAGCCCTTATTGGGATAGCTTTAGGTTTTGAAAAAAGTTTGATAAATATTGTGAATTTGAAGACATGAAGCTGGCTCGGCTGATATATTGAGTTGAGTAGAACTTAAGCAGTTAGCGACTTGGGACACTACCAGCAGCCTTCAGGTGGGCATTGCCCGCCTTAAAATTGAATTTATGCCTGCATACACTGCGATCGCCTTTGCGCCCGTTCAAGGCTTTATCGAGAAATCCCGCAAACTCCGAGATTTATTTGGGGCTTCACTGATTCTGTCTTTTTTGAGTTTTAAGCTAGTACAGCAAGCCAAAGAATCAGGTTTCAACGTCATTTCTCCCGGTTCCCCGAACATCCAGAAAGGAATGCCCAATCGGATACTTCTGAAAGGGAAAGGGGAATTTTCCAGGAATGACGTGACAAATACCCTTCAGAAGTCATGGCAAGAAATATTAAATGAATGTCGAGTTTGGATAGAACGAGAAGTACCTCCTAAAGAAGAATACTTTTGGCAGCAAGAGTGGATGCGATGGGGTTTGTACACTTGGGAGATATTTTGGGGACACGGAGATTCGATAGAATCTGCGATGAAGAATCTAGAAACTCGCAAATTGCGTCGCGATTGGACGGCGATTAACTGGATTGGCGACAGTTCGAGTTTGACTGGCACGGATGCGATCGCCTGGCCGCGTTTAGGTTTAGAACATCGAGAACCAGGGCGGCAGCTATCCGATACAGAAAAAGCTGAACTTAAGGATTTCTATCAACGTCTTTCCTGTGTCTTAGAAAATCTTCCCCCAGATGGCCAACCCGAAGGGAAATTTCTTGCACCTAATGAAAGATTGAGCATTCCTGAGTTAGTCAAGCGGTTAGTTACTCGCGACGAAGATATTGCCAGAAACATTGGGATCTCTCCGCTTGAAGCAGGATTTAGCGACATTATTCGTGAACCAGAACACTGGACTGGCTGGTTTATGGGAGATGGCGATAAAGTTGGCAAAAAACTTCAGGAAATTGCTCAAAAAGAAGGAGATGAAGGTCTAAACAAGTTCAGCGAGGCTATGCGGGATTGGGGAGAAAATTTTATCAAGAATTTCCCCAAAGACCAAGGGCGCATTGTTTATGCCGGCGGTGACGACTTCCTTGGTGTAATTTACAGCAGCAAACCCGAAAAGCCCCCAGAACCTATAGAGGCATTAGAATGGTTAATGGGATTGTCCGATGAATGGAAAAAGCACGGACAGGATATTAACCTAAGTGTTGGTTTTGTTTGGGCTGGTCATAGAGTGCCGCAGCGAGATATTCTTCAACACTGTCGAGAAGCCGAAAAACGGGCGAAAAGTTTGGGGCGCGATCGCGTTACAATTCGAGTAGTTTTTAACAGCGGTCAATACGTGCAGTGGACTTGTCCTTGGGATTATTTGCACATTCTCAAACAATACAAAGACCGCGACGGCAAAAGCTGGGATCACAAGCCAAACTGGAGTCATGTTTACAAAGATTTAGCTCATCTCAAAAATCGTCATGCTATTAGTTTTAATCCCAAGGAAAACAGCCCAGATGATGAATTAGCTTTAGCTCTTTTTCAACTTTACTTTCAAGACGAGAAAAACTTAGAAAAAAACTGGAAGCACATCGTCGGCGATTACCCAAATCCAGAACAATCCAAACAAATTATTTACTGGATTAGTGACCTAATAAATGTGGGATGGCAGCTATGTTCAAATATCTCATCACTATAAGTCCTTTAGGATTTATGTACGGGAGTTCTGGCGGATTTTTATCGCCCGAAAATCTAGTCGGACGTTCTGGGGCAAAATTCCCTCCAGAAGCAGCTACTCTCTCCGGTCTATTTTTCAGCACCAACAAAGTTAAGTCCTATATTTCTCCAAAAGAACTTAGTGATAATTTGTTTGTCGCTGGCCCATTCTGGGCAAAATCAGACGATCCTGAATACTTTTACGTCCCCATTCCTTGGCACAAAATTATTTCTAAAAAAGGCGTGGATGAATGGAAAATGAAATCGGGGAAATGGCATCGCGAATCCGAAGATTTAGATCCTGAATATAGCTGGCAAACCGTTAATTCTTGGATAGATAAGACTGCTACCATTAAGGAAAATAAACATAAGGGCGATGTGGCCGATATTCCTTGGAAATACGTCCCTATCTTGCACCCCAAAACAAAAGATGACGAACGCTGTACTTTAGCAGAAGATGGTTTGTTTTTGGAAAATTCCGTGCAGATGGATGATGAATGTTGTCTGGTTTATCTCTCAACTCATCCTTTAGCAGATGGTTGGTATCGCTTTGGTGGGGAAAATCACTTAGTAGAAATCAACAGTGTTCTACTGGATGAGGACAGTCCAATTGTCAAACTTTTACGCCAACCAATTCAGCGCTCATTTGCTTTGATAACACCGGGAGTTTGGGGTTCTAACAAGTTTTCATACCGCTATCCCAAAAATGCAGATTTCTCCCAAAAACGACCGGAGATGCTCACGGATAAACCCATTTCCTATCGCTACCGCGCGAAAGGACAAATGGGACGCGGACGCTATGCAGTTCCTCCCGGAACTGTCTATCTTCTCAGAGAACCTTTAGATAAAACTTGGTGGGAATTTCCCGAAAATTGGTTTCCCAAAGAAGGTTTTAGCCTGAAACAAGTTGGATGCGGTTTGTGTTTGCCAATTGAAATTCAAGGAGTTGAATAATGTACAAAAAAGCTTACGGTATTATTGAAACCCTTGCTCCTGTTCATGTGGGAGCAACGGCTGGTGAAGAAAGCGGCAACTTAAACTTAATTTTCCGCGACCAGTTTACTCAAACTGGCATTATTCCCGGTAGTTCGATTCGGGGAAGATTGCGATCGGAAATCCGCCGTAGTCTGGGAGAAGCTGAAGCTAATAAATGGTACGGTCAGGAAGCAGAATCCGGGAAACCAGACAGTACCACTGAGTCTGTAGTTAAGTTTGAATATGCTTCGCTGCTGTGGTTGCCAGTATTTTGTCCGGGTCAACCAATTGTGTGGGTAACTTGTCCTCGTTTGCTGAAACGCTATCAGCGAATTGCTGGAGATTATGTCAAGCTAAAAGATGGTACATCTCTCAAATCAGCTAAACCTCCAGCTAATTATACAGGTTCTCAAACTTTAAAAGCTTTGGACATAAATGGCAAACCAAAGCTATTTTTTAACTTTGGCTTTTTAACAGTTGAGAAAACTCAGGATTTGTCTGCTTGGTTTCCTTTAGGAGAGGAATTGCCAGCCGTTGTTGTGGCTGACGATGAAATTGCCATGATTCACGATATGGCTTTATATCGTCAGAGTCGAGTGGCCTTAGACAAAGAAGAAAAAAAGGCGAAAAAAGGAGCTTTTTTTAATACTGAAGCTTTGCCAGAAGGCACAATTTTAGTATTTCCGATCGCCCTCAAAGAAAACCAAGAGACATGGCAACCTTTTGGGGCGTCTACTGGCACAGACATTTATCTGGGCGGTTTAGAATCAATTGGTTTTGGTCACTGCTATCTAACCTTAAAGGAGGTATAATTTATGGCTTGGGAATCTTACAAATTAGACCAAGAGGCTCACGATTTAGTTGTCAAATATCGTGACAAAAAAGACGCTCTCAATCAAGCATACAAAATGCGCGTTGCAGTTGCTTATGGTTTAGAGAGATTTTGGGGAGAACAGTTTCGGTTAATCAAGGATCAAGATAAGGCTGATTATTGGCGGGATACTTGGAAGGCGCTAGTCAAAATTATGGCAAATGCGGGTGTTAAAATCCCCAATGATAATGTCAGTTCTGACGATACAGCAGCCATTAAAATTATGGCCAATAAATTGTGGGATTTTCCTGTAGAACAGCGCAAAGTAGCTATAGCTGTGCTGACTCAACTTTGTGACAGTATGGTTTGGTGGACTCAACGTTATAAGCCTACTAAGAATAATGGCAATAATGGAGGTGAAGAAGATGAGTGATAGCGATCGCGTTCCTTTGATGTTTCGCTCTCAATTGGAAGGAAGGGGGAAAATTCAGTACGCCGGCGATGCTGGTCCCGCTTCTGAGTGGGTGGAACAATGGTTAGAATGCTGTCCTCCCGTCCCCGAAAGCGCCGATGAAAGCGTTCCCCTTTACAAACGAGGTCGAACTAAATCACCCGTAAAAATGCCTGAATTCGGGCAAGGAGTGGAAACAAAACAATACACCATTAGCTGGCGTTTAGTTACAAACAGTGGACAAGATGAAGGCGTCATTCGACCCATAATTGGCGCGAAAGGTTTGCCATTTTATCCTGGTTCTAGCATGAAAGGGGCTTTCTGGCGATCGTGTCCTCCTGAAAAACGAGAAGGATACTGCGGGGGAGAGGTTGTAGAGGACGGACAGCGTAGTGCAAAACCAGGAATTTTGCGCTTTCACGGCGGCTTCCCCGCTGATATGTCTTGGGGAGAAAAAGAGCGTTTAGTCGATGTCGTTCACTCTCAGCAAAAGCGCCAAGTGATGGAAAATGCCGTCACCAGCGCTAACGTGCAAATCTCGCTTTATCAGTGTAAATTACAATTTGGCATTTCCAGCAACAAGCAGCTTGGAAAACAAGAATGGGAGGAAATTTGGCAAATTTGGGAAAAAGCTTTAGGGCACGGAATTGGTTCTAGGGTAAGTGCAGGTTATGGTCGCATGGCAGAGGTAGAAAGCGCCGATCGCATCTTACTTTCTGTCAATTTGAGCGGCTGCGGGTTAACGTCGCAACTACTGAATAGAACCCCAGAATTTCGACCCAATATGTTTAAAGCTGCGCTGCGGGGTCATACTTTGCGGTTGTTGGCAGGGGTCACGGATGCCAATACAGCACAACTGTTAGCAAAAAAACTTTGGGGAGGAATTGTTGAAACACGCGATGATACAGGGGCAATTATCGGGCAGTTAGGGATTAACTTTACTGCTGAGGAACTCGATTTTGGTGAACACAAATATTATCCGGCGAGGAATCCGGTAGTCATGCCTACCTACGATTTACAGGGAGGAAGACTGGACATTCTGAATCTAAATAATACGTATCCGCAGAAGGAGTTAAAAAAGTTTGTCACTTATTTAATTAAATTTTCTCTCTTGCTTGGCGGTTTTGGCAAGTCGTGGCGGCGGGTCGATCACAGCCTGTTTTTCCCTGAGTATTTTAAGAGAAATGACAAACCTGCGATCGGCTGCCACTGGAAGTTTAATGAAAGTTCAAAAACTTTGTACGTCACGGCTGCTAATCCTGACCTCAGCAATATTACTAAATTTCTGGCAGAGGGTCAGCAGAGGGCAATAGAATGGTTAACAGTTAATCATTTAGAACCTAGTCATCAGGTTATGGCTTGGCGTGAAGTCTGGCATCCCGACAAAGTGGAAGTTTGGGGAAGAATCGCTGAGGATCAGCATAGCAGTGAAGCAATTAAATGGTTTCACGGGCCGTACTCAAAAAATCAGTCTATTAACCAAAGCGATTTGACGGGAAAACTAAATAATATTGGTCGCATTTGGCACCGGATGTATCCCCGCTATCTCACAACTAAAAACGGAGAATTGAGACAAAAAAGGCAAGAGCATGTAGAGCTTTTGACCATTTTTCCAGATAAATCGGACAAAACTCAAGATTTTCTTGAGTTTTTACAGAATCAGAGCGACTTTATCAAACTTTGGCCAATTGAGGAATAACTATGAATATCTGGATTGTGACAACTGGCAGCAGTGATGTCAAACTCAAAACTGATGACAATTGGGGTACTTTGTTCAAAAAGGTGAGAAGTCAATTATACGATCGCCGTTTTGTACCTACACAACCGCCGAATCCTGATGATGACGAACCTTTCATTGTACCAGCTAGAGCGATGGGGATGGTTTATGGCAGCCAGTTAACAGATGAATATTATCAGGATTTGCACTTTCCGCTTCTGGATGCTTTTTCGGCAAAGCTGTTAGAGAAAGGGAAAACAAATCCTGACAAAATAATCTTGATTATGACCGATCAGGAAGCGGTTTTTGATGAGGAAGATAGGAGAGTAGAGAAAAGTCCTTATTGGCAGGATACTTGCACGCTCAAACCAATATTTGAACGATATTTTCAGAAAAAGTTTCCTAAAATTGAATCCATTGATTACTTAGAATTGAAACCTCAATCCAAAGATGAGGGATTAGATAGTTGGAATAAAGCACTGTTTCTGGTTCAACAAGCTTTGTCTAGTTTGGATTTAGATAAAAGTGCAAACTTTTATGTCAGTCATCAAGCTGGAACTCCGGCAATTTCTTCGGCGGTTCAATTTGAAACTCTAGCAAAGTTTGGTAAAAAAGTCCAGTTTTTGGTTAGCAATGAGTATGAACCAGATTTAGCCAAAAAGGGTGATTTTATAGAAAGCTCTACTTATTTACAGGGGATGCAAGTTCAAGAAGCAAAAGCGCTATTAAGTCGTTATGACTATTTGGGGGTAGAGCGGATTTTAAAACCTTACTGGAAAGATTCTTCCGATCCGCTATTGCTGGAAATCCGTGATTTATTAGCAATGGCTGTACAGTGGAATTTTGCTAAGTTTGAAGATTTTGGCAAGGCTAGGGGAGATGTTGCAAAGGAGCGTTTGAATCAGTGGTGGTGGACTGGCTATGAGGCTGCTTATTTAGGAGTTATCCGTCTTAGACAGGGTAATACGGTTGAGGCTCTATTTCACAGTTTTCGCGCTGTGGAAGGATCGATCAAAGAATGGGCATTAGACAAGTATAAGCCACAAATTAAATACTCTAATCCCAATCAACCAAGTACAGCATATATCCATGATGTGAATCTGCCTCAAAATTTACGGCCTTGGTTTAATGGAAATAAAAATGAGCAGTACAATAGTGTTGGTTTGTTTGGTAAATCACTATTTACTTTACTTGAAAAATCGGATCAAAATAAATGGAATCAAGATTCTCACATTAAAGTAGTTGCTGCTAATACTATAGATGAGAGAAATATTATTTTTCATTCCTTGCGTGGCTTGCAGGAAAAAGATGTGTTCAAGGCTTGGAATACTGATAGTCGAGAACAATGGGAAGCTAGGGTTTTAGGCTGTTTAAATTTTGTTTCACAGCAAAGCTTTGTTTCGTTAAAGTCAGCAAGTTTGATGGCGAAAGTGCATGATGAATTGGTAGCTGCGCTCGCCCGTTACGAACTGCAAACATAAGCCAATAAATCCGCCACGAATTTATCGAGTCGCCGGGGTTTCAAACCCTGGCGGACTAACAAACTTAACTAAAATTTTTCTCTTGAACTTGCATCTGAAGCTAAACTTTACCCTCCCTATTCAACACAAAATAGAATTCGATAAAGTATGCCGCTTTATATCGTTGTCTACGATCTCCGAGTTGACAAGCGCAGGCAAAAAGTGCATGACTTGCTGAAAAGTTATGGCAAATGGGGACAATATTCTACCTTTGAGTATGTTTTGTCAACTGCCAGATTTACAGAACTCCGGCGACGGCTGCGAAAGTTAATCAACCTAGACGCAGCATCCGGTTTTATCCGGTGTCGCGCCATACTTTGGGACAGGTGGAGGTTTTGGGTGTGGGAGCGCCGGTGACAAAAGCACCTGGGTCAGTGATTATTTAGCTCAGGTTGCGAGGCTGGTGGTAAATTAGCTCAAACGACCTTTTTCCGTCGTGAGCCTCGCAGCTTTACTGGGCAAGGGTTTCAAGGATTATTATGAGCGAACACAGGTGTGAGTTCCACAATAAATATCTGAGCCTCGCAAAGGGCCTCTAGACACCTTGCGCTGTCTTGGGTGTATTATGGAAGACTCCCCACTCGTTGGGGAAACTAATTGAATGGAAACGCACTATGGAATGCCTTAACTGCTACACCTACAGCATCTAACTCCCCACTCGTTGGGGAAACTAATTGAATGGAAACACCGACGGGCTGGCCGTGGCGAACGGAACGAGCCTCCTCCCCACTCGTTGGGGAAACTAATTGAATGGAAACATTTCCAACTGGGACAGATAGGCTAAATCGTTGAATTTGCGATCGCCTCCCCACTCGTTGGGGAAACTAATTGAATGGAAACCGAGTTCTACTCGCACCCAACTTTGTAAGCTGTCTAAATTTTCTCCCCACTCGTTGGGGAAACTAATTGAATGGAAACTGGGGATTACCTAACCAGTTATTAGAAACATCTTGCCAACTCACCACTCGTTGGGGAAACTAATTGAATGGAAACTTGATGAAACTGGTGAATATATAAAAAGTCAAAGAGAAGACTCCCCACTCGTTGGGGAAACTAATTGAATGGAAACTTGTGTCCGGCTGCGACACCGCCTTGATTGGTGATCTCCCCACTCGTTGGGGAAACTAATTGAATGGAAACCCGAAAAAGTAGAAAAAATACTCCATACTCGGTTTACACTCCCCACTCGTTGGGGAAACTAATTGAATGGAAACTTAATGTGCTGATCGAACTCGTAACAATCCTCGACAAGCATTTCTCTTACTCCCCACTCGTTGGGGAAACTAATTGAATGGAAACACTTCTTGAGACGATCCAAGATGTCTAAGGTTGGTTCCGCTCCCCACTCGTTGGGGAAACTAATTGAATGGAAACTCAATTTCTTGAATATATTCGGTGCTGACATCCCACGGCTGATTCTCCCCACTCGTTGGGGAAACTAATTGAATGGAAACTGAATTGCGATCGGGCCCCGGTAATTAGTAGACCAACTGCTCCCCACTCGTTGGGGAAACTAATTGAATGGAAACTCCGCTATGTGGCAATATACTTCAAGGAAGTATTTGTAATCCCCACTCGCTGGGGAAACTAATTGAATGGAAACTCAATCAGAAACAGCGCATCGCATTTGCCCTGATTGAATCTCCCCACTCGTTGGGGAAACTAATTGAATGGAAACTCTGTTGCCTATTTCCCCTTGGCCGATCTTGTGTAACAAAATCGGGGCACGTTAACTCCCCACTCGTTGGGGAAACTAATTGAATGGAAACTTTTTCAATGCAATGTAGACGTTTAGCTCCCCTAACTCCCCACTCGTTGGGGAAACTAATTGAATGGAAACACGATAGCGTGTTATACGATATTATCGGCTTTGAATTGTTCGTAATAACCTCCCCACTCGTTGGGGAAACTAATTGAATGGAAACTCTAAATATGCCTTTACATTCTGCCTTTTTGCCTTTATTCCTAGCTTTTCCCTCCCCACTCGTTGGGGAAACTAATTGAATGGAAACCTGATGTAATCTCCTGTTTGCGTAACTGTTTAACAGTAACTCCCCACTCGCTGGGGAAACTAATTGAATGGAAACGCTCGACATCCTCAAGTTGGGTGGGGGCGGGTTTTTGAGATTGTTAGTTTTTCACATAGATTGTTGGTGAAACCCGCCCCTACACGCTATCGTAGGGGCGGGTTTTACGAATAATATTTAATACCAGCAGACAATCTAGATAAACCCGCCCCCACCCAACCAATAACCTAGATTAACCTGATGTGCGATCGTATTTCACAAATGTAGATGCGGATTTGTGGCTGGGTGGAGGCGGGTTTTTGAGATTGTTAGTTTTTCACATAGATTATTGGTAAAACCCGCCCCGGAGGGCCATCGACGCAATGTTACAGTACGATCGACTGTAGATAAGATTTGCCATTACATTCGATCGACAGCGGGCTAGATTCATTAATTTTGACTGAATTATGAGGATATAATTCATCTTTTGCCCACGACAAAGGATTATTAATGATGTATTCCCGAATAGCAACTAATGATTCTTCATTGCGGATGATATGTTCGTAATAACCTCGTTGCCAAACTGATACGCCAGTCAAATATCGCATTTGGTTAATTCGCCGCGCTGAAGATGTTTTCATACCCCGCACAATTTCCGATAAAGGATGGATTTTTGATTTTCTCAGCGCCAATTTATCCGATTCTGTATAATTTATTTCTGGGCTGTCTTTCAAAAAAATAATCCCGTGGACGTGATTTGGCATCACAATAAAATTATCTAATGCCACATTTTGATAACGTTTGGGAAGAATGCTCCAATTGAATAAAACTGTTTTACCATAGGGACTCAATTGCATTGTATTATCAATGACTTCGCCGAATAAACATTCACGCTGCCAACTGCAAATAGTGATAAAATACGCACCGGGAGTCGTATAATCATATCCAGGTAGGCGAATTGAGTGGCGGTGGTGTTTGTTGCGATCGTATTTCATAATCTTTTTCCCAAAAACACAGGCGGTAGGGGCGGGTTTTACGAATAATATTTAATAGCAGCAGACAATCTAGATAAACCCGCCCCCACCCAACCAATAACCTAGATTAACCTGATGTGCGATCGAATGCAAAGAATATTGATTCGGATTAGTCGTTGGGCAGGGCGGGTTTATTTATTTTCTCAATTAGTGGCAAAAATGGTTGGCGAACCCGCCCCTACAATAATTGCGGGCGATCGAGATTTTTTGTCGGGCAGGGCGGGTTTATTTATTTTCTTAATTAGTGGCACAGATGGTTGGTGAAACCCGCCCCTACAATCATTTTTCAGGTGCAATTTCTCGATCTACTTGTTCAAAATTCACTTTATTATAGATATCTGCCACAGCAATTTCAAAGGATAGTGAAGCAAGCGCGATCGTCTCATCCAATTCATTGTACTCAGCAAACGACCATCGCTTATCATCCGTCTTAGAAAAATGTTCGATATATCTCCGATTTTGGTCGAGCAATAAGTATTCTTCAAGAGTGGGAATTGTGCGGTATCCCTCAAACTTTTTGCTGCGATCGTATCCTTTAGTTGAAGCTGACAAAACCTCAATAATTACTCTGGAATTGGTAATCGTATCGGTGCGGTTATTATAATACTCCGGCTTCCCACATACTACCATCACATCGGGATAAGTATAGATGCGCTTCTTGGGTATCCACAAGCGGACATCGCTCATGAAAACTCGATAGTCTAGTTTTTTGAATGCAAAATTTAGTTCGGTACTGAAGTTGAGCGCTATTTGATTGTGATTTGTAGAGCCACCGGCCATAGGAAATATTTCACCGTCAATGTATTCGCTTTTGTAGTCCGCAGCTTCTTCTAGTGCTAGATATTCCTCGATCGAGTAGTATCGTTGTTCAGTAAGTTGCATAGTTCTATTAGAGAGCATTTAACTGAGGCTTTTGTTTAGTGTAACATTTTTGGGTAAGCTTTTTAAGGTTGAGTTTGTGTAGGGGTTTTTGAGATTGTTGGTTTGTGGTATGAATTGTTGGTAAACTCGTCCGCACACAGCCGATCGCCTAGATTGATCTGATATGCGATTGCATCCCAAAAATGTAGATTCGGATTTGTCGTTGGGTGGGGGCGGGTTTTCGAGATTTTTGGTCTGAGGCGATTATGGTTGGTGAACCCGCCCCTACGGTAATTTGGGGAAACACGCTTATTTCCGAGATTTGTCGTTGGGTGGGGGCGGGTTTATTATATTGTTGGTTTCTGACATAAATGGTTGGTGAACCCGCCCCTACGGTAATTTGGGGAAACACGCTTACTTTCGAGTTACCACAACCCAATCGTCCGCTGTTTTGACAACCTCAGCATTCTGCAAACCTAAATGTTTTAAAACAGGTTTTTCTAACAGAAAATAAGGTTGAGGAAGAGTTTGCCATTTCTGTTTGAGCGTAGGTGCGTCGGCAACAATAACTTGGCGTTGACTGTAAAAATTCAGCGATGGACGGCCCAAGCGGTGAGAAGTAAACACTTGTTGACCCGCCGGAGTTCCTGTGCGGACAATTTCGGCGATCGGCTTAACCGGATAATCCTCCGCCAGTTCCCAAACCCAGTTATCTGAAGCCACCAATACCAACAGCGTCAGGTAAGTTCCCCAAATTAAAACTAATATAAACTGTCGGTCTTTGCGGTGCAGCAACACGGCCGCCATTGTCATTGTCAAAGCTACAAACATCAGCATTAACTGCAAATCTCGCTCTGGAGGCGCAATTTGTCCCCCGATCCATACCCAGCCACTGAAGTACACGCAACCGACGACAGCAACTATAGCCAGCACTGCCAAAATCGCGGGATGAGGCAGCAAAGAAATAGCATCAAAACGTTCTTCTGCTTCCTCTTTGACGGGTTCTGGCGGCAGCCACAGTTGCTCCCAAACTTCAGCGAGATAACTGCCAACAGCAAGAGCAAAAGCTGGATAAATTGGCAAAACATACCACGGCAATTTAGTAGTCATCACAGAAATAGCCAGCAGATATACTCCTGTCCAAACCAATACTAATTTTGGCCCGGCAAAATTGCGATTTTCCCAACTCAGGCGCAGCCCTTGTAGCCAAAATAACTGCCACGGCCAAGCTAATTTTAAAATTTCTAAAAGATAATACCAAGGCGGGCCTCTGTGACTGCTTACAGGTTCCGAAATGCGCCGGAAAGATTCGTTAATTAAATTAGTGTGGATGAAATATTGGCCGTAGTGCAGCCATTGGGCAAAATACCAAGCAGCTACTGGCAATGTTCCGATCGCCAATCCGCCCCAAAGATACCCAGAAGTGAGGAGTCGCGGGGTATCCCAAACCAAAAAAATACAGCCAACAGCACCCAGCAGCAGCCCCAACATGACGCCCTTAGTCAGGCAAATGAGTCCGAACCCAATCCCCGCGCCCAAAGCGTAGCGCAAGTCGCGGCGCGATCGTAGCAAACACCACATCGCCCCCAGCAAAAAACACAAAACTGCTCCATCCAACATCGCCAAACGTCCATGCCGCACCACCGGTAACAGCGTCAGATACACGAGGGCAGAAAAAATGGCGATCGAGCGTCTAGGAAACAACTCCCTGCCAATGGCGTAAAGCAAGGGCACTGAAGCCGCCGTCAGCATCGCCGGTACCAACCTCGCCGTCAATTCGCTGACACCGCCGACGGCAAAACAGAGCCCGATTAGCCAGTGTACCAGCGGCGGTTTGTTGAAATAAGGCATAGAGTCGATCGTCGGATACAGCCAATTTAAGTTGCCGCGCCAAATTTCGCGACTTACCTGCGCTGCAATGCCTTCATCCCAATCCCGCAAAGCCACGCCGCCCAGATTCAGCCC
Source organism: Microcoleus sp. AT8-B5 (assembly GCF_036705565.1). Taxonomy (NCBI): domain Bacteria; kingdom Bacillati; phylum Cyanobacteriota; class Cyanophyceae; order Oscillatoriales; family Microcoleaceae; genus Microcoleus; species Microcoleus sp. AT8-B5. The sequence continues at coordinate 233,896 of NZ_JAUBUY010000003.1, forward strand.
GAAAATCAGCACTGCAGCCAACAGAAAAGCCAGCATCCACACTTTGTCTGTAAAGCTGTCATTCCAGCGATTTTTCGGTTTGCGGCCAAGGAATGGAAAGATTTCTGACATAAGTTAAGAGAGTTTTGAGCGTCCCAAACTGAGGGTAAACTTAGACAGCAGTTATTTGCGACTAGGAAAATACCATGAACTTGCCTGTAATTATAGATATTATCATTGGCTTAGTATTTATCTACCTGACTTTAAGCTTGCTAGCTTCGGAAATTCAGGAACTGATTGCTACTGTTTGGCAGTGGCGGGCGGAACATTTAAAGAAGTCGATCGAAGTGCTGATTTCTGGCGGCAGCGAAGGTGCGAAAGATCCCCTGCAATTTAAGCGAGTCGGACAGTTAGCCCATGCGATTTACGCCAATCCGATTATCAAAGATTTGAATCAGGGAGCGAAAGGGCTGTTATCAGAGGGATTCCGCTCTGTTACGCACCGCCTGGGGGATTTGTACCACGGAATTACGGGTACTAAAAATGTTTTCGGCAATAAATCCAGTGGGCCTTCTTATATTCCAGCCGAGTGTTTTTCGGCTAGCCTTTTGGAGACTTTAAAGGTTTCTAGTTTGCTCAGCTCTATCTCTAAAACCAGATTGGAAAGATTTAAAGATTTACAGTTGGCACAAATTCAACATATTGGAGCGAATCTGAGTTTACAGGATACTATTAAACCGATTATTGAGCAAGAATTTAGGTGGCTGACTGCGGAGTTCAATCGAGTTGTTGAAGATTATCAAAACAATTTAGCAAGTTTGAACAACAGCTTAGATCGAATGTCGGAAAAGCTAGAATTTTATATTAAGGATTCTCAGGTTTATCTACCAGAAACTGAGCAAGGAGGGAGAGAATTTCAGAGGCAGATGGCATTTGTGAAGGCTCGTTTTGACAGCAAAATTGAGCGGGTGGCGCTGCTGGGGCAACTGCAACCGAGTTTCAGCAATCTGTTAAATACTGTTAAAAAAAGTCAAGATACGGTAGTAGAAATTATGGATTTAAAAGAGGAGAGTCCGATTTATCAACAAATTCAAGAAACCTTGGACAGTATGCCAGAATCTTTGAAACGCAGCCTTTATATTTTAGCGCAGCGCGCTGAAAAAGGCGGCGGAGATACTCAAGAGCAGTTGCAGCGGTTTCAGAAAGAAATTGAAATTTGGTTTGACCAATCGATGGAGCGTGCTTCTGGTGTTTACAAGCGGAATGCTAGAGGGGTGGCGATTTTGCTCGGAACTGCGATCGCTGTCGCTGCTAATGCTGATACCATTCATATTATTAATCGGTTGTCGAAGGATTCGATGTTGCGATCGACTGTTAATGTGTACGCTGAGCAGTTGGTGGAAAAAAATGCTAGGACTAAATTAGATAATTTACCAAGTCTGAGAAAAGTTCAAAAGGATGTAGATATAGCTTTGGATGAGGTAGCTCTGCCTTTTGGATGGAGCGAACAGAACAGCTTGGAACGAGATAAGCAGGGGAATTTATTGTGGCCGGCTTTGATTGCAAGATTGTTTGGTTGGATATTGAGCGGCGTAGCTATTTCTATGGGGGCTGCTTTTTGGTTTGAGGCGCTCAACAAGATTATTAATATTCGCAATGCAGGGAAAAAACCGCCATCTTCCACAGAATCTTGAGGGGTGCTGTTGCGAGGCCAATCTACTAAGTGTCATACCCTTTTAAATTTTAGATTTTAGATGGCCGAATGACTGAAGACTATCGAGCTTTGAAGCACGGGCTTATATCATATCCGGTCGTGGGACCGCGATTGTAGGGGCGGGTTCACGAACAATACCTGCCAATAATTGACAATCTCAAAAACCCGCCCCGACCAGGATATTATGGTTAATTGCTCGGAGATGATATTACAGTTGGATTCTTTTGTGAAAGTGGGATCGCGGATAGGATACCGGATCGATCGGTAATTTGGCGTTTGCCGGAACTAAGGGAAAACACGCAGAATATAAATTCCGTGCGATCGCGGATGGCAGTGCAGCAGAAATAGGGCAAACTGATAGATAGGTTACATAAGAATGGGCGAAATAAACAAGGTCGCTGGCAGTTTCAGAAGCTCTGACTCCAAGGCTGTATCTACCGCTAAACTCACTTTTGGAGGACGGAATATGTTGACTTCTTTAAGGGAAACGACTCCCGCCTCGGAAGACGCAAATCCCCCATCCAAAAGCTTTGTAGTCAAGGAGTCCAGCATCAATGAAGGTGGATATTTTGTTGCCAGAATATTGGCTGGGGAATCTTACTGCATCGATAAATTTACCTGGAAACTTCAAAAATCTGCCTCTATCCTTAGAGAGATTGACAAAGTTGGCTCGACTTATGACTGTCCCTCGAACCAACTGCAATTAGGCTTTGTTATCCTCAGTTCAGATTACCTCGAACCATACAAAAGTCAATTGCCAAAATCGCATAATTCTCTGACTCAAAACAGCGGACTTGGTTCGTGTTATGCCGATCGAGATAGTGATACACTCAGCAACGGCGGTGGACGCGATCGACTGTTTGCTAATTAAGGAGAGTAATTTAATGCAGGGTATGGAACGTACCGAGGGCGACTGAACCCGAATGCAATTGTAATTATGGACGCAGGGGCGATCGCAATCAACGATTTCGATCTGACTAAATCAGCAATCATATCAACTCCCGCTGAATAATTTGAATCACGTTTGCAGTGAGGATGGCAGTCCTCACAGTGTGTAGCACCCCATAAGCCAATTGATTTCCAGCGATGGGTTCCACTTAATCTTAGATTGTTTTGACTGTTAGTAAATGCGACCAAACGTCCTGGGAATCAGTATTTAGGTGTACCGCAAACCTAGCAAAGTCAAAGCATATAGAATTGTTCAAAATCTACATAATTCAGTTTTCCATTGGATGAAATACAGCTAGGGAAACTCTAGTGCATTGTGCCTCTACGTAAAATCTCACACTCAAATAAAAACTACTAAATATAAGAGGAGTTATTCGGGGGTGAATTACCTCCACTATTTCCGCATCCCTCAACTCAGCCTACTATTAGCAAAATAAGGTCAATCGATTTTAGATTTTAGATTTTAGATTAAAGAATTGACTTGCGCGAGATAAATGCTCTTTCTTGAGGATTTTCGATTTTCGATTTTGGATTGATTCCACGGATAAATTCGGGGGCTTGATACCACCTTTGAAATTCGTGGTCAAAAAAAAATTGGATAATAGAACCTAGATTTATTTCAATATTCCCGATTAATATTGCGATCTATTCCCATAGATAGAGGCTCAGATTTCCATTTTAGTTAAAAGTAAAAATGCAAATACCGAGCAAAATAAATCAACAAAAATATTTTAAAAAAGGCATCATCTATCAATTGGGTGTTAAGATATAATGAAATAAGCCTGATGAGATAACTCCGGGGTGTATCTACTAATAATGCCCTTAATGGAGTCTCCAATATGAGTTCTACATTCGCTCAAGTTAACTCACAATCTGCTTTTGAAGAACGGCCAGTGCGCTCCTTAGTCTTCATTGACGCCGGCGTGAAAGATTACGAGTCAATTACAGCAGGAGTGCTGCCCGGACAGCAGGTAGTAATACTCGATCGCACCAAAAACGGCATCGAACAAATCACATCCGAGATGGAAAAATACGCCTCTACTAAGGGGGCGATAGACTCGGTTCACATTATTTCTCACGGCAGTTCAGGCAGCCTACAATTAGGCAATACCGCTCTGGGTTCAGATAACATAGAGCAATACAAAAGCCAGTTGGACTCGTGGCAAACTTCACTAGCCCCAGAAGCAGACATCATGCTGTACGGCTGCGATGTAGCAGGCGGTACAGGTGTTAATTTCGTCGATCGATTCAGTCAATTAACCGGAGCTGACGTTGCGGCCTCTACCAACATAACTGGCAGCAACGGCGACTGGAATTTAGAATTTGCTAAGGGTCAGATTGAATCTCCCTTAGCCTTGGGGCCAGAGGCTATGGCAAGTTACCAAGGTGATTTAGCTACGATCGTAGTAGCCAACAATAGCGATAGCGGGCCGGGTTCATTAAGGGCTGCGATCGCCACCGCTGTTGCCGGCGATATCATTACCTTCGCTCCAGGTTTAGCCAACCAAACCATTACCCTCACCAGCGGTCAACTCGATATTCCCGTTGGCAAAAACATCACCATTGACGGCGCCGCCGCACCCGGTTTAACCATCAGTGGCAACAACGCATCCCGCGCCTTTTTTGTCAATGCCAACGTTGCGACTGCTACGAATTTTACAGTCAAAAACCTCGCTATTATCAACGGTAAAACGGTGGATAATGGTGGGGCGATCGGTACACAAGACGAAGTAACGATGACCGTAGAAAACGTTCAGTTTACCAACAACGTGGCTGATAAAGGCGGCGGTGCAATCTTCAGCGGCTGGAACAACACCCTGACCGTTACCGACAGTAAATTCACCGGAAATAAAGCCACTGCAACCAACGATGAACGTGGCGCTGGCGGTATTGCTTTTGCAAGTAATAAAAACCTCACCGTTGTTAACAGCGACTTCACCAACAACTTAGGAATTAATGGTGGGGCAATTAACAGCCTAAACGGCAAGTTAACAGTTGAAAACTCGCGATTCATCGGCAACGATACCACCTCCGGCCAGTTCGCCCCAAACGATCCCAACGGCAATTCTTTTTTAAGGGGTTTCGGCGGGGCAATTTACACAGACCGCGCCAGTTCTACTGACGAGCCTTCCGGCACAATTAAAATCAGCAAAAGCGTATTCCAAAACAACAAAGGGCGAGGCGAAGGCGGAGCAGCTTATCTGTTTACCGGCACCCAAGATAGCGTAAGTATTGCAGACAGCACCTTCCAAAATAACGAAATTCTGGCGCTACCCAACGGTGGAAATGATGGAAACGGTGGTGGGGTAACGATTTTGAGCGACAGCACCAACCAGGGATTGACCATTGCCAACACCACCTTTGCGGGCAACAAAGCCAATAATCAAGGTGGCGGGCTGTGGATGCGAAATGTCCCTACTACGATTACTAACAGTACGTTTTCTGGCAACTCCACGGCCTTTGCTGCTGGTGATTTCAACAAACTCGGCGGTGCAATGACTCTTGGTGCACCCACAACCATTCTCAACACGACGATCGCCGATAATTCTGCAGGCTGGGTTGGTGGAGGTATCTTCGCCAATGCCAATAATGTCACCCTCAAAAACACTATTCTTTCCAACAATACAGCGGCTAACGGAGGAAACCCTTGGGGCATTCAGCAACACGTCACCGCCCAATATAGCGATCGAGGAGGGAATTTTCAGTGGCCGGCCAAAAACCCCAATGACGGAAGCGATGTCAATGCGACGGCAAGTGTGACGATCGCAGACCCCTTACTTGGCCCTTTGCAAAACATCAACGGCGCTTTAGTCAGGCCCCTGCTGACAGGAAGTCCGGCAATTGATAAAGGGATTGCCACCGACGCACCCGCTACAGATCAGCGAGGCCTGACTCGCCCTCAAGATGGCGACAGCATTCCAGGTGCGATCGTGGACAGCGGCTCTTTTGAATTGGGAGGTAGTGTCGTCCCAGTGCCCACACCGACTCCGGCGCCAACTCCCACACCGGAACCGACTCCAACTCCCACACCGACTCCGGCGCCAACTCCCACACCGGAACCGACTCCAACTCCCACACCGACTCCGGCGCCAACTCCGACGCCCGCGCCGACTCCGACTGAGACTCCGACACCCACACCGACTCCGGCGCCCACACCGACTCCGGCGCCTACTCCGACGCCCGAACCGACTCCAACTCCCACACCGGAACCGACTCCGACTCCCACACCGGAACCGGCACCAACTCCCACACCGGAACCGGCACCAACTCCCACACCTGTGCCGACTCCGCCGCCGACACCAACTCCCGCACCGACACCAACTCCGGCCTCGGATGGTTCCCTGCTCGATAGCCTCAACGCCCCGCAACTCGACTCTGCCACCATCACCCCCAACCCCGTCCAACAAACAATCAACGGCGGTAACGATGCCGATTTCATCATGGGCGGTGGCATCAACGAGTCGATTAACGGACAAGTCGGCAACGATATTCTTTACGGTATGGGCGGCAATGACAACATTGACGGCGGTGCAGATAACGACTCAATCTTCGGCAATGGAGGCAGCGATTTCATCTCTGGCGACGCTGGCAACGATACCATCTACGCTGGCAAAGATAATGACACTGTGGTTGGTGGTGAGGGCGACGACTTGTTGAGGGGAGATTTAGGCAATGATACAGTTGCCGGGGGCTTTGGCAACGACAGCATTTTCGGCGGTAAAGATGACGATATCTTACTCGGTGAAGATGGAGACGACTACATTTTAGGCAACTTGGGAAATGACACACTTAATGCTGGAAATGGCAACGATATTGCCTTTGGCAATGAAGGTGCAGACCTGATTTTTGGCTTATTGGGAAATGACACGCTTTACGGCGGCAAAGAAAACGACAGTCTCAATGGCGGTGAGGGCAACGACTTGCTGTTGGGCGGCAATGAAAACGATGTGCTGTTCGGCGACATCGGTAACGATACCCTGTACGGCGGCAAAGCTAATGATATTCTCAGCGGCGGTGCTGGGGAGGATTTCCTCAGCGGCGATGTTGGGGACGATACATTGACTGGTGGTTCGGGAAATGATGTGTTTTTCCTCAATCAAAGTTTGGGTAGCGACATCATTACTGATTTCCGCAAGGGAGAGGATTTAATTGGGTTGAGTTCTGGTTTGAGTTTTAATCAACTCAGTATTACTTCCAGCAACAATCAAACTTTGATTACTGTGACGGACACCAATCAATTGTTGGCGAAGCTTAACAATATTACCCCCGGTATTCTCACCGCTAGCGATTTCACTCAGGTAACAATCTAACTGGCTGGGGTAGGGTGCGCCATCAGCAGCCCGCCCCTACGCAGGGCTGTTTCATTCTCTTGTAGGGGCAGCCCCCCGTGGCTGCCCCAATCTCTGAAACATGAGCAAATCGTGGATGGGGAGGGTAGGCACGGGGAGTAGGGGTAGCACTACAAGAGTCAAAATCATCGTTTTCTTGAGAATGAAACAGCCCTGCGCCCCTACGGGGGCTACGCCAACGAAGAGGAGCGATCGATCTGATTCTTTTCAAGTGCGATCGGTAATAAATCTTGTTTATTGCCGATCGCCCACACCTAGAATGAGACACACCCGTCTATTGCAATCCTGAGCTGGCTAACCATAAGTAGCGGCCGAATAAAGCCTGCTTTCTCAACCAATAATTTTTAGATTTGTGGGAACTTTTTTACAGATAGGAAAAAAGTTAAATTAATCAAAATTTTAGGGAATTTTCCTGGTTTTATCTAATGTGAATGTATCAGGTACTAGCTAGAGCAATTCTCAGGAACTCAGAACCACATAAAATATTTTCTGAGTTTTACCTGACTAATGCTTCCCAATGGTTTGATGCACTACGTATCTGGCTAATGGTGTGCATAGCAAATCTACCTATAGAGGTTCCAGTGCCGGACTATTTACATTACATCCTCTGCATTTAATTGCTAAAAAAAACCGCAATTTTTACACAGCAAAAGCTGATTAGGTAGAAAAGTATCGGGTTTCACTTAAGGATAAGATTCAAGTTTTTCCCTGAATTTTAATATCCCCGATGGATTACCGAGGTTTTAATTCTGCCTACTGCCTTCTGCATCTCTAGCCTTCTGCTTTCAAGGTGAATCTACCAGCAAATAGTAAACATTCTCATGGGTATGCCAAATGAGTTCAACTTTTGCCACCAACATGGATTCACAATCTGTTCTCCACAATGCTGGTTCTAAATCTATTGTCTTCATTGATTCCGACTTAGATGACTATCAAACTCTTGCCGGTGGCGTGCTTCCCGGTGCAGAGATTATCATTTTAGATAAAAATGGTAACGGAGTCGAGCAAATTACTGCGAAACTGCAAACAATTTCGGCTGCGGGGGAAACTGTAGACCAAGTTCACATTATTTCTCACGGCAATTCTGGTAGCTTGCAGCTAGGTTCTGCAACGCTGAATTCGGATAATTTATCACAATATGAAAGCCAGTTGCAAGGGTGGCGAAATGCGCTAAGCGAGAAAGCAGATATTGTGCTTTACGGTTGCGATGTTGCTGCGGGTTCGGGAAGCGATTTTGTCGATCGCCTGGGCGAGTTAACCGGGGCTGATATTGCTGCATCTAGCGATCGCACTGGCCACGGTGGTAACTGGAATTTGGAGTTTGCCAAGGGTGACATTGAAGCACCGCTAGCCTTGACTCCAGAGGCAATGGCGGATTATCAAGGGACTTTAGCAACTATTACCGTTACCAACAATAATGATAGCGGGCCGGGTTCATTGAGAGATGCGATCGCCTCCGCAGCAGCCGGCGATACCATTCAATTTGCCTCCACTCTTGCGGGCCAAACAATTACCCTAACGAATGGTCAACTTGTTATCAACAAAAACTTGACAATTGACGCCGTTGGTGCAGCCAATTTAACCATCAGTGGCAACAATGCTTCGCGGGTCATTCTCACAGAAGGTGCAACAAATGTTACTCTAAAAAACCTGATTATTGCCAACGGCCGAGTTTCTGGTACTGACCCAAATAATCAGACAACTAGCGCCGGTGGTGGCATTCAAACAGGAGGTAGCAGCACTTTAACTTTAGAAAATTGCCAAGTCAATAATAATGTGGCGGGTTTTGGTGGCGGCATTTACACGGGTTTTCGCAGCACGACGACTGTCATTAACAGCAAGTTTAGCGACAATGATGGTTCACTAGCTAACAATACCGAACGTGGTGGCGGCGCGATCGCCACTAAAAGCGGCGGTGTTTTGACTATCAGAGATAGCGAATTTACCAACAACAAAGGCAGCTACGGCGGTGCTGTTAATAACCTGTTGGGCAGCATGACGATCGAAAACTCTAAATTCATAGGGAACCGCACAGATAAAGGCGTTGGCGGGGCAGTTTACGTCGATGGCGCTAATGCTTCGGGACCGAATGCAACCCCCGGCCCAGTTGCCGGAACTATTGCTATCCGCAACAGCCTTTTTGATGGCAATATCGGAGCGAGAGAAGGAGGCGCAGCCTTTTTGTTTGGTTATTTGCAAGATAAAGTGGTCTTGGAAAATAGCACTTTTATTAACAATAAAGCTGTCAAGGATCTAGCCGGAGTTGGAGGTTCGGGAGGCGCAATTCGTCACGGAAATACCGAACTTACGGTAACAAATTCCACTTTTGCTAATAACCAAGCTGAAGATAATGGGGGCGGTTTGTGGTCAGGAGAGAATGGAAATATCAGCATTGTCAACAGTACATTTTCCGGCAACAGCGCGGATAAGCAGGGCGGAGGAATGCTTGTCGCTAACAGAGATTCCTTTTCGACTAACATCGTCAATTCGACTTTTGCTCAAAATACCGCTGAATTTTCGGGAGGTATTGCTACTTTCAACGACCCTGTGAAATCGCCAATTACTGTCAAGAATTCGATTTTTGATAGGAATACGGCAAGTAATCCTTTTAAAACGAGGCAGCACACTGGACGGGAGCTAATCGATGGGGGAAACAATATTCAATTTCCCGCTAAACTGACGGTGGGAGATCCTAATGATAGTAATGTTACGGCAAATGTGACGATCGCCGACCCCTTACTGGGCCCTTTGGAAAATATTAACGGCGCTTTCGTGCGACCACTGCTAACAGGAAGTCCGGCAATTGATACTGGTACTGGTGTGGGCGCGCCAGCGACAGATCAGCGCGGTGTGAGTCGCCCGGCTGATGGTGATAATAACGGAAGTGCGATCGTTGATATTGGCGCTTATGAATTGAACCCTACAGTCACGCCGACTCCAACTCCGACGCCCACTCCAACTGAGACTCCGACTCCGACACCGGAACCGACTCCCACGCCCACACCGGAACCGACTCCCACACCGGAACCGACTCCGACTCCCACACCGGAACCGACTCCGACTCCGACACCGGAACCGACTCCCACTCCGACACCGGAACCGACTCCCACGCCCACACCGGAACCGACTCCCACGCCCACACCGGAACCGACTCCCACGCCCACACCGGAACCGACTCCCACGCCCACTCCAACTCCAGCTTCGGATGATTGCCTACTCGATAGCCTCAACGCCCCGCAACTAGATCCTGCTACCATCACCCCCAACCCCGTCCAACAAACAATCAACGGCGGCGACACTACCGATTTCATCATGGGCGGTGTCATCAACGACTCAATTAACGGACAAGTCGGCAACGATACTCTCTACGGTATGGGCGGCAATGACAACATTGACGGCGGCGCAGATAACGACTCAATCTTCGGCAATGAAGGCAGCGATTTCATCTCTGGCAGCGCTGGCAACGATACCATATACGCTGGCAAAGATCCTGACACTGTTGTTGGTGGTGAGGGCGAGGACTTGTTGAGGGGAGATTTAGGCAATGATACAGTTGCCGGCGGCCTTGGCAACGACAGCATTTTCGGCGGTAAAGATGACGATATCTTGCTGGGTGAAGATGGCGACGACTACATTTTAGGCAACTTAGGAAATGACACAATTAATGCCGGAAACGACAACGATATTGCCTTTGGCAATGAAGGTGCAGACCTGATTTTTGGCGACATCGGTAACGATACCCTGTACGGCGGCAAAGAAAACGACAGTCTCGATGGCGGTGAGGGCAACGACTTGGTGTTGGGCGGCAATGAAAACGATGTGATCTGTGGCGACATCGGTAACGATAGCCTGTACGGAGGCAAAGGTAATGATATTCTCAGCGGTGGCAGCGGTGCCGATTTCCTTTCCGGGGATGTTGGGGACGATACATTGACGGGAGGTTCGGGAAATGATGTGTTTTTCCTCAATCAAAGTTTGGGTAGCGACATCATTAATGATTTCCGCAAGGGAGAGGATTTAATTGGGTTGAATTCTGAATTGAGTTTTAATCAACTCAGTATTACTTCCAGCAACAATCAAACTTTGATTACTGTGACGGACACCAATCAATTGTTGGCGAAGCTTAACAATATTACCCCCGGTATTCTCACCGCTAGCGATTTCATTACTCTGTAGTTCTTATAGCAATCCTAAATCCTTTGTGAATTTCTTACTCCATCCCATTAGGAATGAGAATTAAATAACTTCCACAAGATTGTGGGATGGGCGTCCCGCCCATCCAAAAAGGACGGGCGGGACGCCCATCCCACAATAACAATTAAAATTGTAAGTTATTTAATTCGCGAGCCTTAGCAAGGGGAGGGTTGGGGTGAGGTAAAACATTTACGAATCATTTAGGATTGCTATAATAAAGCGGACTTGAGATTATTTCCTTCCAATACCCTCGCACAAACGTCTATCTTCCTCCTTCACATCAGCATTTGTTCGCAAATAATCCCGCACGCGATCGCAACCATCAGCCAACAAATCCACTTTCATAACTCGATCCACATCCCACAAAATCAGCGTATTATCCTCACTCACAGAAGCCACAAATGACCCATCCCCACTATACGCTACCCCCCGAATCGCCGCAGAGTTACCTCTTAGCGTTGTTAATTCCGTACCGTCAAGCTTCCACAATTTCAGCGTATTGTCTACACCACCAGAAGCAATAATATTACCATCCGGGCTAAACGCGACCCCCCATACCGCAGCCAGATGGCCTTCCAGAGTTCTTAGTAACTTACCATCCACAGTCCAAAGCTTAATCGTATTGTCCCCACTGCCAGAAGCCAGAAATTTACCGTCAGGGCTAAACGCCACTCTCCACACCGCAGCAGTATGACCTTGAAAAGTTCGTAGGGGCAGTGCCCCCGTGCCTGCCCCATCAAGCTTCCACAATTTCACAGTACCATCCCCCCCTGCCGAGGCAATTAGCTGACCGTCAGGGCTAAATACGACCTGCCAAATAGGAGCATGATGTCCTGTCATAGTATGCAATAAAGTACCATCGGGCCGCCAAAGCTTGATAGTATTATCTTGACTTCCAGAAGCAATAATTTGACCGTTTGGACTGAAAGCTAATGTAAAAACCGTAGCGTTATGACCTACCAAAGTTGCGATCGCTTTTCCATTTCGAGTCCAGATATTCACCTTATTATCATTTCGGCCAGAAGCAATTAACTTGCCATCGCCACTCAGGGCAACAGCATAAATCGCAGCGTTTTCTACAGTGAAAGTCCTCAACAATTTGCCTTGCCGACTCCACAGCTTAGTCGTGCCATCCTCGCTGCCCGTAGCAATTGTAGAACTATCCGAACTGACATCTAAAGCCCAAATCCCCGCTTTATGTGCAGTAATCATCGTCCGCAATGGGTTTTGACTCTGCCACAGCCGCACCGTATTTTCTGCACCCGCCGAAGCAATAAAACTGCCATCCGGGCTCCAAGCTATCCCCCAAATCGAGGCACTGTGACCTCTAAATGTCATTAATTCTGTGCCATCAACATTCCATAGTTTTATAGTTTTCTCTCGACTTGCAGAAGCAACAGTCTGACCGTCAGGACTAAAAACAACTCCAGATACTACAGCAGAATGACCTTCAAGCGTTCGTAGGGGCAGTGTCCCCGTGCCTGCCCCCTTCACTGTCCAGAGTTTCACCGTTTTATCTGCACTTGCCGTAGCAATCATTTGACCATCTCGACTAAATGCCATTGCTGCTATCACAGAAGTATGGCCTCGGAGAGTTCGTAGGGGCAGTGCCCCCGTGCCTGCCCCGCCTTTGTTCCAGAGTTTCACCGTTTTGTCTCCACTTGCCGTAACAATAGTCTGACCATCTGGACTGAAAGCCACTGAGGATACCCCAGCAGTATGACCCTGGAGAGTTCTTAACAGTTTGCCGTCTTTGTTCCAGAGTTTCACCGTTTTGTCCATGCTGGCAGAGGCAATTGTTTGACCATCGGGACTAAACGCCACTGTCCAGATACCAGCAGTATGACCCTGAAAAGTTCCTAGGGGCCGTGCCCCCGTGCCTGCCCTATCCAGTTTCCAAAGTTTTACAGTCCCATCATCACTTCCAGAAGCAAGAAACTGACCGTCCGGGCTAAATTTGACCGATCGAACGATCGCCTGATGACCTTTGAGTGTTGCTATTTCCGTCCCGTCCCGCCGCCACAGTTTAATAGTTTTATCCACACTTGTTGAAGCAATAAACTTACTGTCTGGACTAATATCAACTCCGAGAACAGCCGCTTGATGTCCCGATAAACGGTTATATTCATCGCCTTCATAAACCGCTTGACCCAATACATTGATAACTTGATTCTCAATATTTTTATCCGTCTTGCCTAAGTTTTGTAATCGGCGCTTAGCTTTAATTGCTTCTATTAGTGCATCCAATCTGCGATTAGAGGCAAACAATCCCTCAGAGGAAGAAACCAGCGCTTCAATTTCACTTATCCGAGCTTCCCGCTCACTAATAACGGCTCGGCGATACTGAAAATAACTTGTTACTCCTAAAGCACAGGCAAGCAGGAGTGCCATACTCACCGAAAATAGTAAGGCCCTCTGTCGTTTCCCTGCTTTTTTTTCTTGAATTAAGCGCATTTGTTCCTGGGCCAGTCGCGCTTCCACTTCTTTAGTGCGTTCTGCTTCTAGAGCTTGTTGAACTTCTCGCCTATCTAGTTCGGCACTAGCAGCTAAGAACTGATAGTCTAGGTTACTCAAGCTTTTTTCCTGCGCCCAGATTTGACCATCTTTTAAGGCTTGTCCCCGCAAAAGTCTGGAAAAATCTGTTTGTTGTGAAGCAACCCAAGCATCGAAGGTTTGCGAGTAGGGGCGCAGTTGCCCTAATTGCTTCTCTACCCATTCCAGATTAAAAACTTCAGCATAAACCCTGTTTCTTACCTGTAAATAACCATTATTTTTGACAACTAATCCCGATAATAATAGTTCAATTTGTTCTGGTGAGTCATCAGTTGATACCCGTCCCACTTTTTTGCTATCAGGTAGAAATATTTCATTTCCTTGTAGGGGCAATTGTCCTGTAGTTGCCCTATAAAGATTTGGGTCAGGCACGGGGGTACTTCCCAGAGAGTCCTCTTCAAAGTCCGAGAATGAAACAGAACCGCTGGTTAAGGGGGGGTTAGATTGTAAAATTTGCTGGTAGATGCCGAGTAATCTACCCGCGCGTTGTTCGTTGCGAATAATCCGCTCCTTTATGGTTTTTAAATGTTCCGGCTCATCCTGAGATTCCCATTTATTAATGATATTTTCTCGCACTAAACGATCTACCCAAAACTCTTCTGTTCCTGGGGGAATTGTTACTACTTTTTGCGGTGTTGTTTGAGTTGCCATGTATGCTAAATAGCACAGTTTCTGCGTCAGAAATGGCTGCCCAGAAGTCCAAGCCAATATCTGTTTGAGAATAACTTGATAATTATTGACTACATTTGCCAATCCCGCCGCTAATGGCTGGGCTTCTTCTAGTTCAAAACCTCGTAAATTTATCGCTCGACCAATATTAAAAGGAGTTCGTTTTTTATCGACAATTAAATCCCTAGGTGTTGCTACTCCAAAAATTGCAAAAGTAATACGATTATATTCTGGATTAATTGAGCGTTGATTATAGCAAAAGCGAATTAGGGCGAAAAAATCATCTACCGGGAACTCTAGACTGAGAACACTGTCAATTTCATCAATAAATATAATGATTTTGTTTTCAGGAAACTTGGTCAACAAAATATCTTCAATAAAATGACTCAATCTTTGCAAAAATGATACATCTTCTTCATCACGCCACCAGGTTTTTAAGTTAACTTGCCCTAAAAGATTGAAGCCGCGCCACAGTTCCCCAATCATACCTTTATACCACTGTAAAGGAGTGATATTTTCACTGCCGATGCGGGTCATGTCGATCGTGCTGCATTGAAATCCTTCAGCTTGCAGTCGGTGCAGAGTGCGGACTAATAGGGAAGATTTGCCCATTTGCCGCGAATTGAGAATGTAGCAAAATTCGCCTGCTTTTAAGGCTTCATAGAGTTCGGAATCTGCTTGTCTTACTACGTAGGTAGGTGCATTATTAGCAAGGCTGCCGCCGATTTGGTATTGGTAATTATTCATGATTTTGAGTTCATGGTTTATGAGACTTTAACGATCGCCCACGGCATCGCACAAATGTCTGTCCTCCTCCTTGACTTCAGCATTAGTTAGCAAATAATCCCCCACACGATCGCACGCATAACCCAGTTCATCGAGTTTGAGAATACGCTCTAGATCCCATAAAATCACAGTGCGATCGTCCCCGGCGGAGGCAATTTGTTTACCATCGGGACTAAACGCCACCCCCCAAACGTTCCCTTCATGTCCCGTTAGCGTCGTGATTTCTGTCCCGTCGGTTTTCCAAAGTTTGAGTGCGCCAGTTGAGCCTCCCCCCACCAGCATTTGACCGTCTGGACTGAAATCAACCGCCATCATGCCTCTACTATTTCCCTTGAGGGTTTTGAGCAACGTGCCATCACTCGTCCAGAGTTTAATCGTGTCATCCCTGCTGGCAGTTGCCAAAGTGCGACCGTCTGGACTGATGGCAACTTCCCAAACAGGGCTGCGATGACCCTTTAGGGTCTTGGAAAACCTACCGTCAAGACTCCACAACCGAGCAGTGCTGTCGCTACTGGCTGAAAGCAGCCTCTGTCCGTCAGGGGTAAAATCCACATCGTAAACCCTAGCCCGATGCCCTGTGAAAGTTCGTAGGGGCGGTGCCCCCGTGCCCGCCCTGCCGTCCTTGTTCCACAGTTTCACAGTTTTATCGTTGCTAGCAGAAGCCAGTAGCCCATCTGGACTGACGGAGATATCCCAAACTCCAGCTTCATGACCTGTTATGGTTTTCAGTAGCGTCCCGTCGAACTGCCAGAATTTAATTGTTTTATCTTCACTAGCGGTAGCAAGGAAACGTGTATTAGCAGGATTGGCAAAGCTAGCACCAGAGAGGAAAGCAACCGAGTGAACGGCAGTATCGTTTCCGGCAAAAGACTTCAGCAACGTGCCGTCTCGCGCCCACAGTTTGAAACTGCCATCGGAAGAGGCGGAAGCTAGCATCTGACCGTCGGGGGAGAAATCCACATCCCAAATCGTGCCGCCATGTCCGTAAAGGACTTTCGAGAAGGGGTTTGTCGGGTTCCAGAGTCGAGCGGTATTGTCGTCGCTAGCAGAGACAACTATTTGACTGTTGGGAATAAAAGCAAGCCCGCGAATTCCAGATTGATGCCCTTTAAGGACTTTCAACAGCGTCCCGTCCGGCTTCCAGAGGCTGATGGTTTGGTCGGCGCTGGCGGAAGCAATCACATCGCCTGCTGTACTGACAGCGACTTCAAACACTTCCGAACTGTGACCGCTAAGAGTAAGTAGGGGCAGTGCCCCCGTGGCTGCCCCTGGCAGTGCCCCCGTGGCTGCCCCTGGCAGTGCCCCCGTGGCTGCCCCTGGCAGTGCCCCCGTGGCTGCCCCTCCGTCGGGTTGCCAGAGTTTGACAGTGTTGTCAGCGCTGGCAGAGACAATGGTGGGACGTTTTGTGCCACTATTGTCTGCAAGTAAAGCAAACTCAACGTCCCAAACTGCGGCGCTGTGACCTTCCAGAGTTCTCACCAGTTCCCCGTCTAGAGTCCAAACCTTGACAGTATTATCTGTGCTGCTAGAGGCTAGCAGCTTTCCATCCGGGCTAAAGGCAACACCCCAAACGGCACCTTGATGTCCGCTTAGGGTTTTGAGCAGTTTGCCATCAATGCTCCACAGGCGAATGGTGCTGTCTTCACTGGCGGAGGCGATGCGCTCACCGTCTGGACTCACGGCGATCGCCCAGATCGCAGCCTTGTGTCCCTGAAAGGTTTTGAGCAGTTTGCCTTCCCGACTCCACAGATAAATGTTGCCGTCCACGCTGGATGTTACCAGGCGCTGGCTGTCGGGACTAAAACGAAGGGCGTACACGCTGCTGATTGTGTGTTGGAGAGTGTACAGCAAGGTGCCATCCCGTTGCCACACCTTGGCTGTTTGGTCGCCGCCTCCGGTGGCGATGAGTTGACCGTCTGGGCTGACATCAACTGCCAGAACCGGGCTGGAATGCCCCAACAGGCGATTGAATTCTGCCGTTCCATAGATGGCTTGTTGCAGCACTTGTTGAACTTGAGATGGCAACTGGGGGCTGGAATTAGCTAGGTTGTCGATCCTGCGTCTGGCTTTGATGGCGCTCACGAGGGCATCTAATCGCTGTTGGGATGCGAATTGCCCGGAGGATGAGGAGGTGAGGGCTTGAATTTCGCTGGTGACGGCGCGATGGTATTGCCAGAGGGCGAAAATGCTGGAGGCGATCGCAACAATTAATACCCCGCTCAACGCCCCAATAAACTTTCGCTGCCGCTTCGCTGTCTCTCGCTCTAAAACTAACCGCTTGCGTTCTTCTGTGAGTCTGGCTTCAACTTCTCTGAGCCTCGCTGCTTCCAGTGCTTGCTGCACTTCCAGCCTGTCTAATTCAACAGAAGCTGCTAAAAAGTGATAATCCAAATCGCTCAAACTTTTTCCCTGGGCCCAGTAGGAAGCGTCTTTTAGCGATTGTCCGCGCAACAGTCGCGATTCATCGGTTTGTTTTGAAGCGATCCAAGCGTTGAAAGCTTGGGAATAAGGACGTAGTTGCTCTAACTGTTTTTCTACCCATTGTATGTGAAAAACTGCTTGATAAATCGGGTTGCTTACCTTTAAAAAACCTTGGTGTTTTACTACCAAACCTGATAGCAGCAGTTCGATCTGCTCTCGACTGTCATCCGCTTCAACTTCACCAAATTGTAAGAGGTTTTGATAAATACCTAAACTACGTGCAGTGAGTTGTTCGTTGCCAATAATGCGATCGCGAATTGTCTTTAAATGCTCCGGCTCATCTTGCGATTCCCATTTATTGATGATGTTTTCTCTCACCAATGAGTCCACAAAAAATCCTTCGGTTCCCGGTGGTATTTTTAAATCACCCGTGTGGGCTTCCCGCGCCCTTTTTACTACTAATTCACATATTTTTTGCGTTAAAAATGGCTGTCCTCCAGTCCAAGCTAAGATTTGTTTGAGAACTGCTTGCGGATTTGCTATGACATTTTCTAACCCTTTCGCTAATGGTTGCGCTTCTTCTAAGCTAAATCCTGACAAATCGATTGCTTGTCCGATATTAAAAGGTGTCCGATTTTTATCGGCGATTAAATCGCTGGGTGTAGCTACTCCGAAAATTACGAAGGTAATTCGGTTGTATTCTGGATTAATGGCTCGTTGGTTGTAACAATAACGAATCAAGGCGAAAAAGTCATCAACGGGAAAATCTAAGCTTAAAATACTATCAATCTCATCAACAAATAGAAAAATTCGCTCGTTCGGGAATTTTTCTAATAAAATATCTTCAATAAATTGACTCAATCTTTGGAGGAGAGAAACTTCTTCTTGTTCTTTCCACCAGGTTTTTAAATTGACTTTTCCTACAAGATGGAAACTGCGCCACAAATCCCCAACAATTCCTTTATACCACTGTAAAGGAGTAATGTTTTCGCTACCGATGCGAGTCATGTCGATCGTGCTGCATTGAAATCCTTCGGCTTGCAATCGATGGAAGGTGCGAACGAGAAGGGAAGATTTGCCCATTTGCCGCGAATTGAGAATGTAGCAAAACTCGCCGAGTTTTAAGGCTTGATAAAGTTCGATATCTGCTTGCCGCACTACGTATGTAGGCGCATCACTCGCGAGACTGCCACCAATTTGGTATGTTACCTGGGTCATGGGGTTTATGGGTAGGTTTAAAGCTGAGTATGTAGGGAATTTATTTAGAGGTGAGGATGTGGTGATGGAGCTTCATTATAATATAAATAATGCCCAATTTTGGTTAATTACCCTTTTTTTTAGTCCGCGTAGGCGGACTTTATTTGTATAGCAGCAATTTCCAATCGCCAGGAAAAGTGGAGTTTTCAAGGCGGATATTGGATTACGAAAAGAAACTGTAAAGCCGACTCTAAATAAAGTTGTACGAACCAAAATAGAGGCGGTACAACTCGCAGCTTAGCGTACAGCGGTTGTTATCGATATGAATCAGCCCCATACTAAATAATTTAGAAGCCACTATCGGATCTAATTCCACTCCGTGTTCCGATTTTACCACTTGTTTCAGTGCAACCATAAGTTCGGGATACTCTTGGAATGTGGCCCAAAAACTCCGCAAGTAATCTTTATAAATTCCCGCTATTGTGGGAGCTTCTTGTAGTAGCCGATCTAGCGTTACACTGTTTTGACAGAGGTGGTAAAGAGCTAGCCGCACTAGATAAGGATGTCCCCCCACCATTGCCATCAGTCGATCGGCATTGGAGCCATCTGTCCAATCCACTCCGTGACGCTGGGCTAAAGCAAGTATCTGCTCTTCTGTAAAATAGGGCAATTGCAGCGGTAAACCGATATTAAAAGGCGATTCAGTGAGCTTTAAAGGAATATAAATTTCTGTGGAGTGAAGAACGATTAACCGCAGTTTTCCCAAGGTTTCAATCCGCTTTGCTTCTTCATGCCAGCTTCGCAGCAGCGGCAAAAATTCTCTGGCAATTTTTGGATACTCAAAAATTATATTTACTTCATTTAAAGCTAACACAAAAGGTGTACTTATTTCTGCTAATATATATTGTTGCAAATAGATGGTGCAGCTTACTTTGCTACCCATGTCTTCATCCCAATAATCATCTAATAGGGGTGGTAATTCTAGGTGACGGCTGATGTTGGCACAAAACCAGCGTAAAAATTTATCGATATTGACTAAAACAGCTTCCTCGGCTTGCTGAAAATCTAAACTTACAGTTCGATAGTCAAGAGAAGTCGCGCGCTCTAAAATCCGTAGCAGAAGGGAACTTTTTCCCATCTTCCTGGGAGCTTTAATCCGCAGCACACTTCCTGGTTTGGTAATCTCTCGATAGGCGAGTTCTTCAATTAGCGGGTGAGGGATATAAAATGGCGAACCGAGGGGCACGGGAGAGCCGGGAAATTCTAAAGGTGTTGCGAGGGATTGGCTGCGGGTGAATTCTTCAATTAATTCTCGTTCCTCTGCGGTTAGGGAACGTGATTCTAAACAAGAGCGAAAATTTGATTTGCTAATAGATGTCTGCAAGATTTGAGAGAGAGATTTCCACAAGGATGAGGCTATGTTTCTCAGGTAATGCTCTCCGTAATGAGAGGCAGATGCAATACTTGTATAAGTTTTTCCTTCCCAAACTTGGCGAAGTATGATTTCTTGTACGGGATATAAATCTTTTTGTAATCGCACACGAGTTAGCTGTAGTACCTCATCTATCGTCATAACTGGCAATAACCATATAAGTGTATCGTTGATATTATCACTTATGATTGAGTGTAAAGCTCAGAGCGATCGCCTATTGGATTCCCACACGCTCCTGTCGCGATATTTTTGAGGGGGTAATTGGTCAAATCGGTTAAATATCCCCGAAGAGTATCACTGTCAATAATCAAGAATTCCCTCGCGGGGTAGTGGCGGGTGTATTTGGGAGCATCTCAATGAAAGCAGGCCTCCGCTAGAAATTGGAGTTTTGAGGCAGGAGGCAGGAGGCAGGAGGCAGGAGGGAAGAGGGAAGAGGAAGAAGGAAGGAGCCAGAAGAAGTGTTTTTACAAATATGAGATGCTCCCGGTGTATTTAACCTGTCTGCACTCTTCAAGGGTAAAAGAGTGAACCAACCTCTACAGGTTTTTGAGAATGGTTCTCTTCGTTAAGTTGAATCCGTGACATCCGTTAAATCTGGTGATTTCCCCGTTGCCTGACTCAGGGCTGTTTCATTCTCTTGTAGGGGGAGCCACTCTTTGCTGCCCCCATGTCCCAAACGCCTGTGCAGTCGTCTGTGGCGGGGTAGGCACGGGGAGTAGGGGTAGCACTACAAGAGTCAAAATTCATGTTTTTGGTGAGAATGAAACAGCCCTGCGTTGCCTGACCGATCGCTGAGTGCTATAACCCAATTTTAATGGGCGCTGGCGCTCTTACTGGAAAGGAATCTGCGCTCAGTTTTTCTCGATCGTTGCCCAAAATGTCATCCCGGTGTCACAGTTGATAGTGAAGGCAGAATTAAAAATGTGACAGTTGACTTTGCTAAAGCTGAGTCTATTGATGTTAATTTAATTAACAGTAGTTTCAGATCGCTGCATTTACCGATCGCAAGTGTTAAGTCCCAAAGTCTAATTCTTATTTTTGTACCCCCATTTTTTAAGTTTTTCCAGTAATCACCTCTGAAAAATATTAGCAAATAACCGAGTTGATTTAATGCAAATGGTTCATAAAATGTTCCCAAATTATTTTATTCCTCACGGTCATTGCTACTTGTGGAAGCCTGGATTAGTGGGGCTACACGTTTTGTCCGATGGTTTGATAGCCGTCGCTTATTTTTTGATACCGATTACGCTGATTTATATTGTCAAAAAACGGCAAGACGTACCTTTTGACTGGGTTTTCATGCTGTTCGGCTCTTTTATTATCTGCTGCGGGATTACTCATATTATGGAAATATGGACGCTGTGGCATCCTAATTATTGGTTCTCGGGTTTTCTTAAAGGGATTACGGCGCTGATTTCGCTATGTACCGCAGCCGTGCTGGTGGAACTAATCCCAAAAATCTTGGCTATTCCCAGTCCCGATCAATTGGCGGCGGCAAATTTGGCTTTACAAAATGAGATTGGCGATCGCAAACAAGCTCAGGAAGCACTCTCGGAATTAATGCTAGAATTGGAAAAACGGGTTATCGAGAGGACGATCGCTTTAGAAGTTGCTAATGAACGTTTGCAACAGGAAAATCGCGATCGCTCTTTGGCGGAAAATTCATTGCGGCACTCGGAAGCTAAACTGCGAGAGCAGACTCAGCAATTAGAGAACGCTCTGCAACAACTTAAAGGCGCTCAAGCTCAACTCGTACAAACTGAAAAAATGTCCTCTTTGGGGCAAATGGTAGCTGGGGTTGCTCACGAAATAAATAACCCTGTGAACTTCATTTATGGCAATCTGATTCCGGCTGAGGAATACATTAAAGATATTGTGGCATTGATTAAGGCTTATCAAGTTTATTACCCCACTCCGGCGCCGGAAATTGCAGATAAGATTCACACTATAGAACTCGATTTTATTTTAAAAGACTTGCAAAAACTTTTTGGTTCGATCAAAATTGGAGCAGAGCGAATTAAGGAGATTGTTAAGTCTTTACGAACTTTCTCGCGGTTAGACGAAGCCGACATGAAAAAAGTAAATATCCATGAAGGTCTCGATAGCACTTTAATGATTTTGCAGCACCGCTTGAAAGAACAACCAAACCGGCCGCCTATCCAAGTGATTAAAGAGTATGGAGATTTGCCAGAATTGGAATGCTACGCTGGGCAGCTTAACCAAGTATTTATGAATATTTGCTCTAATGCTATTGATGCTTTAGAACAGATTGTACAGCAGGGATATTTGACCCACGGCTATTGGGAAAATAATTTCTCTGACAACTTACAAAACACCCATTGCCCACTACTAAAAATTCGCATCCGCACCCTTTTAGTTGATGGCAAGTGGGTGCAGATTCACATTGCTGATAATGGCAGTGGCATAGATTATGATGCGATCGCTAAAATTTACGATCCATTTTATACAACGAAACCTATTGGTGCTGGTACCGGGCTGGGTTTGGCGATTTCTTATCAGATTATTAAAGCCCATGAAGGTTATTTGCGCTGCACTTCCGAGGTGGGGAGAGGTACGGAGTTTATCATTGAAATTCCGTTGCGATCGCAATTTGGCGAGCGCCACCGACTGCCAAAGCAAGCTGTTATGAACAAGGTGGGTTTAGGCGTTAATAAATAATGCTGAAGCCAGCTACCATTTTCGGTGACTTTTATTTTTTGCTTAACTTAGGCATCATCAAATCCCTATTATCTGCCAATAACAAGTATTATGTGGGAAGCACTCAAAAACATATTTTCCCCGACTCAGTATATGCCTCACGGTCATTGCTATCTTTGGCAAACGCCTTTAGTGTGGCTGCACGTAACTGGGGACTTTTTAATCGCGATCGCCTACTATTCAATTCCGGCGATGCTGATTTATTTTATTTTCAAGCGGCGCGATGTTCCTTTTTTAGGAATATTTGGTTTATTTGGTGCATTTATTATTCTGTGCGGCACGGGTCACTTGCTCGACATTTGGACGTTGTGGCATTCCGCTTATTGGCTGTCGGGGATTGAAAAAGCAATTACTGCACTGGTTTCCTGCTTCACTGCCGCCTCAATGGTAACACTATTGCCCCAGTTTTTGTCTTTAAAAACCCCCCAAGAATTAGAGGCAATAAATCGCAAGTTGCAAAGTGAGATTGCTGTGCGTGAAGAGGCAGAATTAGCGTTGCGCTACGCTTATGATGACTTAGAAATTAAAGTTCAAGAACGCACTGCAGAGTTGAGAGAAATTAACGGTTATTTAGAAGCAGAAATTAAAGAAAAAATTGTCGCTGAATCTGCTTTACGCGAACGAGAAACTAGGTTAACCGAACAACAAACAGGCTTGCTAGAATTAGCCAAAAATTCTAGTATCTACGAGGGAAATATCAGCGAGGCGTTGAGAGAGATTACGCAAATGGCAACTCGTACCCTGAATGTCGATCGGGCAAGTATTTGGTTTTATCAGGAAGATAAATCCGCAATGTGCTGTGCGGATCTTTACGAACTGACGCCCGATCGACACAGCGCCGGTGCAGAACTGAAAGTTGCTGAGTATCCTAGCTATTTCCAAGCTTTGAATACAGAACAGGTACTCGCAGCGGTTGATGCCCAAACCGATCCGCGAACCCTAGAATTTAGCGAATCTTATTTGAGGCCATTAAACATCTCGTCGATGCTAGATGTTCCTATTACCCATAAAGGGCAAATTGCGGGTGTAATTTGTTTAGAACATCTGGGAACGACCAGGAATTGGACGCTGGACGAACAAAGCTTCGCTAGCTATGTGGCGCAGATCGCAGCTTTAGCAATGGAAGCTCGCGATCGCAAGCAAGCCGAGTTAAACTTGCGTTCTGTCACCGAACGTTTGCAATATTTGCTGGCGACTACCCCGGCGGTGATTTTTAGCTGCAAATTAGGGGGAAATTATGACGTAACGTTTGTCAGCGATAATATTGTTTCAATGATTGGTTACGAAGCCAGAGAATTTCTTGATGGTTCCCTTGATTGGCATAGCCTGGTTCATCCAGACGATCGAGAGATTGTTGATACTTCATTCGCTCAGATATTGGAAAAAGAATCGATTTCCTACGAATACCGCGAACGGCACAAAGACGGTGGTTATCGCTGGATATACGATGAGGTTAAGTTAGTCAAAGATGCTGCTGGTCTACCTGTGGAGTGCGTGGGTTATGGAGTAGATATTACTGCTCGCAAACAGGCGGAACTAGCCTTGCAGCAGCAAGTAAAAAGGGAGCGGCTAGTTAATTCCATTCAAGAGCGGATTCGCTCCTCTCTTAACCTAGAAGAAGTAATGACAATGGCTGTGGAAGAAATTCGCCATTTTTTGTCAACTGATAGAACAGTTATTTACCGCTTTAATCCAGATTGGAGTGGATTTATAGCCGTCGAATCGGTATCCGTCGGTACGATGCCGATTTTGGGAATTGACATTAATGACCCTTGTTTTCGAGAACACTACGTCTCTGTTTACGAGCAGGGACACCTGCGCGCGATCGACAATATTTATACAGCAGGTATTTCAGAGTGCCACATTAATTTACTGAGCGAGTTGGAAATTAAAGCTAACCTCGTGGTTCCCATTTTGCAAGGTAAAAAACTATGGGGGCTACTCATTGCTCATCACTGCCACAGTCAAAGGCATTGGAGCTCTTCTGAGATAGAATCTCTCAAGCAAATTTCCGTGCAGCTAGCAATTGCCATCCAGCAATCCACCCTTTTTGAACAAGCCAAAACAGAAATTGCCGATCGCAAATTAGCAGAAACAGCATTACAAAAAGCTGTTGTAGCTGCTGATACAGCTAACCGCGCCAAGAGCGAATTCCTTTCTTCTATGAGCCATGAACTGCGGACTCCCCTGAATGCCATTCTCGGATTTAGTCAGGTGATGGTGCGCGATTCATCTCTCAACAATCAACACCAACAGCACCTAGAAATTATTAATCGCGCCGGCGAACACTTGCTTTCGCTAATTAATGACATTTTGGAAATGTCCAAAATTGAAGCGGGCCGAAGTCAGCTTAATGAAAGCAGTTTTAATTTAATGCGCTTGCTGAAAACCTTAGAAGAAATGTTTCGATTAAAAGCTAAATCTAAGAAATTGCAGCTAAATTTGGAAGTGGGTGACGGTGTACCGCACTTTGTTAGTGGAGATGAAGGTAAACTGCGGCAAATTTTGATTAATCTTGTAGGAAATGCGATCAAGTTTACAGAGATGGGTAGCGTTACTTTGCGAGTTAAAAAGAAGGTAGAAGAAAGTTTGGGCGCTGAAAACGCAGAGTTTTCGGACACACAAACAAAACTTGCCGACGCGGCTTCTGAACATTCCGAAAGCTTAGCGGTTGAAACCACAGCTATACAAAGAAAACCCGGATGGTGCACTGGTTTTAATCACTCCGAAAGCTTGGCAGACTTTAATTGTGTAGATGCTAATTACCTTCACCCGGAATTGTTACGCCTTCAGTTTGAAATTGAAGATACTGGCCTTGGCATTTACCCTGAAGAGATAAATAAGTTATTTGAACCCTTTGAGCAAACAAAAACAGGTCAAAATTCTCAACAGGGGACTGGATTAGGTTTACCAATTAGCCGCAAATTTGTACAAATGATGGGAGGAGATATTACTGTCATCAGTACACCTGAGTTGGGAAGTAAGTTTGTATTTGATATTCAAATCAGCCTTGCCCCTCTCAGCGAGATTAAAATCCTTAAACCGCAGAAAAAAGTAATTGCTTTAGCACCGAATCAACCAGAATACCGGATTTTGGTTGTTGACGATCGCGCGGATAATTGCCTAGTCATAGAGAGATTATTGTCACCACTAGGCATCCTCGTGCGATCGGCTAGAGATGGTCAAGAAGCTATTGCTGTATGGGAGGATTGGCAACCGCACCTGATCTGGATGGATATGCAGATGCCTGTCATGGATGGCTATGAAGCCACAAGACAAATTAAAGCTCATCCTCTTGGAAAACAAACTGCAATAGTTGCTCTTACTGCTAGCGCTTTTGAAGAAGAACGACAAACTATTTTAGGAGCAGGCTGCGATGATTTCATGCGTAAACCTTTCGAGGCAAAGATATTATTTGCAAAAATGGAAGAACTTTTAGGATTGCGTTACATTTACGAGGAATCTGTTGATGCACCACTAGACAATGACAGCGAAATTAGCGGAGTGACTAGCAATCAATCCGTCGAGTTACAACTCAGTCAAATGCCTCTTGAGTGGGTAGAACAGATATCTCATGCCGCTCATGAATGCTGCGATGAGAAAATTGTCAAGTTGATTGAGGAAATGCCTAGCCAGTTGGCTTTTTCCGCACAATATTTAACTACTTTGGTGCAGGATTTCCTATTTGACGATATTATAGAGATAGCACAATCAGCAGTTGCATCGAGGTAAAAATACCTCTTTTCAATCAATGTAATTGGAGGAAAAATTTATATTTTAAAAAATCTAAGTTTAAGCCCATATAGCGTCTCGTTGCTATCTTATTTTATGCGAGACAATATCCTTTTATATGGTTTCGTTTTTGTTGAGGTAAAATTCTTAAGTGTTAATATCTTTTATTTTGAAAAACTACCGTGAGCGAGTGCATGGACAGCTATCAATATCCTACAATTCAAGCCAACATTTTAGTAGTTGATGATAAGCCCGATAATGTGCGGCTTTTATCTACAATATTGACCGAACAAGGGTATCAGGTTCGTAAAGCGCTGAACGGGCAAAGGGCGATCGCTACAGTGCAAGAGTTTCCGCCGACTCTAATTTTGCTGGACGTGATGATGCCAGAAATGAATGGATATGAGGTATGTGCAAAGTTGAAAGCTTCACCAAAAACCAGTTCCATTCCCGTGATTTTCTTAAGCGCCTTAGATGACGTTTTAGATAAGGTGAAAGCTTTTGATGTGGGAGCCGTTGACTATATTACTAAACCTTTTCAAGGTAAAGAAGTATTGGCACGAGTGGCGAATCAGTTAACAATTCAAAGTCAACAACAGTTACTTCAAGAGCAAACGAAGCAATTCCAAGAACTTGTCGAACGTTTGCAAAACGAAATTAAAGAGCGGCAGGGGGTGGAGCTAGCTTTACGGCTTGCTCAAACAAAGTCGGATCATTTATTGCTGAATATTTTACCAGCAGCGATTGTTGAAAATTTGAAAAAGGGCGAGGGTTCTCCGGCCCAGAGGTTTGATTCAGCAACAGTTCTTTTTGCCGATATTGTCGATTTTACGTCTATTGCTGCTAGAATGTTACCTCTAGAATTGGTAAATGTACTAAACCAGATTTTTTCAAGGTTTGACCAACTAACTGAAAAACACGGTTTGGAAAAAATTAAAACAATTGGAGATGCTTATATGGTAGCGGGGGGGTTGCCGGTGCCGAGGGCAGATCATGTAGAAGCGATCGCGAATATGGCCTTGGATATGCAGGAAGCGATCGCTGATTTTCAAACTGACAGAGGCGAACCATTTCAAATTCGGATTGGCATTCATACAGGGCCAGTAGTTGCGGGCGTAATTGGCACTAAAAAATTTAGCTATGACTTGTGGGGAGATACTGTTAATGTTGCTTCTCGGATGGAATGTCAAGGATTACCGGGATATATTCAAGTTACTACAGCTATTTACGAACTGTTAAAAGATCGGTATTTATTTGAGGAAAGAGGTGCGATCGCGGTTAAAGGAAAAGGAGAGATGATCGCCTATTGGTTAAAAGCTAAAAAAAATAATTCAGCGGTTGAAAGCGATGCTTGTCTAACGCAGTCCACTCCTACGGAACTAAGAGAGTACCCACATACCCCACTTCTTTAAGAAGTCGGGTATCTAACCTAGGAGCTATGGATGAACGTCGAGCTAATCCTTAAAAAATGAAAACAATTTGCAGTTGCCAATTTGTATTTTCCCGGACGATTTCAATGCGATCGATAAATTCTCGAAAGTAAAACCTGCGTTCTGATTCTGATAAATCGAGCCAAAATTGCGACAGGGAAACTGTTTGGGCAATTTCTCGCAAATTTACTGGGGGTAGTTGCGCTAATTTGCTTTGCAGTTCGGCAATTTCGGTGCGGATTTTGTAGGCTCTAAACTCTGCCGTTTCCGTGTCTAATATGCCGCTTTCAATCAGGGCCCAAAGTTGCTCTATGATTTCTTGTTTCGATGCGATCGCCCTGACAATTCCTGCTTTCATTCCATTCATATTCGGCATTTGCAACCCAGCAACAGCATCGGGTAAATCCCGACAAATACCGGCGATGGTTAATTGCAATACTTCATCGTAGGAAAGGCCACTACATTTAGGCTGTTTTGGACAGTTAATCGGTCGCAAATAAAGGTATTCTTTTTCTTTGCGGTAGGAGGTGACTTTGGCAACTGTCATGGGCGATTTGCATTCGGCACAAATTGCTAAACCTGCGAGGGAACGTGGGGCGCTAGCGCTGCGAGGAGAAAGGCAGCGGTTGCGGCGCAGCAACCTGTCTATTTGGGCGGCTTCTTCTCTGGAAATAATCGGGACGTGGGTGTTAGAAATTACTTGGCCGTTTTGATATTCTAAATCGCCTCGGTAGGCGGGATTTGTCAGCCAGCGGCGGCCGGTACTTACAGAAATTTTTTTGTTGTATTTCTTGGCTAAATACCGCACGGAACCTCGCAATGAACCGTAAATTAAAAAGTGTTCAAAAAAGTCTTTGACGGTGGGGGCGGTGGTTTTATCGATCGTATAACAATCTTTGCCGCGCCGGTAGCCGTAGGGAGCCTTACCCGGTGGCATCCGGGATTTGATGCGGTTGCGCGCGTGTCCTTTGCGAATACTCCGGCTGTGTTGGCTGCGCTGGATTTCTGCGAGGATTTGCAGCAAGTTTTTGCGGTTTCTTGGTTCTGTTTCTTCTTGGACAATGATTTCGACGCCGAGGTTTTCGAGTTGGGCGAGGTGCGAACACACTTGCTGCAATGTGTCGCCTAGTTCTTCAAACCGCTGAATTAATAAGTATTTGACTGGTTCTGTTTGGCAGTCTTTGAGGAGTTGCTGCAGTTGTTGTCGCCCTCCTAAGTCTTGATAGGTGCGATCGACTTCTTGACCCCAAATTTCCGGTGCGGGTGCTGCTTCCAGTAGCGGTTCGGTGTAAGAATAAGCGATGATTTTCATCTGTTACTCGCTGAGTTCGATGATATTGCCGTCGGGATCTTGGGTAAATAATGCCGATCGACCTGACGCACTCATTTGGAACGGGCAATTGTGAGCGATTAACTGTTGTTTTGCTGCCTCTAAGTTGGCCACAGAAAATGCTAGATGTCGGTTGCGTCCCCATTTGGCATGGTCTACGGCATCTGGGATAATTGTTGCACCTAAAATTAGGTGGAGCTGGAAGTCGCCGATTTGATACCAGATTCCAGGAAATTTTAAGTCGCGATCGATTTTTTGCAGTTTTAGTACGGTGCTGTAAAAGTGTTGGGATTGTTCCAGGTTGGAGATGAGGATGGCGCTGTGGAGGGATTGAGTAATTTGCATTTTTGTTGGGATTTATGGTTTTTTTTTTACCGCTGATGCAGGCTGATGAACGCAGTTTTTTTGCGGTTGGTTGAGTTTTTGATATGATAACATTGTCCGTCGCTCTTAATATATCCATTATCAAGTCTTGTAACAAAAAACTGCCCGCTGGGAGTGTTTTTAACAATGGTTTCTCAAAAAAGTGCGATCGTCTCCAGAGCGGGCAAAATCCGTCTCCGCAATGTCTTGGTAGTTCCCTTTGTTCTCCAAATTTTGGCCGCTGTGGGCTGCGTTGGCTATCTCTCTTACAGAAACGGAGAGCAGATAGTCAACAATATTGTTAGTCAGTTGCGCCACGAAGTGAGTGCGAGAGTTTACGAACGTGTTCAAACCTATCTGGAAGCTCCGCCACTGGTGAATCAGATCAATCAGGATGCTGTACCTTTGGGGGTGTTGAACTTTGACGATTTGGAGCAAGCTAGACCATATTTTTGGAAACAAGTTCTGCAATTTAAGTCGATCGGTCACGCGGGAATTGCCAACGAAAAAGGTCAGTACCTGCGTGTGGGTTGGGTAAATCGGCTGGTTGGACTGGAACAACCTCAGCTTGCCCAGCAACTGATTCCGGGGGGCGGCGACTTGATATATTACAACCTTGACGAGAATGGAAACCCGACAACAATCGAAAAAAACACGCCCAATTATGACGTTCGCACGCGCCCTTTTTACAGAGTAGCTGTTGAGAAGAAACAGGCAGCTTGGAGTGAAGTTTATATTAATTTTGGCTACGGTACGCTGCAAATTAATGCGAGTCTACCCTATTATGATGCCGAAGGGAAACTAATTGGCGTGCTGACTTGCCAGATGGGACTAGATCAAATTCGCCAATTCCTGCAAACCTTAAGAGTGGGTAATTCCGGTCAAGTATTTATCATTGAACCCCAGGGTGAGTTAATAGCCACCTCGCTTAAAGAACAGCCTCTTTCGGTGGGAACCGGTAAAGATACAAAGCGGATCAAAGCACAGGAAAGCAGCAACAGGCTGATGCGTCAAAGTGTGCTTTATCTGCTCGATCGCTTCAAGCGTTTGGAAGACATCGATCAAACAGTTCAACTTGACTTTTATCTGAACGGTGAGCGGCAATTTATCCAAGTTTCTCCGTTAACAGACAAGTACGGCCTCAATTGGCTGAGTGTAGTAGTAGTTCCTGAAGCGGACTTTATGGCGCAAATTTATGCTAACACTCGCCAGACCATTTTGCTGTGTATTGTGGCTCTCATTGTCTCTGTTGCAATGGGTATTTTCACCGCTAGCTGGATTACTCGCCCCCTAAACCAAATTGCTCAAGCTTCAGAATATCTAGCAGGTGGTGCTCTCAACCAGAACGTTGATTCCAGTCGGATTTGGGAAATTGAAACCTTAAGAAATTCCTTTAATAGCATGGCGAGACAACTGCAAGAATCCTTGGAAACGCTAGAAGATAAAGTCAAAGAACGTACCTCGGAACTCGCCACCGCCACTAAACAAATTGCCGCTCTCAACCAGCGTCTGAAAGCGGAAAACTTCCGCATGAGTTCCGAACTCGATATGCTAAAACAAATGCAGCAGTTGATTCTGCCAAAACCTGCCGAACTTGCAGCTATTGAAGATTTAGATATTGCCGGATTTATGGAACCAGCCTCGGAAGTAGGTGGTGATTACTACGACGTACTTTGTACTAACGGGGTTGTCACAATTTGTATTGGTGATGTCACCGGACACGGATTAGAAAGCGGCATTTTGATGGTGATGACTCAAGCTGCTGTCCGCACTCTTCAGGAAATGCAAGAATCCAACCCGGTGCGTTTTTTAGATACCCTCAACCGCACTATTTATAAAAATGTTCAGCGCATGAACTCCGACAAAAATATGACACTAGCTTTGCTCAACTATGCCGATCGCACAATTAGTATCAGCGGTCAACACGAGGAAACTCTTGTGGTCAGGAAAGGTGGTAAAATCCAGCGAATAGACACCATTAATTTAGGATTTCCGCTCGCCTTAGATGAGGATATTTCCCATTGGATTAGCCATGTTTTAGTAGACTTAGAGCCGGGGGACGGGGTGGTGCTTTACACTGACGGCATTCCCGAAGCTAGAAATATGCACAAAAAATTCTATGGTATTGAAAGACTCTGTGAAGTGGTTTCTCAAAACTGGCATTTGAGCGCCGAACAAATCAAGGAAGCCACCATCGCTGATTTGAGAAATTTTATTGGAAAACAAAAGGTTTTTGATGACATTACTTTGCTAGTATTGAAGCAACAGGGAAATATTGTGCATAATTGATTATTGACCGAAAGCATCCAGGATACAAGCCCCCGGATTCATTCCTTCGCAGACTCATAACCCAGAAATAAAAGACCTGTATCCCATGAAACTTGCCCCCCGAATTTATCCGTGGGGTCAATCTAAAATCTAAAATCTAAAATCTAAAATCGATTGACTGTCGTCAACCAGGTTTCTACGAGAAAGCTTGGATTTAGTCGCCAAGCATGGAACCAGCAACCGGATTTATCGCTTTGCCCGTGTAAGTTATAATAATTTACAGCGAGGAAGTCAAACAACTTTGCGCTTCCAGATTCGGAAGTATAAATTATGAAACCACAAATAAATTTAGCACCATCTAAATCTCCAGAAGAACTCCATACCCAGCTACAGGAGTTGAGCGAAAAACTTGAGGAAGTAGAGGATGAAAAAAATAGCTATGAAACCTTAGTAGAAATTATCACACAACACTCCACGGATCTGGAAAACCAGATCCATCATAAAAACCGAGAGATGCAGACTTACATTGAGCAGGTAAAAAAGGTTATAGATGCAGCTATTGCTGTAAAAAATAATAGCTTTGAACCCCAGATATTGTCAGATGTGGCAGCGCGCAGTGATGCACTGGGAGAACTAGCACAGGTATTTTCGCATATGGTGCAAACGGTGAAAGCGCGGGAACAAGAATTAGAGAAACTTTTGCAGGCTTACGGACGTTTTGTTCCCGCTGAATTTCTCCAATTTCTCGGCAAGCAGAGCATTGTTGATTTCCAGCTTGGAGATCACGTGAGCAAAGAGATGGCAATTATGTTTTCCGATATGCGTTCGTTTACCACGATGGCGGAGCAAATGACTCCTCAAGAAAATTTTGATTTCATCAATAACTATTTACAGCAAGTTAGTCCGGAAATTCGTAAGCACAATGGTTTTATTGTCAAGTATATTGGAGATGGAGTCATGGCAGTTTTTCCTGATGGCGTGGATGATGCTATTCAGGCAGGAATTGTGAAATTGGAGCAGTTGCATAAATACAATCAAAGCCGTAAAATAAATGGGGATATACCGCTGAAGATTGGCATTGGTATCCATGTGGGTGATACGATGGTTGGGATTATTGGAGATGCGAATCGGATGCAAGCAGATGCGCTCTCAGATCATGTCAATCTCACCGCTCGTCTGGAAGGTTTGACTAAGTATTATGGCGTATCTTTATTAATTTCTGGAGATGTGGTACAACGTTTGAGTCAACCAGAAAAGTATCATATCCGTTTTTTGGATCGGGCTATTGTCAAAGGTAGACAAGAAGCCATTACAGTTTGTGAGGTGTTAGATGTTGAAGTAGAACCAGTGCGATCGCTCAAAATTCAAACCTTGCCTATATTTGAGGAGGGACTCCAAGAATATTGTCAGGGAAATTTTGCTAAGGCCATTGTTTGTTTTGAACAGATAGTAGCACTAAATCCAGATGACAAGCCCAGTCAACTTTACCTAAAACGCATCCAATCGCTGTTAGAAAAGAGTATTCCGGCTAACTGGAATGGCGTGTGGAAATTCACCAAAAAGTGACCTTAATACCTCAATTAGAGCTAGAAAAATCATGACATCTGGAAGCTTAAAAACAATGACCCAAATCTTTGGAGAATTCATTGAAGAATTTCCTCCTGAACACGATTCCCTAGAACTGACATTTACTCCCAGTTCTCGCCCGATTAAACAGCGCTGGCGCAACAACAGGCTTTCAGCTCATTTTGTAGCCGATTATTTGTCTAGCTTTCTACCTGTGGATGAGGAGGATGCTAGCAGCGAGAAACGGATAAAAGAAAGCAAGGGAGCTGTGAGCTACGTAGCCAACGAACTGTTAGAAAATGCGATTAAATTTAATAACGATGATACTCATTACAAGGTCAAATTTGGCATACACTTTATTGGTGAAACAGAGGTGACGGCGGTAATTTTTGCCAGTAATAGTGTCACTTCAGAAGGGGCGAGTAAGTTGAAGGAGTTTATTGAAGAAATTATGGCTTCCGATCCCAATGAACTTTATTTGCAGCAGCTTGAAAAAAATGCAGAATCTGAAAGTGATACATCGGGATTGGGATTGCTGACGATGATTAATGACTATTCAGCTAAGATAGGTTGGAAATTCGAGCCCAGGCCAGATAGTGATACCATCATTGTTACGACTGTGGTTCAAATTAGGGTCTAGTTTCTAGCATTTCAATATTTACTCTCTTGTGCGATCGCACTATTTTAGTCAGGAAAAAAAATCACAATGGGCATTCAAGAAATTCAAGGTGAAGATTACAGCATTCAGTACGATCCAGAATCAGTCACAGTCACTTTCCAAGGCGAACTGAGCCTGAGCGGCCCAGCAGAGTATGCACCAATAGTCGAATTGTTAGATGAGGTCGCCCATCCCGAACCGCCTACTATTACCTTGAACCTAAAACAATTGGAATTTGTTAACAGTTCTGGTATCAGTATGCTGTCTAAATTTGTTATTAGCGTCCGAAAAAAGAAAACGATTCAACTTTTGGTATTGGGTTCAAATGATATTCCTTGGCAACAGAAATCTCTCAGAAATTTAGAAAAGCTGTTGCCAACTTTGAAGCTAGAATTAGCGTAGGATATGTGTAAATTTTAATTACAGTTAACACAGGCGGGACGCCCGTGCCACACATAGTTAACACAGGCGGGACGCCCGTGCCACACACAGTTAATACAGGCGGGACGCCCGTGCCACAGTTAACACAGGCGGGACGCCCGTGCCACACACAGTTAACACAGGCGGGACGCCCGTGCCACACACAGTTAACACAGGCGGGACGCCCGTGCCACAGTTAACACAGGCGGGACGCCCGTGCCACAGTTAACACAGGCGGGACGCCCGTGCCACACATAGTTAACACAGGCGGGACGCCCGTGCCACAGTTAACACAGGCGGGACACCCGTGCCACACACAGTTAACACAGGCGGGACGCCCGTGCCACAGTTAACACAGGCGGGACGCCCGTGCCACACATAGTTAAAATAGATAAATTTCGAGGATTAGTAAATTGCTTAAGTTTGCTGGATCGGCAGTTCCATGATAAACTCGGTTCCCTTGCAGGGTTCCGACTCGCACCGAAGCGAGCCTCGGTGATTCTCTACTAAGATTTTGTAGACAATAGACAATCCTAAACCGGTACCTTTACCGATTTCCTTGGTGGTGAAAAACTGCTCGAACATTCGCTCTTTTATCTGTGGTGTCATTCCGGTTCCCGTGTCAGCAATCCGCACTCTCACGCGATCGGGGCCAGCTAATTCTGTGCTGATAAAAATTTTTAGCGCAGCATTGGGCTGATTTTGTGCTACCTCGTCCAAAGCATCGATCGCGTTGGTAATTAGATTCATAAATACTTGATTTAGCTGTCCTGAATAACACTCTACAGGAGGCAACTTTCCATATTTTTTAATTACTTGAATGTCGCGACGATCTATTTGAGAATTGAGACGGTTTCGCAAAATTAACACGGTGCTGTCAATGCTGTCGTGCAAGTCGCACATGGTCATGTTAGTGTTATCGGTTCGCGAAAAATTGCCCATAGATTTGACAATTTCGCGAATGCGATTGGAACCCATTTGCATGGAAGACATAACTTTAGGCAAGTCTTCAACTAGAAAATCAAGATCTATCTCTGCGATTTTAGCTGTGATTTCGGGACAGGGATTTGGACAGTATTCTCGATAGAGGCGCAGCAGGTGTAGCAAATCTTGAGTATAAATTTCCGCATGGCTCAAGTTGCCGTAAATAAAACTAACTGGGTTATTAATTTCGTGGACGATACTAGCCATTAGCGCCCCCAGCGAAGACATTTTTTCGCTGTGGAGGAGTTGAGCTTGAGTTTGTTTTAGTTCGCAAAGTGCGCGATCGAGCTGGGCTGCTTGAGCTTCCGCTTTCGAGGTAGCAGCACAACTTTCTTGATAAAGTTCTACCTGTTTAAGGTCGATTTCAAATTGTTCGATTTCGCTTTCTTGCTGGTATTGACTCACTACGGCATCGAAAGCTTCTAGCAAGTCGCCGCCCGCTGCTTCGACAATGTACAGCAGGTGGGGATTTTCCAGCCTGAGTTCGGCATCAGGAACTTGCACCAAGGCTTTTATTCGATCGATATATGCGCGTACTTGTTTGTCTAAATACAGTGGTGGCTCAAAATACATGGCCTTGACGGTGGCTGAAGGGGGACTCAATAAGTTGAGGCTGCTGCTAGTATTAATTAAGTCGCGGTGGGATTTTTCCATAAGCTCGATCGCCTCTAACAAATTCCCCCGCAGCTTGGCTCTTTCTACGCCATTCTGAGAGCCAACTAACCTCATGCAAAAAAAAGCCGTTCGTTGGGAAAGCATTCGCTGGCGGCCGCTGATGTTAATTACCGCAGCACTAATTTTTCTGGCTGTCGTAATTTCTTCCAGATTAAAGTAGTTGCTCAGTGCTGCCATTGGTAATACCCCCGACTCCACTAAATGTCTGTAGCTCCTGCTGACACAAGATTTAAGAGCCATAAAAAAAATTGTATAATACACTAATCAATATATTCTGTATTTCCTAATAAAGTAGTATACTAAAACACAATTATTTTCCATTTGTGGCTTATCACAAT
The DNA here is from genome assembly GCF_036705565.1 of Microcoleus sp. AT8-B5. NCBI lineage: Bacteria > Bacillati > Cyanobacteriota > Cyanophyceae > Oscillatoriales > Microcoleaceae > Microcoleus > Microcoleus sp. AT8-B5. Next base: position 270,620 of record NZ_JAUBUY010000003.1, read on the forward strand.
TTTTATGATTCGGCTTCTTGCACAGTTTTTCTTAATTATTCAAAAATTCACAAGTCAACTTCGCCATAATTGGAGCTTGAGTTTGCGGCAACCCGTGAGTGGCATTGGGAATAATTGCTAACTCTGCCCCCGGTATCTTGTTAGCCTAGGTTTCACAGTGCCATAGACGAATTGTTTCGTCACTATCTGCTGCGATAACTAAGGTAGGAATTTGCAATTTGTGAATTTCTTTTTCTACTGTATCAACTGCATCTTCTGGCTGCATCCGACTCATTAACAATGACCTTGCTACTGGTTGAGATATCAACTCCCTGCGCCACCCCGAAATTTGCTGCAATTTCTCACTTTTTCCCGCTAAACTCGCAAAAGGTTTTGCCAACTGCAATGCCCAATCAACAACTGGAGTTTCCCACAATAGCGGCCGCAAAGCATCGTATTCACCGCAAAAACTGTCGTCCCGAATTCCGGCTGGTGCTGCTAACACTAAACTGCTCACAGAATTAGGATATTTGAGGGAATATGCAGATGCTACCCAACCGCCAAAAGAATGTCCGATGATGCAGCAAGGTTCGATATTTAGTTGTTCTACAACTTGCCGCACAAAAGCAACTTCTACAGCTACGTCGTAGCGGATTTCTGGTTTGCTGGATTCTCCAAAACCCAACATATCTAAACTAATGCACCGAAACTGAGATTGCAGTAACTCAATTAATGGCAGCCAGCAAGTCTTTTCTCCTAAGACACTCTGCAGCATCAATAAGAGTCTGCCGCACGCGATGTCGAGGTAGGTGGCTGTTTGGCTGCTGCTATTGACAAATGTACTTAATGTGTGCGCTTGTTCTACAGGTGCTTGAGACTGCATGGCGATCGACTCCCGATCGGTCAGGAATCTTTGTAAAGGATTGTAACAAAAAAGCAGTCCAAAGGTTAAACTTCATTACGGAGTACACAGTTAGAAATAGACCATGATATTGTCTATGATTATTAGAAAATACTACAAACCCAAAGCAGGAGAACACTTTGAACTCTACTTTAAGACAGTACCCGGCTTGCTCTCTTCGCGAAGATGTCAGTGAGTACGTAGCACACCTACAGCTTCACATGACTTTACAAGCTCGCAACTTGCTCCCTACCATTACCACCGCTAAGGATAGTCGCGAACAACTGTTGCAGCAGACTCAGGCTCATTTTGAGAAACGTGTTTCTCGACAAGCTATTTAAACAAATTTTCGGTTTCCCCAATTTACGATCGCCCGCGGTCGAACTTTCCGACATTTCAGCATCCCAGAAACCCGGTAGCCTCAACAATACCGGGTTTCTTTTCGGCTAATTATGCAGGGGGCCAGGTTTTGGGTAATATGCGTTGGGTATGCTTTAAATTTAATGTCTATGCGAATTCCGATTATTGCATTTTTGACTTTGGCTGGGCTGGCTGGCGGCGAATTGGCAGCCGGGGCGATCGATCCGAGTGCCGCACCGACTGAGGCCCAGTTTAGAGAGGGAACCGCAGAAATTGACAGGCGAGACGCCTGTCCCACAAGAGCACAGAGGGAGGAGGATGAGGTGAGTCTCACATCTGGCACCATTCTCCAGAACGGGCAAGATGCCCGGTCCACAAGAGATGAATTGTTTTGTGGAACAGGCATCTTGCCTGTTCATCAAAAGCTGATTGAAAATGGTGCAGCATCTGTCAAGAACGGTGCAGCATCTGTCCAGAACGGGCAAGATGCCCGTTCCACAAGAGATGAATTGTTTGGTGGCACAGGAATGTTGGCTGAAGTACGCGGGGCGCAGCTATCCCCTAGGGAATCGCCCTCACTCAAGTCCAACCACAATAAAGATTTTACATCTCTGTTAAAAACTCCGGCGACGATCGCGACCAACGCTGAAATCCCCGAAGCAGTAAACAGCAACGCCAGACAGCTAGGCGGTACTCTACAAATCAGTCAAGCGGGCAATGCTGAAGGCGTTTACGTTGCTGAGGTGAAAATTCGCTTTGTCAATTCCAGAGGCGAAGCTGTTGATAGAAAAGGGAATCGAATTGAGGGCAGAATTTCGGAAGATTTTATCCGAGGTGAGCTCAAACTCAAGGCGGGGGATAACTACAGCCGGGAAGTTGTACGATCGGATTTACAGCAGTTGCAGCAATTGGGATTGTTTGAGAAAGTTACGGTTTCGATCGAAGAAGTTGGCACGGATGTTAATGTAATTTACAACGTTCAAGAGCGATCGGCTCGCTCTTTTAGCGTGAGTGCCAGTCTTAGTGATGATGTTGGCGTTGCTGTTCCTCTTTCCTATACCGATCGAACTTTCGGCACCAACCCCCAGCGGCTAGCGGTGGAACTTGAACCCAGCCTCCGAGGTATCCAGTACGATGTCGAGTTTGTCAGCCCTTACGTTGCCGCCGAAGACCGTTTGGGATACAGTGTGAGAGCTTTTGGCGATCGCAGAATATCGGAAATTTTCAACAAAGATATTGATTTGCCCAACGGGAACCGAGTTCGGGAAATTCGGGTGGGGGGAAATCTCAGGTTTACCAGACCTTTGGGCGATTGGCAATCGACTTTGGGACTGAATTATACAAACATCAGTACGCGCGATCGCAACTTAAATATTGCCCGTCGCGACGAACTCGGCAATCCTCTCACATTCAGCGGCAGCGGCGTTGACGAGTTATACACTGTTTCTTTTGGTGCGATGCTCGATCGGCGGGACAATCCCTTCAACCCCACCAGCGGCTCGATTCTGAGCCTCAGCACCGAGCAGTCGATACCTCTGGGACGAGGTAACATTGTGAGTAACAGGCTGTTAGCAAATTATATACATTATGTACCAGTAACTTTGCTCGGCATCAGCGAGTCCGAAGCCTTGCCCGAAATGCTGGCTTTTAACTTGCAAGCGGGCACGGTAATCGGGGATTTGCCACCAACGGAAGCTTTTCGCCTCGGCGGTCGCAATTCTGTGCGGGGTTACGATAGCGGGGATATTGGCAGTGGCAGGAGTTATTTTTTAGCTTCGGGTGAATATCGGTTTCCTGTCGGGAGGGATGTTGGCGGCGTGATATTTGCTGATTTTGCGTCGGATTTGGGAACGGGAGATAGTGTACTGGGAAAACCGGCCGTAGTCAGGGACAAACCGGGGACTGGGGCGGGTGTTGGGCTGGGTGTGAGGGTGCGATCGTCCTTTGGATTAATTCGCTTAGATATGGCTGTTAGCGACTCCGGCGACCTCAAACTTATACTCGGTACAAAGCAGCGATTTTAAATTAGTCATCAGTCGCGAGTTAACTGTAGGGGCGGGTTTTACCAACAATATTTGATAACCGCAAACAATCTTGTAAACCCGCCCCCACACCACCGATAACCCAGATTAACCTGATATTCGAGCGAATCCAAAAAATGTAGATTCGGATTTGCCGCCCAAGTGGGGGCGGGTTTATTATATTGTTGGTTTCTGGCATAGATGATTGGTAAAACCCGCCCCTACAGGATGCGTGAAGATACAAGAAGCGATTTCAATCGCCAGTTGCTAAAAAAGGTTTCAGCCTACGGTTTTAAACAGCGGGGTGTCTGCTATGTCTGCTAAAAATTGGGCGAGTTGTCGATCGAATAATTGAGTTTGATTTCTTTCGTCAACCCAACCTCCACAGTTTGTGGTAGTAATTGAAATGGAGTGAAATATAGCACCTCGGTAAGGACACCACAATGTGGGTTCCCTACTGGGTTGTAAGCAATTTACAATTGCTATATTTATGCTCGTAAATGCTTAACGCTTTGGTTTCTTTACATCAACAGTTTTCGGCTTAGCCGCCGGAGTGCGCGGATAAAACTTAAACTTATTGAGCGCAGCACTTGCCGATTTAGCCACACCGCTATCTATATCTCGCAAAGCTTTTTGTAGCAGCGGAATCACTTTTTCCGACTTAATCATTGCTAGTGCTTCCACAGCAGCTTCGCGCACCTCCGGGTGAATATCTTGAGCTAATTTTCCCAAGGTTTCTATTGCTCGCTGACCTTCGGATCTCAGAGCATTAGCAGCAGCCATTTTACCTAAAGCAGACGCTGCAAACTTCCGGGTTTCTTTGTCCTGACTTTGAACACATCCCATCAACTGCGGTAGGGAATAGCTTGGTGCTTGTCTGGTAATTGGAAGCTGTTGTTCGACTTCGGGTTGATGTAAATCAATGGGTTGTGGTTCTGAAAAACCTGTGTAATTTAACTCTTCTTCAACTTCTGTTTGATTTAACTCACTTGACAGTTCCTGCCAAACTTCTTCTTGTGATACACCTTCGGCAAATTCTGTTGAATTTAACTGACTAAACTGCTGCTCCGGGACTTCTTGTTGTACATTACTCTCGTACTGCTCTTGCAAAGACCTGATAGTAGCTTGCATCTGAGCTTCGTGAGCTCTCAACTGCTCGTGAGCCGCTTGCAACTGACTCTCGTATTGCTCTTGCAAAGCCTCCATATTTAACTGCAGCTCAACCTCGCGGTTCTCATATTCCTCGGCAGTTTGCCTCAAGCGAATTTCGTGTTCATTTTGCAAGTTTTGCAAATGTTGCTCCATCTGAGCTTGATAATTTAGATGCAATTCGTCAGCAACTCTGAGTAAGTGATGTTCGTGTTCGGCTTGCAAAGATTGGATATTTTGCTGCATCCTAGCATTGTTAGCGGCTTCTAATTCCTCGCTGATTTGTCGTCGCAGCTCGTACTCGTCTACGCTGGCAAGTGGTTGGACCTGACTCTCGCGTTCGGCCAAAACTTGTTGGAGCTGACTGTCGCGTTCTGCCAAAACTTGTTGGAGCTGATTTTCATATTGAGCCGCAACTTGTTTGAGCTGGTTTTCGTATTGGGTAGTAACTTGTCTGAGTAAATTTTCGTGTTCGATAGTAGCTTTTCTAAGCTGATTTTCCCGTTCTCCTTTCTGAGATTCTACAGCTTGTTGCACCCGAGACATCTGAGCTAATTCTATTTCCTCAGTAATTCTGCGAGTTTGCTGCAAGTATTCTTGCTTTTGCTTCTTTAAGCGCTTTTCCACTAACCAGTAAGCAACTGCTACCCCTGCCAAAAAACCTACGATCGCTCCGATGATACCCACAACTGAGATCCTCCCGACAAAATAGTGATGCTGGACTTTTTACATTTAACCATATAGCCTCCTGTAACCGCCCAGTAGCAACAGCCAGGCTGTCACTGCGAGCCAGTGAAGCGCCACCGCAGGCCAGATAGAACCGCTTTGCAGGTATGCGAGGGAGCACGCAACTCCCAAAATTGCCGCCAGTAGCAAAAATACTGGATTCATAAAGGTCGATCGACCAACCGGGTAAAAAGTCAGCGCGTTCAGCGGGTGGTAAACTACAAAAACCGCCAAACTCGCACATCCCCAAAACCACAGCATTAACCCAGAAGCCTTCTCAAACGGGTGCGGCAGCATTAACACCCGGAACAATAACTCCTCGGTGATGCCCGGACTTAACAAACAGCCAACGAGCACTCCCACAATTGTACGCCGAGAGGTTTGCACGTCTACTTTTAGAAATCCTGACCAAAAACCAATGGAAAGAGCGATCGAAGTGTAAACCAGCGCGAGCATAGCTGCAACCAGCCAATCAGTGACATCGGGAATAGTTGAAAAAGCCAGGGTGACGCGGCGTATCAGGAATCCCGGCAGCACCATCGCGCTAAAATTTAACATAATCAAACCGATCCTTAAAATTTTCAAACAGATGTTAGCAGTAAGTTGAGCCGTTTATTATGCAAAACCAATCATTGCCGCCCGTCAGAGTCCGCGTTTTTGTTTCGGGATTAGTTCAAGGAGTAGGATACCGATATTCAACGAAGAATCAAGCAAAGTATTTCGGCCTGGGCGGCTGGGTAAGAAATCTCCCCGACGGGCGCGTCGAAGCTGTCTTTGAAGGCTCCAAAAAAGCTGTTGAACAAATGATTAGTTGGTGCCGAGGCGGCCCCAGCGGTGCTAGGGTGAGCGAGTTGGTTTTGGAATACGAAGACCCGGAAGGCGATTCCCTTGGCGATAGCTCCGCCGCGCGTACTTTTGAGATCCGGCGATAAAAGAATAAGGAATGAGAATTAAATAACTTCCACTCTTGAAAGTGGGATGGGCGGGACGCCCGTCCTTTTTGGACGGGCGTCCCGCCCATCCCACAATAACAATTAAAATTGTAAGTTATTTAATTCGCGATCCTAAACGGCATAGACTGCGGTTGAAATTGCTACTGTAGAAACGAGTTCTGCCTTGTATAAGGCAGGCTTCGCTCGCGCAGACTAAAGAATGAATCGCATAAAAAGCGCGAATTTGGTATTGCCAATTTACAGCGTATTCCAGGTTTATGAACTACACCCCAGAAACCGGGTTTCTTTACAGTTCTCGTATCATTAGTGATACTGTTTAAGAAACCCGGTTTCTCGCGTTCTACATTTACATGAAATATGCTGTATCAATGATTAGCAAGTTGACTTAAATTAGCAAACAACTGAGCAACTTTGGTCAAATCTTTATCTCCCGGCGCTATTTCTACGCCGCTAGAAAGGTCAACACCGCTGAAGTTATTGCCGATCGCGCTATCAATTGCATTTAAAATATTATCGGGTGTTAAACCGCCCGCCAGCAGCCAAGGACACGGCGGTCTAAACTCTGATAACATCATCCAGTCGATCGTTTTACCAGTACCGCCCAATTGCCCTGGATGGTAAGCATCCAGCAGTAAAGTATCGACACGAACAGCATAAACAGCAGCGGTGGCTAAAGTTTCAGGAGTCTTAACTCTCAGGGCTTTAATAATTTCAATTCCCGGCAAAAACTCCCGCAGTCGATCGCAATATTCCGCTGTTTCATCTCCATGCAACTGCACCCCGCTTAAATTTGACTCTGCCGCTACTTGACAGATATTTTCTATTGTGGTGTTGGCAAAAACGCCGATGCGATCGACATTTTCCGGCAATTGCTCGACAATCAGGCGAATTGTTTCTGGGCTGACATAGCGGGGGGAAGCCGGCACACAGATAAACCCCAAAGCCTGGGCTCCCAAGCGGGCGATCGCAATTCCTTGGTCTAATTTAGTGATTCCGCAAATTTTAACCCGCACTCCGATTCCTCCGTTCCGAATTTGTATCAAAATATAAACGAATTGTTAACTATTAAAACAAATCTTAGTTTAATGCAAACCGCTTTTTATAATCTGGGAAATCAATTTATCTGTGAAATCAGGAAATAAGAACATGATCACCTCATCTTTGCTGTTAGCCGTACAATCTACCGCTCCCTCAACACCGGAGTGGTCGCCACTGGTAGGACTGACAATGATTTTATGCAATTTGCTGGCGATCACGATCGGCTACTACGGCATCTCCAAGCAAAACCGAGGCAAGGGCCCAGCTTTACCCGTGGCACTCCCTGGAATGTTCAAAGGCTTCGGCGTACCAGAATTGCTGGCAACAGCCAGCTTCGGCCACTTGCTCGGAGCCGGAGTAATCTTGGGCTTGGGTAACGCCGGAGTTCTGTAAAAATCAGGGGAAAGGCAAAGGCAAGGGGTGAGAAAAGATATAATAGAAACTCTTTCTTGCTCTCCTTTCCCAGGAAAATTCATGCAGACAGGTTGGCGAATCGGCTCTTTATTTGGCATCCCCCTAGTTATAGATTATTCGTGGTTTATAATTTTAGCCTTAGCAACCCGCGAATACGCCAGCAGTTACCGCCTGTGGGGGCCTGCGCTCTCCTGGAGTGCGGGGTTAGCAATAGCTCTGCTACTGTTTGCTTCCGTGCTCTTGCACGAACTCGGACACAGCTTGGCGGCGATATCGCAAGGCATTAAAGTTAATTCTATTACCTTATTCTTATTTGGCGGAGTAGCTTCGATCGACTCGGAATCCAAAACTCCCGGTCAAGCTTTTCAAGTAGCCATTGCCGGCCCTCTAGTCAGCTTTGCGCTGTTTTTAATCCTCGGTTTGGGTTCTCAAGTTCTTCCCCCGCAAAGTTTGCTAGCAATTGTCACCGAAAGGGTAGCACTAATCAATCTCGTTTTGGGATTATTTAACTTAATTCCCGGTCTGCCTTTGGATGGAGGACAAGTTTTAAAAGCAGCAATTTGGAAAATCACCGGATCTCGATTTGCCGGCGTTCGCTGGGCGGCAAAAACAGGACAAGTTTTAGGTTGGCTGGCTGTTGCTTTGGGTCTGAGTTTATGCTTTTTAGCGCGGGAGTACGGCGGCTTGTGGATTGCACTGATTGGCTGGTTTGGCATTCGCAATGCCACTGCTTATAGCCAAGTTACTTCGCTGCAAGAAGCCCTGCTCAAAATTAAAGCCAGCGATGCGATGAGTCGCGAGTTTCGAGTTGTAGATGCAGATTTGACTCTGCGAGAATTTGCCGATCGATATTTGTTAGAAGTCAATCCGTTTCCATTTTATATTGCTGCGACCAACGGCCGGGATTTGGGCTTAGTGTCGATCGACGATATTCGCTTCACAGAACGCAGTCAATGGCAAATTCAGACTTTGCACAACATTTTGAAACCCCTGGGAAAAACCCCCACAGTCTCCGAAAAAGCCTCCCTTGCAGAAGTAATTAACAGCATGGAAGCCCGTCAACTCCCCCGAATCATCGTCCTCTCGCCGATTGGTTCAGTAGTGGGGACGCTCGATCGGGGCGACGTGGTTAAAGTTTTAGCAAAATACCTCAAACCACAGATTTCAATGGCCGACATCAAGCGCAGCAAAGAAGAAAACAGCTATCCGCAGGGATTGCAATTAAGTGCGATCGCCAAAACTGCACAAGAAAACTAAAAATTTGGCATCAGTAAGGGGCATCAGCGATCGGTTAAGATGTAGCATACTTTGTGACTCAGGGTTGAAACACTAAATTTTATGCCCCAATTCTTTAAGAGAATTTATCATAAATTTGCGGAGGGACTTGGGAAAAATTTAACTTATTTATTCCCCAACGCTGACTTGCAACCTGTTGCTATCATCTGGATTGTCGTGACCGGAACTCTATTGGGAGTGAGGCATTTAGGCGGGTTGCAGCCACTAGAATTAAATGCTTACGACCTCATGGTGCAGTTGGGGCAAGATCGCGGCCCTGACCCCAGGTTGCTGATAGTTGAAATCACCGATCGGGACATTAGTGCTTTAAACAGATGGCCAATTTCCGATCGCGTTTTAGCAAAAGCGATCGGCGAAATAGCGCGTTTGGAACCCACAGCTATTGGTCTCGATATAATTCGTGATATTCCCTACGAACCGGGAAATGCAGAATTAGCCACTCAACTGAAAAACCCCAAAGTCTTTCCCATTACCTTCATCGGCTCCTTAAAGTACGATCGAGTCCAGCCACCTCCCAACATACCAGACAAGCGGGTAGGATTTAACGATTTGTATCTCGATCCAGATGGTATAGTGCGTCGTAATGTGATGTCTATTGGCGATGGTAAAAACACGTTTTATTCATTTCCCTCCAGGCTAGCTTTTGCATATTTTGATAGCAAAAATATAGAATATAAAGCTACAGAAAACAATGAATTCTTAGTAGATAAAACAGTATTTTCAAAGTTGCGCTCAAACTCAGGAGGTTATCAAAACATTCCTGCCCAAGGCTATCAAATATTGCTCACTTACCGCTCTCCTAAAAAGATAGCAGAAACCGTGACCATAACTCAAGTTTTGGAGGGCAAAGTAGACCCCAACTTGGTAAAAGATAAAATAGTCTTAATCGGGGTGACAGCCCCAACAGTAAAAGATATTTTTTCTACCCCTTACAGCGCTACTAAAAACGGTAATATCCCGACGCCTGGGGTATTAATTCACGCAACGGCCACCAGCCAAATTCTCAGTGCAGTTTTAGACGGCCAAGGGCTATTTTGGTATTGGGATGAATGGCAAGAAATCCTCTGGATTGTGGTTTGGAGTGCAGTGGGTGGCTGTTTAGCTTGGCGGCTAGAAAAAGCGCTGAATTTGATCGCGATCGCGATCGTAGCTTGCGGCTCATTATTCGGATTCACCTTTTTCCTCTTCCTACAACAGGGGTGGATACCTCTAATTGCTCCAGCCCTTGCCCTTTTAATCACCGCAGGAGTCGCAGTTACCTATAAATACGAGCAGTCGAGACAACAGCAAGGGATTGTGATGAAATTATTAGGACAACAAACTTCACCCGCGATCGCAAATGCCCTGTGGAAAGAGCGCGTCCATCTGCTCGAATCAGGGTTATTGCCAGGGCAAAAAGTTACTGCTACGATCGTCCTCACCGACGTGCAGGGTTTTAGTACAATCTCCGAAAAACTCGCGCCAGAAGTGGTAATGAGTTGGTTAAATGAGTATTTATCAGCAATGGCCCAAGAAGTCCAAGCACATCAAGGCGTGATTAATAAATTTACCGGAGATGGAATGCTGGCAGTATTTGGCGTACCCATTCCCCGCACCACTCGCGAAGAAATTGCAGAAGATGCTCGCCTCGCCGTATCTTGCGCTTTAGCTATAAGTTCGCGCTTGCCAGAAATGAATCAAAATTGGCTCACACGCGGTTTACCGGCCGTAAAAATGCGAGTAGGCATCTTTACAGGGCCTGTGATGGTGGGTAGTCTGGGAGGCACAACCCGTTTAGAATATGGAGTGATCGGCGACAGCGTAAATATTGCCTCTCGCCTAGAAAGCTGCGAAAAGGAGCGGCACGAGGACACTTGCCGGATATTGATTGCAGAAGAAACCTTTGTGCATTTGGCCGACAAATTTGAGGTAGAATCTTGGGGAGCTTTGCCTTTAAGAGGTAGGGAACAAAAAGTTAATGTCTACCGGGTTTTGGGAAGGAAAAAGAAATAAAAAGAGAGAATCTCTCCCTACAAATTCATGGAGTTAATGTGAAAACAATTACTAAGTTTCTCATCAATCTGATATCAGTTGGCTCAATAGTATTGATAGCCACACTTAACATTTCTCAATTGGCAGTTGTGGGACAGCCCAGCATAAACACACCTGACCGCCCACCCAACCCTATACCGGGAGGGCCGCGCTTCATTCCGCCTACTGAAGATATAGATAATTGGCCCCCCACTCAACCGAGACGGCCTGTGCGCGGTGGCTGCGCGAGCATTAGTCAGCTAGGTCTCACAGCCTTAGTGCCTAAAAATAAGATGGGACGGACTGTTTCCGACTATCCAACGTTCTTTTTCTACTTGCCTCAAACAGAGGCCGAATCAGCCGAATTTATCCTACAAGATGAAAGCGGCAAGGAGATTTATAAACAGGAGCTCACAATTAGCAATTTATCAGGGGTAATCGGCGTTAGTATCCCCGCCAACCAAAATGTGCCGCCCTTGGAAGTAGGCAAAAGTTACACTTGGAATTTTACAGTGATTTGCGACTCTCTAGACCGATCGGCAGATCAGATAGAAATCGGTACGGTACGGCGAGTTGAACTCAGTGAAGATATCCGCCGTCAATTAGATCAGGCAGATCCGCGCCAGAAAACCGTTATTTATGCTGAAAATGGGATTTGGCAAGATGCCCTCAGCACCCTAGCTGCCGCTCGCCGCGATCAGCCTAATGATACAACGTTCAAGGCTGATTGGGAAAGCTTGCTGGATTCTGTGAAATTGGGCGAAATTGCCAAAGAGCCGATCGTTCAAATTCCGCCACAGCCCTAAGCGGTACTGCATTTAAATTTAACTTTTTTGGCGTCGGATCAACGGCCCGGAAAACTTTTAATAAAAATAACTGTACAAGTTTTTAACTTGTATCAGTAACAGCCAAGATGGCTATTCTACAGCAAATAATTTTTCTTGTGGAACGGCCATCTTGGCTGTTCCCAAAAGGCGGTATACCCACAATAGTTATCCCAGAAAGCTCTTGTGGAACGGCCATCTTGGCTGTTCCCAAAAGGTAGCAGGAAAGCCCACCCCAAATATGCAGGTTAAAAAATGTGAAACACTTGATTACTTGTTAATTCCAAAATATCCTGCCATTCCCGATCCGAAAGTGGCTGCACCTCCAAATCAATTTCAAAACAGCGACAAGCCGCCGCACTCAAAACATCAATTACAGTGGCCATCAAATCATCTCCCCCTTGAGATAGAGGTAATTGCACAGGAATTAATTGCTCCCCAAACACTTGAGAAAACAAACAAACATCCGGCTGCAAACGCATCGAACCGTGCTGCAAAATTGCATCACCCCTGCGTAATTGCGCGCTACCAATTAACTTGCAGCCATCAGCGGTAACTAAATCCGCACCCGTCGCAGTACCAAAACAATTCGGATTGTGAATATAACCCCTTCCAGCTTCCCCATAGTGCAAATCCAAACCCATCGCCCTCCAACCCTCAATCAAAAACTCGCAAATAGTCTGATAAGCTTTCATACGGCTGCTTCCAAACCCCGACGCCACAACTGCATAAGTTAAATCCCCTTGATGCAGCACGGCGCGCCCGCCGCTGGGCCTCCTCACCAAATCCACAGGCATTCCCTCCCAAGACAACTGCTGCCAAAACTCCGGCCATCGGCGCTGGTGGTAGCCCAAGGAAATCGCCGTCGGTTGCCAAGTGTAAAATCGCAGAGTTGGCGGATGTTTGCCCGCTAGATGCTGTTCCAGTAGCCATTGGTCGATCGCCATCTGCACGCTACCAGACGCCGACAACAGTGGAATCAAACGCCATACAGAATTAGCCATCAGCCCCCAGTCCTTAGTTTCTACTCAATAATTCGCAGAATGTTTTAAAATTAGTAACAGTTTTTTGGGCCTGTCTTCTAAGTTGGTGCAAGTTTCACGCCAGCCGGTGCTTTAGAAATAAATAGAAAAAATAATCGCAGAACCATGAGCAACAGTGTAATTGTCATTAACGACGAAAAATTTGAAACAGAAGTCCTGAAAGCAGAGCAACCAGTGCTTGCCTATTTTTGGGCTACTTGGTGCGGGCCTTGCAAACTGATCGCGCCTTCGATAGACTGGGTGGCGGCCAACTACAGCGATCGGCTGAAAGTGGTTAAAATGGAAATTGACCCCAATCCTAATACTGTCAAGCAGTATAAAGTAGAAGGAGTCCCAGCTCTCCGGCTGTTTAAAAATGCCGAAGTAGTGCTTTCTCACGAGGGAGCCATTACTAAACAAACTTTGATCGGTTTGCTCGACGCTCACTTATAAAGTTTGGAAATGATTCGGGAGTTTCCAACTCCCAACTTACAATTATAACAAGCACAAATATTTTTTTAACACCTCTCTTTTCTCCTCGATATTCCTCTCTGACTCTGCGCCCTCTGCGCTCTCTGTGGTTAGTAAAAAAAATAATTTAGCTAATATAAAAATAGTCCTTAAAAATCCACAAAAATATAGAAAATATGCAATTTGCTAAACGTTTAGAACCACTGCAATTTAATGTATTTGCCGATATGGATCGGGCAAAAGCTCAAGCTAGAGCAGCGGGGCAGAATGTGATTGACTTGTCTCTGGGTTCTTCGGATTTGCCGGCGGCTGCTCACATTACAGATGCGATCGCACATTCTCTGTCCGACACCAGCACCCACGGCTATTTGCTATTTAACGGCACAAGAGATTTTCGGGAAGCAGCAGCTATTTGGTACGAGAAAAAATTTGGAATAGCAGTCAATCCAGAAACAGAAGTGCTGCCGTTAATTGGTTCCCAAGAAGGCACAGCGCATATGCCTTTAGCTGTACTCAACCCCGGAGATTTTGCTTTGTTGCTAGATCCGGGCTATCCTTCCCACGCGGGCGGTGTGCATTTGGCCGGCGGTCAAATTTATCCGATGCCGATATTAGCAGAAAATGCGTTTTTGCCGATATTTGAAGATATTCCGACAGCAGTGTTGGCTGAGTCGAAGATGATGGTTTTGAGCTATCCTCACAATCCTACAACTGCGATCGCCCCGGTTGCTTTTTTTGAGAAAGCCGTGGCTTTTTGTCGGGAACATCGGCTGGTTTTGGTGCACGATTTCCCTTATGTAGATTTGGTGTTTGACGATTCCGTAGGGGCGGTGCCCCCGTGCCCGCCCTCTGGGATCGAGGAAAACCGCAAATTGATGGCACCGTCAATCTTTCAGGCGGATCGAGATAAGAGTGTGGCGATCGAGTTTTTTACACTATCCAAATCCTACAGTATGGGAGGTTTTCGAGTCGGATATGCGATCGGCAATTCCGAACTAATTGCAGCCCTGCGACAGGTAAAAGCCGCAGTGGACTTCAACCAATACCGAGGGATTTTGAACGGAGCGATCTCCGCATTAACAGGCCCTCAAGATACCGTCAGAACCAGCGTAGAAACCTTCAGAAAACGGCGGGATGCCTTTGTAAACGCGCTACAGAGCATCGGCTGGCAAGTACCCGTACCCCCCGCCACCATGTACGTCTGGGCGAAACTGCCGGAACCTTGGGCCCAAGATTCCGTGAAATTTTGCACTCAGCTAGTACAGAGTACAGGAGTCGCAGCTTCCCCCGGTGCCGGTTTCGGGAAATCAGGAGAAGGCTACGTGCGATTTGCCTTAGTCGAGTCGCCAGCAATTTTGGAAGCAGCAGTTAGAAAAATTGCTGAGTTTCTAAATTGAGTACACGCCTACGGCGAGCGCCGTAGGCGTGTCAACTTAAGCTTTTAGTCCGCCAGTCCTCCGGCTCACCCGGCACTCTTCGCCAGGGAATGATCTTCCACAGGGCTTATAGCTAAAGTCCTATCAAAGAGGACTGAAAAACTCATTAGTCGTCTTCAGACGACTTTAGCTTTGAGGCAGGGGTTTCAACCCCTGTCGGACTGTCGGACTATCGGTTGCACGTTAAGTTGACACCTACGGGTACGGCGCTTTCCCTACAGGGGTTAAAACCCCTGCCGGACTGGGGTTTTGACGTTTTTGGACACAGGAAGAAGGGCACGGCGTCTAAGCGCTTACCCGTAGCTTCAGATGGATGCAATGGCTAAAATAGTGTGATTTCTACCTAAAGGACTAGATATTTGCACGCAGTATCTGTCAGAATCTTTTTTAAGAAATGTTAACGTGAGATATCTTGGGAATTACCAGTTCCGCTCACCCACTCTAAAAATCCTTGAAGTGAATTCTGTCGGGGTAGCGATTGTTCCGTAGCGGCGAGCACACACCCGAAAAAGACCACACTGCCCAAAATTGCAATCAGCGGCAAAGGCTTACCCAGCCCAAAGTCCCGCTGAATCCGAGCTAAGGGTCTGCTCTCGCGCCTGAGCATCTTTCCTACCGTCAGTTGTTTGAGACTAAAAGGATCGCGCACAAAATGACCGCTCCAGCTAATTACCATATGAGAATGGCAGTGGGGGCAAGTGAATAGTCCACTGACCATCCCGACGGGGCCTACGACGCTGGAACGGTTGCAGATCGGGCAAGTGACAGAATGAGTGTTATAGGTGGGAGCGTTCATAACTGTTTTTCTTGAGTAAAAAAAACTAACAAGTAATTGGGAGCCTGTGTTAACGCTTAAGGTATAGACCTTGAGAGGCACTTTTCCTTAATTCCTAGTTTACCGCTCCAATCGGGTCGATCGGAGCTCACTGCTTGGGAAAACCTGCAAATTGCCAATCCCGCAACGAGTGCAAGTCTGGAGCACAGGTGAGATTATATTGCAAAGGAGTTACGGTTATTCTGTTGTCGCGAATAGCTTGTACGTCTGTAGGAATATCATGTGGCACCGCCGAATCGGCGATTTCTTCTACATCTTCTAACAATTCCCCAGCCAGCCAATAATAAGTTTTGCCGCGCGGATCGGTGCGCTTTTGAAATATGTCGAAATAGCGGCGAATGCCTTGACGGGCGATCGCAACTCCGGTAATTTCTGCTTGTGAGACTGCCGGTATGTTGACATTCAACAGCATCGGTTTCGCCATTGGCTGTTTTTCCAACTGTGCCAGCAAGCTGACAGCGAAATCCACCGCCGGCCCAAATTCCTGCGAAGTAAAGCTCGCGAGGCTGAAAGCAATGCTGGGAATACCTTCCATAATTCCTTCCATTGCTGCCGAAACCGTGCCCGAACAGATGATATCCGTGCCTAAATTGGGCCCGTGGTTGATACCGGAAAGGACAAAATCTGGCGGTTTGTCAAGTAAAGCCCACAAAGCAAGTTTCACGCAGTCGGCGGGAGTACCCGAACAGGCCCAAGCTTGGACTGCGGGCTCAAAAATAGATTCGACAATTTCGGCGCGGATGGGTTGGTGCAGGGTTAGGCCGTGGCCGGTAGCGGAGCGCTCTCTGTCGGGACAAACTACGCTCACATCGTGGCCAGCGGCGGCGAGAGCGTTGGCGAGGCTACGGATGCCTTGTGCAAAGATGCCGTCGTCGTTGCTAATTAAAAGTTTCATTGAAATTTTTATAGGCCTTATAGCAATCTTAAACTAGATTCAACTAGGGCGATCGCTCTAACCTCGAATTACCTATTACAAATTATCCGTAACTGCCTAAAATCTCAAATCTAAAATCTAAAATCAACAAGCTGTAGAGCCAAAATTGCGCTAAACCCAACTTGGCCCAAAACAGCCATCAATCTAAAATCTCAAATCTAAAATCTAAAATCAACAAGACTGTCGAGCCAAAATTGCGCTAAACCCAACTTGACCACAAACAGCCATCAATCTAAAATCTCAAATCTAAAATCAACAAGCTGTAGAGCCAAAATTGCGCTAAACCCAACTTGGCCCAAAACAGCCATCAATCTAAAATCTCAAATCTAAAATCTAAAATCAACAAGACTGTCGAGCCAAAATTGCGCTAAACCCAACTTGACCACAAACAGCCATCAATCTAAAATCTCAAATCTAAAATCAACAAGCTGTAGAGCCAAAATTGCGCTAAACCCAACTTGGCCCAAAACAGCCATCAATCTAAAATCTCAAATCTAAAATCTAAAATCAACAAG